>JAOTYD010000001.1 GCA_029862005.1 Gammaproteobacteria bacterium | reverse complement strand
AAATTTTGGACTCCAATTAACAGCCCGGTCAGTCCAGACATTGTCAAAAAAATAACCTGTTCCGGACGACGGAGCAAAGTGTCGAGATATTAGATCTGGAGCCATTTTATCTATCAGGCACTTTTACGCGTTGGGACAATGAGGACCGGGCATCGGGATTTATGGAGAATCCCTTCGCTAACGCTTCCCATAATAAGATGATAGACCGCGCCTCGTCCATGAGAACCCACAACGATCATATCTACGTCCAGATCCGAGGCCTCCTTAAGAATTACTTCTACCGTTGGCCCGTGCACAAGGAGCGCCGTTGCTTCCAGGCCTTCTTTGCGTAATCGCTTTGCTATCTCCTGAATCTGGCGATGCTCACGGTGGAATTTTTCCGCGAGCGAATCTCTAGCAGCTTGCGGGTCCGCTCTGAATTCAAGGACGTCCGGCGCCGGCTCTGCGTTATGCAGAATCCATACTTGGGCTGACATTTTTTTAGCTACTTCTTCCGCTTCTTTCATAATTAACTCCGTTGATTCGGAAAGGTCTAATGCCACCAGCAGCTTCATATCTTTTCTCCTTACGTTACGCACCGCAGTACCAATCTGTACCAGGAGCCAGCCGATTTATCCATAGTCCGACTGGCTCCTGGGCCCGATCAGTAGCAGCCTAATTCTACAATATCAGACTAACCACCCCAAGCCTTTTCGCGATAGGCAACCTGCGGATGTCTGCCTGCAGAAGTCCAACTTGAGCGCATCGTGCGCATAGTGAAGAATATTCGTGCTGGCTTTCCTGCCAGCTGGCAACATGATCGCATCCTTTCGAGGCTGTACTGCTTTTCAGCATAACATCCTGGGAAGTAAAGGGGTCGGCAACAAATGATTATCATTCGCAATTTCACCGAACCCTCTAATCCTGCCGCTATTCCTGTGTCCGAGCAGGTCTTCAGGGTCTTCGTTGCTACAACCTGCGAAACCTGCGCGTCTTCCAAAACTATGCCTCAATTCAATCACTCTCAAGTTCCCGCTTTGCCGATTCGAAGTGTGAGGATGTCAAATCGCATTGTTGGTTATTAGTGCGATTCTTACTGGGTCGCCTGGCAAATAGAGTTTCTAAAGATGACAGCTAATTTAAACTGGTCAGTCATACGAATTCGAACAACGTGGGCAAACGCTTGGCGAACATTGATAAAGATAGAGAAAATGGGGCACATAATTGCCAGAGACACGGAGATCAAAAGTCCTCGTGCCACCCATAGGGTAACCCGTTGAAAATCAAGGAGAGTGCTGCCAGGGGCGGAATCGAACCGGTCCGCGCTCGGCACCGACACGAGGATTTTCAGTCGGACTTTTATTTTTCTAACTTAATAAAATCAGCCACTTACGACGCATTCCATTCCCATTTGTGCCAGTAAACGCCAGATACCGCCAGTTAATCAGGCACAATATTGGCACATCGATCTGATGCTGCTCTTCTGCAAATTGCAGACGCTCAAATTTGAACCTTCAGCGGCCGCTATCGCCGAGTTTACCCTAGCCTTTTGCGTACCAGCCATTGTCGACATACAGCGCGTTGCCGGTAATAAAGCTGGCCTCGTCCGAGGCCAGAAATACCACTGCCGAGGAAACTTCTTCGGGTTCGCAGATGCGCCCTTGCGCGTCGGCGAGTGCCCCTTCTTCCCACTCCTGCCCAGCCTGGTCCAGCTCACTGATTTCGCGTAGACCATGCGCCGTCTTGACGAATCCGGGGCAAACCGCGTTACAACGAATTCCCTGGTCCCGGTATTCAACCGAGATCGCGCGTGCGAGCTGTAACACTGCGCCCTTGGTCATGCAGTAGAGCGACTCGAGTGCATAACCAAGCTCCGAGGCAATCGACGCGGTAATGACGATTGAACCGCCGCCGTTATCGCTCATCTCCTTGACCGCGCGACGGCACACCAGAAAGGCGGAGCGTACGTTGATATCCATCAAACGATCGTAGTCATCCTCGGTCGATTCGTGCAGCGGCTTCACGGTAATGGTGCCGGCGTGATTGAACAGCACGTTGTAGGCCCCGAGGGTTTCGGCAACCCGATCGAAGGCGGCATCCACCTGTCCCGCGTCGGACACATCGGTCTCGATAAACTCTGCCGTGCCACCCTCATCGCGAATCATCTGCACGGTTTCCTCGCCGGCCTCCTTCTGAATATCCAGGATGGCGACGCGGGCGCCCTCCCTGGCGAAAGCCAGCGAAGTGGTGCGCCCCATGCCGGCGGCCCCACCGGTGATGACCGCAGTTTTTCCAGCCAGACGGCCGGGGCGATTACCGGTTTGATCGATACCAGTGTTGCTGTCGTTAGTCACGTCTAATCCTCCGTTGTCATGTCGACCGCTCTGTTACGGCGACTATTAATTGTTGCTAACCTCGGCGCTTATGTGCGCACCGTTCTGATTTTTTGAAAAAAAATTGAAAACAGTTCCTGCTGCGAAGAAATATCGAGCTTGGCGTAAATGTTTCTGCGGTGAATGCGTACTGTGCCCGCGGATATCCCGAGGCTTTTTGCAATCGATTCCGACGAATGTCCTTCAAGTACCTGCGCGACTACCTGGGTTTCCCGTGGTGTGATGCGCGGGCCGAAAACAGCGCCCACCGTATTTTCGATGATGGTCGGATTGTCACCCGGTTCCTGGTCGGTCGAGTCGACTTCAAACCAGTCGGGCACGGCCTGCCAGTGACGCTGCGCCAGACTACTGACGATCGGCACCACACTCTCCAGCAACCTGAATTCACGCGCCGAGAAACGCTGGCTTTCACCCGAGCGCATTAACGAGATAACCACCGCGACGTCGTTCGGCAGGTAAAAGGTGTAACAGATTTCCTCGGCGAGCCCGGTACGTACGTAGTAGGAACGATAATACTCGCTTTGCAGGAAACGATCGGGCGCGATATCCTGCAACCGGTAAAGCCCGGTATCGACCTTGCGCCCGCAGGCCTTGAAAAACGGATCGAGCAAATAGGGGCCCTTCAGGTAGTCATCGACAAATACGACCCGTTCGGCAGGTGAAAAGGTGTGGAACAGGCAGATCGGCTTTTCGTTCTGGTGATAGGCGAAGGAAACCGAGTAGTCGAAATCGGTAATGGATTTAAGTGCGCTGAGCAGGGTGTCGGTGAATTGATCCCTACCGATCGAATCGATACATTGGGATAACAAAGAGATCCAGGTGGCGTTTCCCAGGTCGATCTTTTTCGCTCGCCCGGAATTATTCGCCATCACAGAATTTTCCTTTTTTAAGTAATTTACACAATTTGCATTTGTTTTCTTATTTAGCGGCATATACCCCAAATTGAGCAAATTGCATGCATTTGCTCAATTTGCATGGTAGTATATTTTCTCTATAAAACTCAAGACTAAATTATAAAGAGGGGGGAAGATGCACCTGCCGGGGGATGGAGTTGGTCGATCAATCCAATAGTCCACGTGATATTGATATCGAGTTTCGCGGTGTTACCAAACGCTTCGAAGACGTCGTGGCGGTTGACGACATATCCCTTAGCGTCGAGCGTGGTGCCTTCTTCAGTTTCCTGGGCCCATCCGGTTGTGGTAAGACTACTTCACTGCGACTGATTGCCGGTTTTGATCAACCCACGCAAGGAGAAGTTTTTATCGGCGGTAGCTCGGTTGTTGGAATCCCGTCGCACAAACGGCCGGTAAACATGGTGTTCCAGCACTACGCCCTGTTCCCGCATATGGATGTTGCTGAAAATATTGGCTACGGCTTGCGTCAGCGCAACCCGAAACCTGCCAAACAGGAAGTTAGCAAAAGGGTGGATGAAACCCTGGAATTGGTGCGGCTCGGCGGATACGGCAAGCGCAGGGTCTGGGAATTATCCGGCGGACAGCAACAAAGAGTGGCGCTGGCACGCGCGCTCATTAACCACCCGACCTGTTTGTTACTCGATGAACCCCTGGCAGCACTAGACCGCAAACTGCGTCGCGAAATGCAGATTGAATTGCAAACGCTGCAAAGAGAAGTCGGTATTACCTTTATCCTGGTGACGCATGACCAGGAAGAGGCGCTGTCGATGAGCGATCGCATTTGCATCATGCGCGACGGCCACATCGTCCAGTCCGGCAGCCCGCGTGAACTTTACGATGAACCGATCAATCGCTATGTGGCCGATTTTGTCGGCAAGAGCAATTTTTTCAGTGGCGAAGTCGTCGAGACCAATGGCTCGAGCGTCACGGTAAAATTTGATTCCGGCCAAGTGCTTACTGGTAAAAAACCAAAAGAAGCACCAGGCCTCGGTAACGGGAGCAAGGCCAGCATTGCCGTGCGGCCCGAAATGATTTCTATCAAATCTGCAGATGAAACAGATACCAATTCCAGCATCGCCGTAAAAGGACGGGTGATGAACCGGATTTTTCTGGGTGAGCACTCGGAATACCTGGTTGCAACCGAAGGATACGGTGACGTAATGGTGCTATCTCCAAAATCCATTGAACACAGCAGTAGAAGTTTTTCGCCAGACGATATGGTCTCCCTAAGCTGGAGATCCGATGCTGCGCTGGTGCTTGGAGATGCTTAAGACCTGGCTGTAAATCCGGCAGTCATGGTCTTTGTGATTATAACGGATCGTTTTCGATGAGGGCATAAGATGAGTAAAACTAACGATGATAATAAACCGATAAGCGCCAAAAAGTTCATGAAGTATTTTCGCAGCTATCAGAATGGCTCAATTTCACGCAGGCATTTTCTGGGCGTAACCGGGCTAGGTACGGCAATGACCGTAATGGGCACGGCCGTGCCATCGCTGTGGTCAGGCAAGGCCCACGCATTTGGTGACCTGGGCGACCGCCTGGTATTTTCCACCTGGCCGAACTACTGGAACCAGGTCAACCTGGATGAATTTTCCGAATTGACGGGCGTGCATATCCAGGTCAATGCGTTTGGTTCGAATGAAGAAATGCTGGCCAAGTTACAGGCTGGCGGGACGGGTTGGGATGTTTTCGTGCCGACCAACTACACGATTTCCAACTATGTCGCGCTCGACCTGATCGAGGAGCTGGATTTGTCCCGCATCCCCAATTACGATGCCGCGGCCAACAACCCAAAATTCGCCGGTCCCGCTACGGTAAACGGTAAGGTGTATTGCGTGCCGAAGAACTGGGGAACCACGGGATTTATCGTCAATACCAAGAAAATCAAGAGCAAGCCCAAGTCCTGGAAAGATTTCTTCGATGTAACCATGGGCAAGGGCTCCGGTCATACCATTGTGCATGATTACCAGCTGACCACCATCGGCGCGGCACTGTGTGCACTGGGCTATTCATTCAATTCGATTGATGCCAAAGAACTGGCCGAGGCTGAAGCACTGCTGGTCAAATCCAAGCCGCATCTGTTCGCTATAACCTCTGATTATCAGCCAGGTATTCGCAGCGGTGACGCATGGATGTCGATCTGCTGGAACGGCGACGGCACCCAGCTCAACAATGATCTACCGGAAATGGAGTACGTGATCGCGACCGATGGTGGCGAGATCTGGTCGGACTTCTACGCGATTCCAAAAGGTGCACCTCATCGGGATGCCGCCTATGCTTTCATCAACTACATGCAGGACCCCTATATTCAGGCTCGAGACGCCGCGGTTCATGGCTATGCGCCTACCGATGCCCGTGCGATTGCGTTGCAGCCAGATGCGTTGGCTAATGATCCTATTCTGCATCCTGCGGCAGAGCTGATGAATGGCCTCGAATTTGGGGCAGCACAGACACTGACCGACCCGATCCGCGCCGAGGTCATAGCGCGTTTCAAGTCTGCCTGATCCAGGTGTAGGACTTAACGACGGATAACGATGAGAGAAGACAGTAAGCCGAACCGCTGGCTAACAGCTGCTTTGTTAGCTCCCACTTCAATGTGGTTCCTGTTCCTGCTGATCTTACCTCTCATCGTTATCCTGGTTTTCAGTTTTGGTGAACGCGCGGCGGTAGGAGGATATGCCGGCGGTTTTACGCTTGAACAGTATGCCAATCTTCCTTCACGCCTGAAGGCATTCCAGAACACGATGTTAATTGCCCCTTTGGGGACTTTGTTGAGCCTGATTGTGGCTTACCCGCTGGCCTACTATCTGGCTTTGAGAGTGAGCCGACGATTTAAACTCCTTCTGCTTGTCCTGGTAATAGTGCCCTTCTGGACCAGCCTGCTGGTACGCACCTATGCCTGGATTTTCATCCTGGGCGGACGCGGCATCCCGACATTGCTGGAGTTCATCGGCATCGAGGGTGTGCGGCTGATCAATACCCCGGGCGCGGTCCTGGTGGGCATTGTCTATGGTTATCTGCCGTTGATGGTGTTTCCCATATTTGTCTCGCTGGAAAAACTCGACAAGAGCCTGTTGGAAGCCTCCAGTGATTTGGGAGGCTCGCCATTTAAAACCTTTATGCAAATCACGCTGCCTCTGTCGATGCCAGGAATAGCAACCGGCTGCATGCTGGTGTTTATCCTGTTGATGGGAGAATTTCTGATCCCGGCGTTTCTTGGCGGCGGCAAGGTGTTCTTCATTGGCAATGCGCTGGTCGATTTATTCCTGCAGTCGCGCAACTGGCCTTTTGGCGCCGCGGTATCGGTCACGCTGGTAGTCATCATGCTGATCACGGTCAGCCTGTATATGCGGATGATGATGCGCAGTAAAACTGGCCGCGACGAATCGTTGATGTAAAGGGGAAAAACAGTGCGAATCTACGCTATTGCCGTTTTTCTCTTCTTGTACGTGCCAATCGGCATCATCGTGTTGTTCAGTTTCAATGCCGGTCGACACGCCAGCGAGCTTCGGGGCTTATCCGTCCAGTGGTACGGCAAAGCGCTGTCCAATCCGTTTGTCGGTGACGCTTTCGTCACCAGCCTGATCGTCGCCTTCTCGGTCGCGATTTTATCGAGCCTGATGGGTACGGCGGCGGCGCTGGCCCTGCAACGCCTGAAGGGAACGATGCGCGTCCTGTTTGACGGACTGATCTACATATCGGTCATGATACCGGGCATTGTTATCGGCATCGCCACGCTGGTGGCGCTGGTGACGGTTTTTGATTTTCTGAATCCTTTACTGGCCTCAATCTGGCCGGAAGGCACAAAGCCGCCGAAACTGCACATGGGATACGTTTCGGTTATCGCGGCGCATACGTTGTTTACGATGTCGCTCGTGATCATCCTGGTACGCGCCCGCATCGCCGGCATGGACCGCTCCCTGATCGAGGCCTCGATGGATTTGTATGCAACTCCCTGGCGCACCTTTTACCAGGTTACGCTCCCGCAAATATACCCCGCTATCCTGGCAGGTTTCCTGCTCAGCTTTACCTTCAGTTTCGATGATTTCATCATTTCTTTTTTCGTCGCGGGAGCAAATACCACACTTCCGATTTATATTTTTTCTTCGATCCGAAGGGGCATCACACCAGAGGTGAATGCCATCGGCACAATGGTCCTCGCCGTGTCTCTAATTCTACTAATGACAGCCCAGTTCTTCCTACGTGCTCGTACCAACCGTTAGCAGCACAGGGAATACATTGAGTCCAAACCCTGGATACAGGCCAGCTAACAGGAAGTAATCTTGGGGTCGATTTAGAGATTAAGGAAGAATTCTGGAAGAAGGAATGGTGCCCAGGGGCGGAATCGAACCACCGACACGAGTATTTTCAGTCAGAATTTTATTTTTCTAACTTAATAAAATCAGTTACTTACGCGCTTCCCGTTCCCATTAGTGCCAGTAAATAGCAGTAACTGCCAGTAGTTAGGGCACAAAATTGGCACACTAGTTTAATGCTTTGTGTACCGATCACTTTTATTTATTTTTCCCAATAATTGATGTGGTACCTGTTGCGGGACTTTGCACAACGAAGCATAACAATACACAACTAATCCTCGCAAAACTCCATGTGGCGGGAGTTTAACCCTGAACCAGAGAATCGATCCATGTGGACAGATACTAACAAATCTTCCACGTGAACTAGTCACATATGCAGCCACATAATCTGCCGGAAGAAGCTTTGCTTTCGCGGCAGTCCGCTAAAACAAGGCAATGGGAGAGTTGCGGGGATGACGGAGAAGTAGCGCAGGATCTATGGTGGTTGTGCGGTTAACGAACGCCGATTATGGGTGTTTATTTGGGCCAGAAAGCAGCAAAAGTCTCGTCAACCAGGACCTCAAAATTCTCATTAACCCTGGTTTGGGCATGCTTCAGTTCAGCGCCCGTCTGCTGGCGTAATCGCTCAGCCTCGGCTTCCGTCAATTGTTTCTGCTTTTCTTCATAAAGTATTAGCACTTTCTGGGTGCGCTGCTCATTACGCCTTAGTAACTGCTTGGCGTTTCGACGCGCGTCGCTTACAGCCGCCTCAGCCTCCTGCTGGGTGCGTTTTATCCTCTCCTTGGCTTCCCGTTCGGCCTCCAGCACCTGCTGAATCGGATTCGTCATAGTTGGCTTCATCTAACGAAATCTATCTCGAGCAATTCGATCGGACTTGATCTTGATCATGGCGAATGAAGTTGTGTGCAAGAGAATGATTATTACATAATAAACATTAAGTTATCCGAGAGACTGGCCATCTTGCCTGGAATTTCATTTTTCCGATACGCCGATATACAGGCACGGGTTAGGGCGCGCATCGGCGCCATGCCCGATGAAGCCCGCTGGCACTATGTCGCCGATGCCAGCGATCTCGACAACCTGATTGAGCGGATGCGAAGCAATGGTCTGTCCCATTGGGTCGCAGATTTGCCGCGCTCTCCGGACACTAACACGATTGAAGGTAGCCTGCGGCAACATTTGCTGAACCTGCTCGACAATGTTGGCCGCCTGTTGCCAAACCGCTGGATCGGTGTCAAACGTTGGCTATATCTGGCGAGTAATCTCGTGTGGGTGCAACGATTACTCACAGAAGCCGATATCGAGCCTCCAGAGCAGATCGATGCGATGCTAAAACCGATCTTCTCGTTACACATAGATGAACGAAGCAAACGATTGGAGCAAACGCCCTACCATCAATACCTGTCGACATCGTCACCATTCGATCGCTGGTTGTCGGACTTTACCGCCTCCTGTCCTTCCGTATCAGGACGGGAAGCTTACGTGCTCAGAAGGCTCGCCAAAAGCATTCTTCGGCACAGAACGCGAATACTCGATTTACGTAAACAGGCGAACACCAATAACACCGCGGATCTGACTGCTCAATGGCGACTACGTGACGAGCTTACGCGCGAATTGCGGGGACTGATTGGCGGTGATCCGTTCCATGTTGGTCTGGTCCTGATCTACTGCTTGCTCGAACTGTTGCAGTACGAACGTTGTCGGGCGTTTCTGGTGGCGCGCTCGTGCGGATGGGAGCGACCGGAAATATTGGGGAGTACGGCATAATGTTCAGGCCAGTGGAAATGATCTGGGTCGATTTGTTGGTTGATCGCAGTTCGGTCACTGCTGCCCTGGATATTCTCGGTCGTTTAAAGGTTATTGAATTATGCCAGTATGATCGGCCACAAACTCCATTTGAAGTGGCATCAGAGTCCGGCTTGTTGGAACGACTGGTTACCGTGGGACAAAATCTGGAGAGCATCGCACAATGGCTGCCGAAACCGGATATGACGCTGATCGATATGGAGCGGCGCAATCAGTCTACCGAGCTCGTGTTGCCAGAGCTGGAACGACGTTGCCACGACTGGTTGCAACAGGCCAAACCCATCATAAACCAGTTACGCAAAGCCAGTACTCGGCTCGAAGAGCTCGAGGTGCTGGTAGTTTGCCTGGAGTCGTTACCCCCGCAAGAGTTCGATATTGCGCTGTTGGCGCATGATCCATCTCGCGCGTTCCCCCCTTTCGTCGCCCTGGGAACGGCGGATGACGTCGATGTCCTGGACGCGCGCCATGGGCAAATCATCGGGCGCGCCTATCCAGTAAAGCACGGGGATGACGAGGAGCCCGGCAAAGAGCGCGTTTTGGTGGTAGGTGTTACCGATGCCGATGCGCTTGGCGAACTGGAGCGACGCTTCCATAGCCGCGGTATGCGGTTTGTCAGTGTTCCAGCGGGGCTGAAGGCATCCAGCACCGAAGCCCTTGAACAGGCGCGCGGCTTGCTGACCGAACAAGCGTCTATCCATGAAAAACTTGTCGCTGAGCTCGAAGAACTCAATCAGCGCACCGGTATGGCCGGCGACCTGTGGTTGCTCAATCGCCATCGCTGGGTAAACGAAACGCTGGCGGACTCGCTCACCGGAAAACGTTTCGTCTGGCTTGGCGGATGGGTTCCGGAGACCCGTTACGACGAGCTGGTGACAAGCCTGCAATCCGACAATGTGCCATTCCTGATCAACCGGGAATCGGCGCAACAACACGGGCTACCGCCAGTGCAGCTCGATAATCCGCGGTGGATCCAACGGTTTGAAACCTTCGTGCGTGGTTTTGGTGTGCCCGCCGCCGACGAGGTAGATCCGAGTCCATTGCTCGCTATAATGACGCCATTGATGTTCGGTTATATGTTCGGCGACGTAGGACAAGGTGCGGTTTTGATTGTCATCGGTTACTTCGCTCGCCGGTGGGTTCCGGTGCTGGAGTTGCTGATTGCCGGCGGAATCAGTTCAGTGGCGTTTGGATTTCTCTATGGATCATTGTTTGCCAATGAGCATATTCTACCCGCGTTGTGGCTCAGGCCCATCGAGGAGCCTTTGTGGGTGCTCGGCATCCCCATCGTGTTCGGGTTCATCGCTATTTTTGCCAGCATGCTGCTCTTCGCGCTGCAGGCGCTGTGGCGTGGCCGGCTTCGTCGTTGGTGGGCTGTGGAAGCGCCGATCGTGATCATGTATCTCGCGCTGCCATTGGGTTGGTTTTCCATAACCGCTGCATTGCTGGTGGTCTTCGCGTCACTGGTATGGTTGTTCACCGCCGTCGGCATGCGTGGTTACCATAAGCAGGGTTTTGCCGGGGTGCTGCCAGCGGTCTTCAAGGAACTCGCCGAGCTGCTGGAGATCGTGTTCCAGCTCCTCATCAACACACTTTCCTTCGCGCGTCTGGGGGCGTTCGCCCTGGCCCACGCTGGTTTAAGCGTGGCTGTAATAGCACTTGCCGAAATGCCCGGGAGTATACTGGGTAAGATTGTCGTTTTCATTATCGGCAACGCAATCGTCATTGCCCTGGAAGGGCTGGTGGTTTCCATTCAGACCACGCGTCTAGTAATGTTCGAATTCTTCCGACGTTTCCTGGTTGGGGAAGGTCGGCCGTTCCGTCCCTTAACATTACCGAACGATACCCGGTTTGCCTAAAGAGGAAGTGAATCGATGCTACAAAATAAAATAAGATTCTTATTGAGCGCGACCGCGATCATGGCGTTGATCGCCACAGTCGCGTATCTGTCGCTGTTGTTGTTCCCACCAGTCGCCCTGGCTGCCGACGCCGAAACTGTGGTGGATCCCGGCGTTTTACGTTGGGGGTATATGGCGGCCGCCCTGGCCACGGGTCTTTCCGCCCTGGCCGCCGGCATCGCGGTCGGCGGCGTGGGTGCCGCCGCGATCGGCGCCATCGCGGAAAAACCGGACTTGTTTGGACGGACCCTGGTATTTGTCGGCCTCGCCGAAGGGATCGCGATTTATGGCCTGATCATCTCCATCATGATCCTTAATCGATTAGGATGAAGGACGCGCTACGCGTCACTTATATCGGAGAAGCGATCACCGCCGACGGTTTCGCGCTGGTCGGTGTGCAGCCACGGGTCACGCCGGCGGAAGCGGATGCCGTATGGCAGGCATTGCGTGAGGCGCGGCGGAATTCGAACCTGGTCATTCTTAATCAAGCGCATGCCGATGTGATTCAGACGCGTTTGCAAGAATTGATTTCTACCGAGCCAACACCTCCGGTCATAGTCGTACCGACCATGGCCAGCAATGAACTCGCTTTGGATCGTGTGGTTGCTCCGGCGCGACGCGTGTTGGGATTGAGCTGATCGAGATGGATTCACGCTTACCGGCCGATTTCGACCCGCAGCAGGTCTCGCTCTTTCTCGACAAAGTTGCCGAGGATTGCGATACCGAGTTACGTGAAATCGCGGCAAATCGAGATGCCGAGATCGCGCGCATCCGTGGGGATGCCCATGTCGAATCACGCCGCCTGTTTCGACATAGCGTCGAGCAGTTGCGTAACCGGCTTGTGCTGGAACAGAGCCGCTACCTCGCGCGGGTACGTTCCGATCTGCGTCGGCAACAGTGGGAAATTTTGACCGAGTCTCAACAACGCGTGCTCGAGGCTGTTTCGGATCGCTTCCGCAAGGCCTGGGAAGATCCGGGGGGACAATGGCAATGGTGTCGTTATTGGTTGGCGTTAGCCCTGGAGCGGGCTGGCGATAACGCAATCCGTGTCATCCTGGGTAATGGTGCGTTGGAAAACGTACGCGCAAGCATCGAAAAAAAAATCAGGGATCATGCTGCCGGTGCGACGGTGATTATTGATACACACGCTGATCCCGGTATCTGTATTGAGTGGAGTGACTACGTGATGGACGGCCGCCTGGCTTCTCAAAACACGGCAATCACCGATGCGGTGTTGAGCCGATTGTCCGACTTGCTGCTCGAGCAGAATGAGGGGATTTCGCAATGACGGCTCGGGCCGAAGTATTCTGGATCAACGGCGCGGTGCTGAAGGCGCGCCCCGAGGGCCATTTTCAAATGAAAGAAGCGGTGCTCGTGGGGGAAGATCGGCTCACGGCGGAGGTGATCCGACTCGATGCCGATTCCATCACCGTTCAGGTGTTCGAGGATACGACGAGCTTGAAACCGGGAGTCTTGATCGAAGGGAGTGGGTTGCCGCTGGCAGTAGATCTGGGCCCCGGCATGGTCGGACGCATGTTCGACGGGATTCAGCGACCGCTGGAAACGATCGCCAGCAGACAGGGCGACTTTGTCCACGCGGGTGTCGACATTCCCAATCTGGATCGGGAACAGGCGTGGCCGTTCCAACCGGAAGTTGCGGAGGGTGATGAAGTTTGCAGCGGACAGCAGCTGGGCGTAGTGCAGGAAACACCGAGCCTGGCTAACCGCATCCTCGCGCCGAGAGACGTGGCCGGCGGTCGCGTAACCTGGATTGCGCCCGCAGGAGAGTACCGTCTCGAGCAGCCAATCGCCCGTATTCTCTCCGAACAGGGGGAACGCGAAGTGGCGATGCTCAGGCGATGGCCGATCCGGATACCGCGGCCGGTCAAGCAGCGGTTGACGCCGGAACAGCCGCTATTGACCGGCCAGCGAGTGATCGACACCCTTTACACAATCAGCAAGGGTGGTGCGGGTGCGATGCCCGGCGGGTTCGGCACCGGCAAGACCGTACTGCAGCAGACGCTGGCCAAGTGGTGCGACGCCGACATCATTATCTACATTGGCTGCGGCGAGCGCGGCAACGAAATGGCCAGCGTGCTGGAGGAGTTTCCACAACTGGAGGATCCGCGCACGGGCCGGCGATTGATGGAGCGCACAGTGCTGATCGCCAATACATCGAATATGCCGGTGGCGGCACGGGAAGCTTCGATTTACACCGGTATCACCATTGGCGAATACTATCGCGATCAGGGCTACGATGTGGCGCTGTTCGCCGATTCGATTTCACGCTGGGCCGAGGCGCTACGCGAGATCTCGGGGCGGCTGGAGGAGCTGCCCGCCGAAGAGGGTTATCCCGCCTATCTCCCCAGCCGGCTGGCTGAATTCTTTGAACGCGCCGGTCGTGTCACGACACTGGCGGGCAAGGAATCCTCTTTAACGGTCATGGGTACGGTATCGCCGCCGGGCGGCGATTTCTCGGAACCGGTGACGGCCCATTCGCGGCGTTATGTCAAAAGCTTTATGGCGCTCGATCGAACCCGCGCGCAGGCTCGCTTCTATCCAGCGATCCACCCGTTGTTGAGCTACTCCGAGTATGTGGAAAATTCGGCGCGTTGGTGGCAACAGCGGGGCGGCGGCGTGCGGTGGGCGGAGCAGCGTGCGCAAATGCTCGAACTGATCCAGGAGCAGGCGCGACTGGAAAAGATGGTCAAGATTGTCGGGCGTGATGCATTACCCGCGGGCCAACGGCTGATTTTGGTGAACGCCGAAGTCATGGTGGAAGCCCTCCTGCGTCAGTCTGCATTTTCCGAGACCGATCGATACTGTTCACCAGACAAGCAAATCGCCATGCTCACAACGGTTGACGATTTTATTGCACGCGCCGAACAGGCGGTAAAAGACGGCATCGACCCGGATACCCTGTTGGCACTGCCCGTCACTCGACGGATTCGACGCATGGGGGAAGACATCCCCAACGAAAAACTCGAACTCTTCGACGAACTAGCCCACGACCTGGATACCGCGTTCGCGGCATTGGCGCCGGCCACACAGGCGGCAAGCGAATGATCAATCCGCAGCAACATATCCTGCACCGGGGCATTACCAGTATTCAGGGACCTCTCGTGTTCGTGCGCAACGTGGAGGGGGTTGGCCTGTATGACCGCGTCGAGGTGTTGGTGAAAGACGGTGGCGAATCGCGCATCGGCCGCATCGTTTCCATCACTGGTGAACATATCGTTGTGGAGGTATTCCAGGGTACCGACGGGCTATCCCTGGGCGAAAGCCGGTTGCGCTTGCTGTCCGAACCCATCCTGCTCGACGTAGGCCCCGGCATGTTGGGCCGTGTATATGATGGTATTGGCCGGCCCATTGACGGTGGACCACGAATAGCTGCACACGAGCGTCTGCGTATCGACGGCGAAGCGATCAATCCGATTAGACGCGAAGTCCCCAGCGAGTTCATCGAGACGGGGATTTCCGCTATCGATGCAATGAATTCGCTGGTCCGGGGCCAAAAGTTGCCAATCTTCTCCGGCAGCGGTCTAAGTCACGATCGACTGGCATCCAATATCGCGCGCTTTGCGCGGCTGCGCGGTACGAAAGAGCAGGAATTTGCAGTGGTTTTCGCAGCCATAGGCGTGACTTTCGAAACCGCCGAGCACTTCCGCCGTGAAATGGACGAATACGGTGCGATGGAGCGCATCGCCCTGTTCCTCAATCTCGCCAGCGACGCCGGCGCCGAGCGTCTGTTGACACCAAGGGTAGCGCTAACCACAGCTGAATATCTGGCATACGAAGAAGGGCGCCACGTGCTGGTAATCCTTACTGACGTCACCAATTACTGCGAGGCCCTGCGCGAAGTGTCGTCGAGTCACGGAGAAGTACCGAGCCGCAAGGGATACCCCGGCTACATGTACTCAGACCTGGCGACAATCTACGAACGAGCCGGGCGCATCAAGGGACGCCAGGGTTCGATTACCCAGGTGCCGATTTTGAGCATGCCTAACGACGACATCACACACCCCATACCCGATCTGTCGGGTTATATCACCGAGGGACAAATTGTTCTGGATCGCGATCTAGAGCGACGCGGTGTGTTTCCATCGATCGAGCTGCTGCCCTGTCTGTCGAGACTGATGAACGAAGGCATCGGTAAAGACATGACGCATGCAGATCACCCGGCATTCGCCCAACAACTCTATTCATCGTACGCCCAGGCTCACCAGCTACAGCTGATGTCCAGCGTGGTCGGGGAAGAAGGCCTGACTGCGAATGACCGTCGCTTGTTGCGTTTCGGCGAACGCATGGAGCGCGAGTTCATTCATCAGGGCAATGAAAGGCGAACCCTGGAAGAGACATTTGATATTGGATGGAGCTTGTTGTCATCCCTGCCCGATGAAACCCTGGTGAGGTTGTCGGATTTCCAGATCGGCGAACATGTCGCCCCTCGTCGCGATGTCTGAGGGAACGTCGTCCAAGACCGAACTGCTCGAACGGCGTGCCGAGCGTGAACTCGTGCGTGAAGGCAAAGCGGTGCTCGAGGAACGTCGCGATCTGTTAGCGCATTTCATGCTCGATCAGATACGGCATACCGAGCAACTGGCAAAAGAGCGCGACCGCATGTTAGACGAGGCACGCCAACTTCTGCACCACGCCGCGATGCGCCACGGCCTCAGCGGTGTGCGCCACTTCGCGGTCACCGAGACCAACCTGTCGCGGCCGCAATGGCAAATAGAAAACCGTATGGGTACCAATTGGTTAGTTGGCGCCGCAGCGGTGCCCGCACGGCCACCGCGCGAACTGGAAGATGGTGTCGAAGTATCGCTGGAATTGGACTTGACGGTGTCCGCATTCCAGAAATTGTTGATCAGGCTGCTCGAGTTGGCCGAATCGGAAAACAATCTGCTGCGATTGACGGATGCGTTTCGTCGCACGCAGCGCCGGGTCAACGCTTTGGATCACATCCTGTTGCCAGAGATCACCGACGCTATCCGGCGCATGGAAGAATCCATGGACGAAATGGAGCGGGATGATCTGGTGCGCTCCTTAATGATTAAGCGCAAGCAGGCGGTGACAGCGCCGCAGGATTAGTGGTCTGTGCCCTAATCCGCCGAGGAGTCCAATGTATGACCGGTTCCACAGAAGGTAACAAAACCTGGATACCCTCTGCGAGCGTGATCTGTCCTCATGTAGTACATTTTATAAATCTGCAGGAATCAGCGACGAGACCAAAAACTCAGACTGATTGTAAACTAATGATTCAAAAAAGGATTGAATGGTGCCCAGGGGCGGAATCGAACCACCGACACGAGGATTTTCAGTCGGGATTCAATTTTTACAACTTAATAAAATCAGCTACTTACGCGCTTCCCATTTCCGTTTGTGCCAGTAAATGCCAGTTACTGCCAGTTATTAGGGCACAAATTTGGCACATCAATTTAGTGTCGCCATTTTCCTAAGGGCAGACGCACTACCCTCGCTGGACAGCTTGTCAAACAGGCGCTGACCCATTACTGTTGACCCGGTTCGGTCCGTGAGATTCGACATGTCTATTATCGATACCCCCAACAAATTGCCGTCGGTCGATCGTCTTTTAAACGACCCGAATATCGCATCGTTAGTCAACGACCATGGAGCGCCGCTTGTCACTCGTTGTGCTCGCAATCTACTGGAAATAACTCGCCAGCAAGTTCTCGCGGGAAAGTCGTTGGAGTCAGACGATCTCTTCGACAGTCTTGGTGAAGACGTCGCCAGGGCGGTTCGTCCGTCGTTGCGAAGGGTCATCAATCTGACAGGAACAGTACTGCACACCAACCTGGGACGGGCCGTTTTACCCACATCTGCGATCGATGCCATGGTTGAAATCGGCCGGGGTGCCAGTAATCTCGAGTTCGATGTGATTGCGGGTAAACGCGGTGATCGTCATCAGCATCCTGAAGCATTGTTATGTCAATTGACCGGGGCGGAGGGAGCACTCGTGGTCAACAACAATGCGGCAGCCGTATTGCTGACGCTCAATAGCCTGGCCTTGCGCAGGCAAGTCCCGGTGTCGCGGGGTGAACTGATCGAGATTGGCGGAGCATTCCGGATGCCCGACATCATGGCACGGGCGGGTTGCAAGCTCGTGGAAGTGGGCACGACCAATCGCACCTATGCGAAAGATTTCGAGGCAGCGATGAGTTCCAGCACCGCGCTGCTGATGAAGGTCCATACCAGTAACTACGAAATTCAGGGATTCACCAGCGACGTCACCGAAGCAGAACTCGCCGGCATTGCGCAGTCGCACGATGTGCCTTTGGTGACTGATCTCGGCAGTGGCAGCTTAATCGATCTGGAAGACTATGGTCTGCCGCATGAGCCCACCGTCAGTGAAGCCTTAACCGCGGGCGCCGACCTGGTGACCTTTAGCGGTGACAAACTGCTCGGGGGACCCCAGGCCGGCATCATCGCCGGCCGCCGCGACCTGATCGATAAAATTAAACGCAACCCTATGACCCGCGCCATGCGACCTGACAAAATTACGTTGGCGGCACTGCATGCCGTGCTGCGGTTGTATACCGATCCGGCGCGCCTGGCTGAAGAGCTGCCTACCCTACGCTGGTTGACTCGCGACGTGACCGAGATCGAACAGTTCGCGACTCACTTATCTCCGATCGTTCAAGGCTACTGTGATGATTTCCAGGTCACGGTTGACCGCACCCAGGCCCAGGTAGGAAGCGGCGCACTGCCAGTCGATCGATTGGAGAGCGCTGCACTGAAATTCACTCAGCCCGGGGTACGTCGGCCCGGCAAAGCACTAAAGAGGCTCGCCAGGGCGTTCCGTGAGCTACCGATACCGGTTGTCGGGCGCATCACTGATGATGCCTTGTGGTTCGATCTGCGTTGCCTTGAAGATGAAGCGGAGTTTGTCGACAACCTGCAAGAACTAACGATCTCATGATCATTGCAACGGCAGGACACGTGGACCATGGCAAGACCGAGCTTATCAAAGCATTGACCGGCATCGATACTGATCGACTGCCCGAGGAGAAAGCTCGTGGCCTGTCGATTGATCTCGGATTTGCCTATCAATCCCATGACAACACGACCCTAGGGTTCGTGGATGTGCCGGGGCACGAAAAGTTTATCCGCAATATGCTCGCCGGTGTCGGTGGCATCGATCTGGGATTGCTGGTAGTCGCGGCTGATGACGGCGTCATGCCGCAGACACGCGAGCATTTGGCGATCCTCGACCTGCTGGGGGTCGATCAATGTGTCGCGGCGATTACCAAGATCGATCGGGCGGATGACGACCGCATCCTGGAAGTTCAGGAGCAGGTGGAGACCTTGCTCCGCAATGCCGGGCGCGAAGAAATTGCTGTATACCCTCTGTGTGCACCGGACAATGAAGGCGTTGATGCGCTGAAAAACGCGCTTTTTCAGCGGGTGCAAGCTGTGAGCAGTCGTCCGGTCGAAGGCCATTTTCGCATGACGATCGACAGGGTGTTTACGCTTAAAGGCGTTGGCCTGGTGGTGACCGGCATGGTGTTTGCCGGCGTGGCGAGCATCGATGACAACCTGGTCGTGTCTTCCGATGGATCAACCGTGCGGGTACGCGGGATTCGAGCACAGAATGAAGTGAGCGACATTGCGAGTACAGGCGAGCGTTGCGCAATCAACATCGTCGGACGCGGCGTCAGTGAAAGCTCTTTGCATCGCGGGAACTGGTTGATGCATTCGAGTTTGTATGCACCGACCAGAAGAATCGACGTCGACCTGCGAGTGCTCGACGCAGAAGCCAGCTCATTGAAACACTGGACCCCGACACATTTACATATTGGTGCGGATCACCTCGCCGCTCGCGTGGCGGTGCTTTCCGGCGGTGCCATCGCCGCCGGTGACCGGGGCCTGGTGCAATTGGTGCTGGCGCAGGATGCCTTCGTCGTTCACGGAGATCGATTCGTGTTGCGCGACCAGTCCGCCCAACGTACGATTGCGGGCGGGCAGGTCATAGACCCCTTCTCGCCGAAGCGCGGTCGCGCGCGACCGACCCGGATTGCAGCGTTGCAAGCCATGAATCGTCGAGATCCAGTCGACGTGCTCGCTGCACTAACAAAGATCAGCGAAGCCGGGGTGCCGCTGGCAGCCTTCTCCGTCGCCCACAATCTTACCGCCCTTCAAACCGATGCCATGATTGAATCGCTTGCCCTGAAACGAGTGGGACATCATCCCCGGGAGCAGGTCTTCAGTGCAACCCAATGGCAGAACTTGCTCAAGCGCATCGAAGCGACCGTTGAAAACTTCCACCGGCACAAACCTGAACGCTCCGGGGCCAGTCTCAGAGACATTCAGCTGGCACTAAAGCCTTTCGTCGAGACCACTGTACTGGAGGAAGCCACCGCGTATCTGAGCAATGAAAAACGCCTGGGAGACCGAGGTAAACGTTTTCATTTGCCGTCGCATACGATCGAGGTTTCCGAACGCGATCGACAACTTTGGGCGCGCGTCAGGGGCAGCCTTGCGCCGAATTCTGGTAGCCCGTTGAGCCTGAATCAGGCAGCGGGTGCAATGGGAGTCGACAAAGAAACACTTGAGACCTCGTTAAAGCACGCGGTAAAAATCGGCGAGATGGTACTGGTGGCCAAAAACCGCTACGTTCCGACATTCTATTTAAGCCGGCTCGGTTGCGCCGCTGAAACTCTGGCAAACAGCACTGCCGAGGGTTGCTTCACCGTTGCCGAGTATTGTGAACACACCGGGACGGGGCGAAACTTTGCCATTGTTTTACTCGAGTACTTCGATCGCCTGGGCTTTACCGAACGAACGGGTAACAACCGCCGCATCAAGCGCGCCGCAGTAGCCGTTTTTTCCGAACATGATGAATGTTGATGAGGAAGAGGATCGCACCCCGGTGGGGCGCCCGGTCTTCAAATCCGGTGAGGGGCGTACCACGTCCCTGGTGGGTTCGACTCCCACGCTCTTCCGCCACTTCTCCGGTGGGGTTGAATAGTTTGCCCAGGATAATTGTATCGACTAGTATCGCTTTATGAATTCGATCCAGTGCTCATCAACAAAATCCGCTAGCCCATACCGCAAATGCGAGATTTACTGAAATGGTAAGGCTTGCCGACGTCCCCGAACCGGACCGCAGCTACATGGCCGAGCTGGAATGTATTCCTTACCAGCACAATCCTTTTACCCCGGCAGTCGCTCCCGGTCAGAGGCACGTTGCGATTGTTTCATCTGCCGGTCTGATTATTCGGGGTCAACGCCCGATGCTTGCAAATGATACGGGATATCGGTCTATTGGCGCCGATGTAGCGGACAAGGATATTCTTTGCAGTCATGTTTCCGTTAATTTTGATCGCAGCGGTTTCCAGCAGGATATCAATGTGATGTTACCGCGCGATCGATTGAACGATCTCGAAGCCGAAGGCAGCATCGGTAAAGCAGCCGATACGCATTATGCCTTTATGGGCGCAACCCATCCTGATGAGCTCGAAGACAAGGCCCGCGAAGTCGGCAGATCGATGCTGGCGCTGGGGGTAAATACCGTCGTTCTGGCGCCGGTGTGACCCAATTGCACGCGCGCCGTGAGCGGGCTGGCCCATTTTCTCGAAGACGAAGGTCTGTCAACCGTCGTCATCGCCCTGGTGCGTGAGCATGTCGTAAAGATGTCACCACCGCGTGCGCTTTGGGTTCCGTTTGAAATGGGCCGCCCGTTTGCGACACCAAATGATATCGAACAACAACGGCGGGTTTTGAAAGCAGCGTTGACATTGCTGGACGAGCCCGGCCCGGAACCAATCCTGAAAGACTATGCCGAAGAAACCAGCCATCTTGAAGGCGATTTGAACTGGGTACCTCCGAGCAAGCTCAATGCCAAATCCGTCATCGCCGAAGCTCACTCTATACTGCCCATCTGGCACAAGGCTCAAACGCGTCTTGGAAGAACATCGGTTGGTATCAGCGGTTTATCACCCGAAGCAGCGGTCGAATATATTGACCGTTACCTTTCGCCCGATCCGATGCCGAACCCTAAAGGTATGGCGCCGGTTTCACGCGCGCGTTTTGCCATTGACGATATCAAGGTGTTTTATTTCGAAGCGGCATTAGCCAGCGGCGGCCATCCTGCGTCTCATCAACTGAACGAATGGTTCTGGAATCAAACCCTCGCCGGCAAGATGATCCTCGACTTTCAGGAATCCGCGCGTCTTTCGAATGATAAGAATCTGCGATCGATCGCAGACTATCTGGCCCCTCCGGAGCGGACTTACGAATATTTGAATTCGGCTTAGCAAATCACAAGTGCAAGCCACCAATTCAATCGGCAGGATTATTGAAAGATGGTGCCCAGGGGCGGAATCGAACCACCGACACGAGGATTTTCAGTCCTCTGCTCTACCGACTGAGCTACCTGGGCATAGGGGGCGGAAGCGCGTATTAAATAGTCGCGCACGGCTTGAGTCAAGCCTGAACCGGAAGTTTGCTGACTTTTTGTGTTTTGCCTCGAAATATCCCTTAGCGGTAGTGAAACTGCCTAGGCTGATCCAGTGGAAAATACCCGGCAATATAACCCTTTAAAAATATAACTCTTTAAATTTGCTGGAAAAATCGTCACAATGGACTTCCGTTAACGTCATTCTTACATGCAAAACGAGATAGAATTAAAGCTGCAGTCGACGCCGGCGACAATGCAGAAAATCGTGGCTTCCCGGTACGTCAAGAAGCTCAAGGCTGGAAAGACGGTCAGCCAAAATCTGGTTTGTACCTACTTCGATACGCCCCGTCACACCCTGCGTCGTGCCGGTATCACGCTTTGCATACACCATGATGGCGACGGCTATGAGCAAACCATCAAGGCGCCTGTGACAGGACCCACCGGACTCGAAACCTCGAGAGAATGGAAAGGCCGAGTACCCCGCAATGAACCGTGCGTGGAAGCCATAGAGGACAGGGAACTTCGGGCAATCCTGAAGCAAGGCAAACGTGACAAGCGCCTGGTACCGATGTTCACGACGAATGTCGAACGTAGGACCGTGCCGCTCAAGGTCGGCGGCAGCAATCATGAGCTCGCGCTGGATATCGGGACGATTTCCGCAAAGGACGGTACCTGTCATGAGCCGATCGCCGGGGTCGAACTCGAACTTCACAATGGCGATGCAGCGGCAATATTGGATCTCGCGCTCAAACTCAATGAATCGCTGGACTTGACACTGGGTCGCAGGTCGAAGGCTGAACGAGGTTATGCGCTCGCCCGTCCTGCCCTGCGTCCACGCGCACGCAAATCATCAAAGATTACCCTGGATCCGCAGATGACCGTGGGCGATGCCTTCTATCGGATCAAGGACAGTGCGCTCCAACATCTCTACGTAAATGAGATGCCGGTGTCAGAGGGCAGACCGGAGGCCATTCACCAGGCGAGGGTGGCCATTCGTCGCATCCGCGCAGCGCTTCGCGCCTTCAAGAGCGTTCTGCCTTATGACAAACGCAAGGCATTCAATGGCGAGTTTCGCTGGTTTCAGCGACGCCTCGCACACGCTCGTGACTGGCACGTGTTTATCGACGAAACCTTACCCGCAATCAAGGCGGCGCATCCCGACAGGCTCGAGGCCATTACCCGACTGCGAAAAATCGCCCTTGCCGAGCGTCAGCGAGCAACGCGAGACGTGATGGATATTTTCGAATCCAGGCGCTACACCCGGCTCATGCTGCAATTTGAGCGTTGGCTGGCGACGCCGTCCGAGGTTCTGGATCGATCCGCTATCGATCAGCCGGTCGCAGACTTCGCCGTCGAGGTGCTCGAGAAATCCCGCCGAGACTTTCTCATCGACACCCGCCCTTTGAGTCGTATGATCGGTGAGGACCTGCACAGCTTGCGCAAACGCGGTAAAAAAGCGCGTTATGCCAGCGAGTTTTTCTCGGGACTCTGGCCCGAATCGAGTACCAGGCCCTTTCTCAGTCAAATGGAATACATCCAGGATTCTCTCGGCATCGTTAACGATGCGATTGTGGCGCGACAACTGGTAGTCCTCACTCGTCCTGGCCTGCTGGATGTGCAAACCGTCTGGCTGGTGCAGGACTGGTCTGCCACCCAGATCAAGGACTGCGTCAAGCAAACACAGCGACACTGGCGCCGCTTCCAGCAAGCCAGGCCCTTCGCTGTTCAACCGATCGGGTAAGCGGGCCTGCTACACGTCGCGAGCCTTCATCCACTGGAAGCTGCTTGAGACCGACCCATCTTAGGGGCTTCAAAATCCCCTCCCCACCCCTCGGCGCATCCTCAAAATCCGGCATTGGGTGACGCAGGTCACAATTATTTAACCCGTTTTTCTATATCTTTGATTTTCCTGAGAATTTGACACATGGAATTTTCAGGTAACAGTAATTTAAACCGGTAACTTGCGGTGTTTAACGATTGATATGAAGCCTGTCTCTAAACTGATAATGGCGCTGCTGCTGTGCGGCAGCCTTGCCGCATGCGGCGGCGATTCGGGCGACGACACGTCGACCGTTTCGCTGCGCGTGACCGATGCTCCGATTGACGACACCGTGAGCGTGGTGGTGCAGTTCATCGAAGTCAGGCTCCGAAATACCAATGGAGCCTGGACGTCTTATCCTGTAAATCCACCCCGGTCGATCGATTTACTGAAGCTCCAGGGTACCAATACTGCCGATTTACTGGTCGATAAACCGGCCGACGTCGGTGACTATGACGAAATTCGCCTGCTGGTGGATAGCACGCCGATGATGAACTTTATCGATCTGGGCACGGCCGGCAGGGTCGAGCTGAAGATCCCGAGTGGCAGCTCGTCCGGCCTTAAAATCAAGGGCGATTTTTCCGTGCTGGAAAAACGCCCTACTTCGCTGGTGCTGGATTTCGACCTGCGCCGCTCGATCACGTTCGCCGGCAATTCGGGTAACTACATTCTCAAACCCGTGATCAGGCTGATCAACGATGCCGATGCCGGTTCCATTCGCGGCACTGTCAATTCCGCGTTACTCAGCAACATGCCCGCGTGCTCGGATGCAGACCCGAAGACGTACAACGCGGTGTATGCTTATAGCGGGCACAACGTCACCCCGGACGATATCGATCTGGGTTCAAATCAAAATGTCGAGCCGTTCGCGACCACCTCGATCGCCTGGGACGATACCAGCATGAGATTCCTCTACGAAATCGCATTTCTGCCCGCGGGTGATTACACCATTGCGCTGACCTGTAACGCCGATGCCGAAAATCTCGACGATGGCAACGACGACCTGAAGTTTTTCAATATTCAGAACGTTACCGTGGTGGTTAACAACACGCTGTTCCTCTAAAAAATGTCTCGTAACTGGCCGAAATCGAGCCCGGGATTCAAATATATCCCGCATTTTGCCGGCTAAACCCGCATTACAGCTACCTTTCGTCGGCAAAAGTGAAGCATTTACGACCAAAAACGGTTTTTTCTTGACGCAGTTCACCCTCGTTTTTCACAAACGCACGTATATTATTGATTCTGTTGAATATTCGCCATTTCAATATTCCAGGGAATTAACCAATAAGGGTTGCTTGAACCCATGCGGATACTATGTTGAGAACGATCAAACTTTTTCTGACACTCGCGCTGTGTACTTACCTGCTCGGTTGCGGCACCGACACCAGTTCGGGTGATCGGGCAGATGGTGGTGATGGATCCACGCCAGGCGTGACCATTTCGTCGTCGGGCGGTTCGGGCTCGGCCCGTTCCAGCTTTTCGATGCGCGTGACCGATGCCCCCATCGATGGGCTCGAGAACGTCGTGGTGCAATTCACCGCGGTCGAGATGAAGCGCCAGTCGGGTGGCTGGACCAAATACACGCTGCCGTCTCCGCAACCGATTGACCTGCTCGCGCTTCAGGGGCTGAGCACGGCCGACCTGCTGGTCAACATGCCGATCGAAGCCGGCGACTACAAACAGGTTCGTTTCATCCTCGATGACTCACCCATGGCGAACCGCGTTAAGGTGAAAGGTGGCGCGTGGAAAGACCTCGAAGTGCCCAACGCATCCACTACCGGCCTTAAAATCAAACAGGATTTCACTATCCCGGATGACCGCCAGATCAATTTCACGGTCGACTTCGACCTGCGCAAGTCGGTCAAGTACAAAAGCAAATCCGGTAAATACAAGCTTAAGGCAAAGATGAAACTGGTGATCGACAGCGATGTCGGATTTATCCGCGGCAGTGTGCATCCATCGTTGTTGATGGCCAAGAGCTGCTCGGATGGCGATGTTGACACCCACAATGCGGCTTACGTCTACAGCGGGCACAACGTCGCGCCGGGTGATATCGATGAAGCATCACCGTCAAATAATGAGCCGGTAACGACCACGATGATCCAGTATGACAACACGACTGGTCTCTACATTTTCGAAGCCGCGTTCCTGGCCGCGGGTGATTACACTATTGCACTCACCTGTAATGCCGACCGCGAAGTTATCGATGAAAACGACAACGGCGATGACGGTGACCCGAACGATGACGACGCCCTCCAGTTCTTCGGCGTCCAGAACGTTACTATCCTCGTAACCGATACCACTTTTCTCAAGCCCTGATCCCGATTCAGGGCTATAAATAAGACAGCACGATCTGTTAGGAAGGCTGCGTGACCCTGAGAAAAAATTATCTCCCCTTTATTACCCTGTTGGCGTTCGCCATTGCGGGCAGCGTACAGGCGCAGGATTCATCCGAAGCGGATGAGCTGAACCAGTTCATGAACCTGCTCGAGCAGCAAACCTCGCTTGCCACCAACACCCGCCTTAACGCCGATTTCGTGCCCGGCATGTTGAGCGTGCTCACCGCCGAGCAAATGCAGCGCCGTGGCTTTCGCACACTGTGGGAAGCACTGGCATCGATCCCCGGTGTGCAAACCACGATGAACGAGACCGGCATGCGCAGCATCACGGTGCGCGGCATTGGCAAGCTCTTTGAGCCCAGCAAGGTAAAACTGCTACTCAACGGCAAGGCGTTGAATTCTTCGGCGGGTGCCACCACCGGCACGCTCTACGATACCCCGGTCGAGCAGATCGAACGCGTCGAGTTCATCCGCGGCCCGGGTTCAGCGATCTACGGTGAATTCGCCTATGCCGGCGTGGTCAACGTTATTACCCGTCAGCAGGGTGAGCAGTATTCTGCCGGAATCGAATCCGGTAACGGCCTGAACTTCGCGGCACTTTACAGTTACGAACAACCCGGTGGCGACTTCAAGACCAGCATCAACATCGCGGCCAGCCAGGCCGATGGCGACGACATCGATTCCGGTCTCGATCGCACACCGGCGGGAACGCCAACTTATGCCCCGGGACCACTCAACAACAAGCGCGATTTCGTGTCGGCCATCCTCAGCTTTGAGACCGGCGACCTGGTCGCGTTGCTGCAATTGCAGGAGGGAAATCGCGGTGATCATTTCGGCACCAATAACCTGTTGCCGCCGGATGACCGCCAAACGGTGATTTCGGAATCGGTGTTATCGGCCGATGTGCGCCAGTCCTTCGAACTCGATGAACAGCTTTCCGGCGCATGGTCGCTCAACCTGTTGAACACCGAGACCGAGCAAAACTCGTTGTTCTTCGGTGTGGCCCAATTCTTCGATGCATTCAGCACCGAAGACGATGTCGTCGCCGATTCGCTGCTCGAGGAACGGCGCCTCGAAGCCGAGATCAACCTGAACTGGGAAGTCTCGGCGCATACGCTGTTCGGGGCGCTGATAATGACCGACCTCGAGGTCAAGGAATCCGAACAGTTCATTTCCCTTGACCCGATTACCCGGTTGCCTACAGCGATGCTAAACGAGTTTCCAAGCCCGGTCGGTGACTCGGAAGAGCGCAGTTCGATCAGTGTCGTGCTGCAGGACGAGTACCGTATCGATGACCGCCTTACGCTGACCGCCGGTTTGCGTTACGACAACTACGAAGACATCGACTCGAACCTCTCCCCGCGCATCGCGCTGGTGTGGCGCCGCTCGGACCAGCACATCTTCAAAACCCAGCTCGCACGTGCTTTCAAACCACCGTCGTTGATCGAGGAAGGCGGTTCAATCGAGACAGATATCGATTCCGAAACCAACGACACCCTCGAGTTCGGGCATATCTTCCTCGACAACGACCTGGTGTTGCGCAACACGATCTATTTCTCGAAGCTCGATAACCTGATCCTGTTCCAGGATTTCGCCCCGTTCGGCTACTTCAACAGCGGTTCCTTCGATCTGCGCGGCTACGAACTCGAAGTCGACAAATCGGTTGGCAACGACTGGGATATCAACGCCAGCCTGTCGTTGCAGGATTACGTCGATGACAAACTGCCCGGCGCCGCACCGTGGATGCTGAAGCTCGGCGTCGAGTATGCACTCATGCCGTTGACCGGTGTGCACCTGCAGGTCAACAGCCTCGGCAACCGTGATCGCGAAGAGACCGATACGCGCGGTGATTTTGAACAGACCACGCAGGTCGATGTCAGCCTGCGCATGCAGAACTTTAGCGGCATCGACGGATTGAATTTTCGCGCCGGTATCGTGAATCTGCTCGACGACGAGCTGAAACACCCGGCACCCCTGGACAGCTACCCGGACGACTACCCCTACAGCGACGGTGCGACGCTATGGGCACAGTTTACCTACGAGCCATGATCAACTTTCCGAGGCCAATCAACGTGTTGAGATTACCCGGCAAAATCGGGCTCATCACCCTGCTGTGCCTGGTCTCATTCGTCGGGCTGCCGTCACTCGCGCAGGAGAACGCGACACCACGGCTGCAGATCGGCATCAACCTGCTGCCCGCGGTTATTGCCGCCAACCAGAGCCTGGCGGCCAGCGACGGTACCAATGACCTGCCGATCTACCTGGTGTATCGCGAAAATCGACGGATCGCGCAGCAACTCGAACCGGGCCTGCGCCAGATCGGGGAAATTCGCAAGCGCAAGCTCAAGATCAGGACCTTGTCGCTCGATACATTGCTGGCCGGTGAGCCGGCACCGCTGAGTATCGTTTTTATTACCGAACCCCTGGATCAACGCCTTGACGAGCTGCTCGAGCTCGCGCAACGGCAGCGGATCCTCCTGTTTTCTCCTTTCAAGGGCGACGTCGAACTCGGCGTTACCGCCGGCTTCCAGGTCACGGACAAGGTGCTTCCGCTGGTCAACATGGCGTCCCTGAAACAATCAAAAATACAATTGAAAGCGTTCTTTTTGCGCATTGCGGTGAAACATGAGTAAGCAATTCCTCTCTAGAAACTTCCTTAACTCGGTGGACCTCAAGTCCTCGCTGTTATTTCTTGGCATTGGCGTGGTCATCATCTCGATGACCCTGTGGAACTGGCACTATGACGTCAAGCCACGGCTGGTCAACGAGGCGCAATCGAACACTCGCGTGCTGGCGTCATCCTATGCGCGCGCGATCGAATCGCAGTTTCAGAACGTCACTGGCAAGACCGACGTTTCGGTGATTCATAACTCGATTAACGAGATGCTGCTCATCAACGACCCGAGCACCGGTGAGAATCTTTACTACGGGGTAACCCTCGAGGTCGACTATGACGCGTTTCCGACGGATTACGACCTGGTGAATTTCAACGTCGGTGCGACGGACTGTAAAGACTGCATCATCACCGAAAATCCGATTTATAAAAAGACCAGCGGCGAACTGATCGCAATCCTAAAAATCTACGCAAACCCGATCTTCTACCAGCGCCTCGTCGACGATATCGTTAACGATCTCGCGATCATGCTGATCGGCGTCATCCTCGTGCTGGTGGTCGCCTGGATCACGTCGAATCGCCTGATGGAGCGTATCCGCGAGCGCGAACACAGCCTGGTCTACGAAATTGCCGAGCGCAAATCGGCCGAGGAACGCCTGCACCAGATCGCGGCTTACGATCAACTGACGAACCTGCCGAATCGTTACCTGCTGCAGGCTGATTTCTCGCGCAAGCTCGAAGAATCGGGGCGTAATGGTAAAAAGCTGGCGACACTATTTTTCGATCTCGATCATTTCAAGGAAGTTAACGATGTGCACGGTCATGAAGCCGGGGACGCGTTACTCGAACAGGTGGCACGACGCATGTCCGAGGTGACCCGCAACTATGACCTGCTGGCCCGTTTCGGTGGTGACGAATTCGTCATGATCATGTCGAACCTGGACGACCGGCTGGATGTCAACCACGTGGTCGAAAAGATTATTACGGGTTTCGAACCGGCCTTCGAGCTGCCTGGTGCCACGGTGCACATCACCACCAGCGTCGGTATCAGTATTTATCCGGAAGATGGTAATGATCCGAGCGAGTTGTTAAAGAATGCGGATCTCGCGATGTATCGCGCCAAGGCCGAAGGTCGCAACTGTTACCAGTTTTTCAGCTCCGAGATGAACCTCGAGATGCAATATTCCCGCTGGGTCGAAACCAACCTGCGCAAGGCGCTCGATGAAAATCGACTGGCGCTTTACTTTCAGCCCCAGATCAACCTTGAAACCGGTGACGTCGAATCCTGCGAGGCGCTGATCCGCTGGCCGCAGGAGGACGGGGAAAACATCAACCCGGGAGACTTCATCAAAATTGCCGAGCGTACCGGGCAAATCCTCGATATCAGCAACTGGGTTGCGAACGAAGCCTGCCGCGTTATCCAGCAATGGACCGAGCAGGGCTATGACACTGTGCGCGTCGACATTAACCTCTCGAGCAAGGATTTTGCCAACCGCGGTGTGCTCTACAAGTTTTTGCAGATACTGCAACGCCATCACCTGAAGGCCAGTCAAATCGGCGTCGAGATCGCCGAGAACATCATGCTGGAATCGCCTGACCAGGCGATCAAGGCGTTGAGCGTGTTACATAATGCCGGCGTGCATATCTCGATCGACGATTTCGGCACCGGGTATTCGTCGCTGAACTCGCTCAAGCAACTGCCGCTGTCGGGCATCAAGATCGACGAGAGTTTCGTGCACGAGGCCCCGAACAGCAAGGATGACCTGGTCATCATGCAGGCGATCACGCTCGCGGGCCAGGGCTTCGGCCTCGATGTCGTCGCCGAGGGCGTCGAAACCGAGTGGCACCAGTCCTTGTGCAAGGAAGTGGGCTGTAACACGATACAGGGTAACTACGTGTCCCTACCGCTGCCGGCCGAAGAATTTGCGGAACAGTACCTGAAAAAAGACAAAGTGGTCGGCAAGGCGCGCGGTTGAATTGTAGCCTCAAGCGGCTACACTGGGCGTCCTTGCCGTGCCAGACCCTGATCTCGATGCCCGAAAATTACCAACTTGTAGAATCCCTGTTACAACAACCGCTTGATAGCGGCGACGTGATTTGCAACCTGTGCCTGTGGCGCTGTCGCCTGCGGCATGGCCAGCGCGGCTTCTGCCAGGCGCATGTCAACCGTAACGGTACCTTGTACAACCTTTCCTACGGTATCGTGTCAGCGATCGAGGTCGAATCGATCCGCAATAAACCGGTTTATCACTACCGCCCCGACAGTCGCGTAATGTCGATTGGCAGCTACGGTTGCAATTTCCGCTGCAAGGGTTGCCACAACCTCGAGATTTCCTGGGGCGTCGAAGCACTCGACAAGCTCGCGCGCGGACAGTCGACCGATGCTTTTATGTCCCCGGCGCAAATGGTTGAAACCGCGCTCAAGCACGAGGTCGACGGCATCGCGTTTACCTACTCCGAGCCCGCGGTATGGCTTGAATACGTGCTCGACGTGTCAAGGCTCGCCCACGACGCCGGGCTGTTCACGCTTTACGTGTCCAACAGTTTCGTCACCGACGAGGCGCTCGATCTGATGGCACCACACATTGATGTGTTGTGTTCCGACATCAAGAGCCTGTCGGCCGAATTTTACCGGGACATCTGCCCGGTGAGCACGGTCGAGCAGGTGCTGGGATCGATCAAGAGAGCGGCCGAGCTGGGCATTCATGTCGAAACCCGCACCAATGTGATTCCAACGAAAAATGATGATGTCGATGAATTGAAGCGAATCGCCGCGTGGATTCATGACAACCTCGGTGCAGAAAGCCCCTGGCATGTCACGAAGTTTTTCCCCGCCTACAAGCTCTCGCATTTGCCGGCAACCGACAACGCCATTATCGAGCAGGCGGCAGTGGCCGGTCGCGATGCCGGGTTACAGCATGTTTACGCGCACACCGACATTTCCTGCGATTGCGCGACTGAAAATCAACCGATCTCGGCCTGGCTCGAACTCGATGCCGACGCGATGAACGCAGTTAAAACCTGTGCAGCACCCTGCTGCGGTGATGAAGGTATTCTCGTCAAGAAGTTCGAACGCGAGGCAGGCCTGCTCGCCAGATAAATCCCGAAGTCGTCATTCCGGTAATTTTTGCCATTCCGGCTCTCTTTTGTCATTCCGGCGAAAGCCGGAATCCAGCAATCTAGTTCTGCAGCGACCCCAGCAGCTTACGCACCGGGGTCGGCAGACCGTGGCTGCCGAGATCTTCGATTTCCACCCAGTCGTAATTATCCGCATCAGAGACATGATCCGGCAGGGTTTTCATCTCGATAATCGCGAGCGAAATACCGAGACTGTAATGCGTAAACTGGTGGCGAATGACATCCTGCTGGATTTTCTGCGGCGCCTGGGTCGTCGACAGGAAGCTTTGCTGCCAGAGTTGAACATCCTTTTCGCCGTCGACTTCGGGCAACGACCAGAGTCCGCCCCAGATACCGCTGGGTGGCCGGCGCCACAGCAATACCTGGTCTTCGTAACGATGCAATAGCATCAAGGTGTGTTTGTGCGGCTTGGCGCGTGCCGGTTTTTTCTGCGGGTACTCGGCCTGGCTGTGGTGACGATAACTCGAGCACAGGTTTTTCAGCGGACAGGCCTCGCACTTCGGATTCGATTTGAGACAGATCATCGAACCGATATCCATCATTGCCTGGTTGAAATCGGAAGTGTTCTGCGCCGGGGTTACCGATTCCGACAGGTACCACAGCTGTTTCATGGTATCGCTGCGTCCATACCAACCCGGTACCCGGAAGCAACGCGCGAGCACACGCTTGACGTTGCCATCGAGAATCGGCCAGTGCTGGTGAAAGGCAAAACTCAGGATTGCGCCCGCGGTCGAGCGCCCTATTCCGGGCAATGCCTCGACAGCTTCCATGGTTCTCGGAAAGCGGCCATTGTGCCGGTCCCGGATGACGCCGGCGGCCTTGTGCAGGTTACGCGCGCGCGCATAGTATCCAAGCCCCTGCCAGTGCTGCAGCACTTCGTCGATGCTGGCGTCGGCGAGCTGTCGGATATTGGGAAAACGCTTGATGAAATCCCGGTAATACGGGATGACCGTATTGACCTGCGTTTGCTGCAGCATGATTTCGGAGAGCCAGACGCGGTAGGCGTCCTGTTGCTGCCATGGCAGGTCATGCCGCCCGTAACGCCGGTACCAGTCCAGTACCGTGTTGGCAAAACTGGACGCGTCGGCATCCATTTATTCGAGTAAATTTTTAAGCTTGTCCTCGAGCTTCTTCTTGGCCTTGGTCTTTTCAACTTCCTTTTTCTTTTCGAGCTCGCGTTTCTTGGACTCGGCGAGCGCCTTCTGTTCCGCCTCGAGCTGCTGCTTGAGCTCTTCCTTTTGCTTTTCGATTTCAGCCTTGAGCTTGGCCTTCTCGGCGTCCGCTTTCGCCTTCATCATTTCATCGAGCAGTACGTCGATCTTGGGCGCATTAAACGGCCCCTTGATACCGACCGGAATTTCGAGGCCGGCAAGTTCCTCGGCAGAGCCACCTTGCTGGCCCTCCACGGATTCGACCAGCTTGGCATTTACCTGGTAATCAATCTCCTCGGTATTCAGATTGGCACTGCCTTTACCGCTGATCCGTAACAGCGGGGCCTGCAGGTCGAGGTCATCGCTTGAGAACACGCCATTCTTGATCACGCCACTGATTGTCAGCGACGAGAAATCGGTTTTAAACGTTTCTTCCGCTGGTGGCTCCTTACCGCCAAACTTGGCCTTGGCGGCCTCGATCGACTGGCGGATATTGAAGCCGTTGATTGCACCATCGAGGAATGTGAGATTCATCGTTCCATTACTGTTCTGCTTGAGCTTGCTCAACCATTCACCACGAGTGGTCAGGTTGACCTCGGCGTTCAAGGTGCCAATGACCGCGTCCTCGCCCGTATAGTCCATAAGCAGGTCACCAATCTGTATTCCCGCGATCGATTTAGTGACCGCGTACTTCGGGGTATCCGATTTGGCATCGAGCACGACAGCGGTCTCGATCGTACCATCGTAGGCATTAAACCTGACCGGTTTCAGCGAAACCAGGCCGTTTTGTGCCTTGACCTTGACGTCGAGATTACTCATTTTGAGGTTCTGCGCCTTGATCTGCGCGATCTTGAGCGCGCCATCGATATCGAGATCACGCAGGGTTTGCATCGGCAATTCAATTTGCACGTCTTCGCTGGCAGTACTGGTCGCTTCGCTTTCAGCCGGCTCCATGGCGGGCGGCGTTCCGAGCAGCGCATCGACATCGAGATTATCCGAGGCGAGATCAAACTTCACCACAGGTTTGGCAAAATTGGAAACCTGTACACTGCCCCCGATCTGGAATTCATTCAACAGGAGTGCCATCTCGCTGAGCGTCAAACTCTGCTGTTCAATCAGGTAGGTCACGTTGGTCTTGAGATCGAAGACGATATCGAGATCGCCACTGGCATTGGCATCGAGATGCAGTGTTAACGGAAAGGCTTCATTCGGCACGATACGCCCGGTGCCGATATCGAGGTCGACGATGCGGAACTCGGTACCTGCCTGCTGGTCCTGCCACAGCAGTTGTATATTCTCGAGATCGAGACCGCCGAAAGCGCCCTTGATTTCAAAGTCGGACTCGCCCGTGTCAGCCGAGCTTTCATCAGCTCCCGCACCTTGTGAGGGTTCGGCAACCAGATCGTCCCAGTTGGTGACACCCGCCTTGTTTTTAATCAGGTTGATTTCGAGATCGCGCAACACCAGCTTGTCGATTTCCGGGGCAAAGGCGACCAGCGAAGCCAGGTCGACACTGATGCTCGCTTCGCTGACCTTGACCATCGGCAGGGCACCAAAACCTTCGGCATTGGAAAAACTCATCGCACCGAGTTTCATACCGAGCGCCGGGAACACCGTGAGGTCCACGTCGCCGTGGAACTGCAGCTCGCGCCCGGTCTGTTCACGCACCAGCTCGGTGAGATCCTCCTTGTAGGCATTGGGGTCGAATACCGCCACAAATATGACCACAATCGCAACCAGGAAGACAATTGCGGCGACCACGCCGATAACGAGATAACGAATGATTTTCTTCATAACAGGTTAGTAGCTTTATACCTTGGCTTTGATCTGAAATAATGCCCTGCAATGTGGCACGAAACGGGACTTGATACAAGATCATGTTAGATAAACTGAGAGATTGGGCCGACCGGGCAACGGGATATCGTTTTGCGGGTTCCGGGGATGATGGCGTAATCATGCGTATCGCGATACCGGTCGTGATAATTTTGCTCCTGTTGGCGCTGCTGGGTATTTACTGGAGCGACGAGCCAGATCCGTTTGATATCGAGGAAGCCGCGGTCGAGCATGCCCCGGTGACTGAATCGCGACTCACCACCGGCAGTTACACCACGAGCACGTTGATTACCGTGATGGAGACGCTCATGAACAAGCGCGGCGGTTATCTCAGCAACGACATCATGCCGCCATCGATCTGGCTCGATAACATCCCCAACTGGGAATTCGGCGTACTGGTGCAGTGTCGTGACCTGGCGCGCTCGATGCGCAACGATTTCAGTCGCTCGCAATCGCAGTCGGCCGAAGACGAGGATTTGATCATTTCCGAGCCCAAGTTCAACTTCGACAACGAATCGTGGTTTTTACCGGCCACGGAAAACGTCTACGGCGAAGGTATTACCGCGCTCTACGGTTACCTCGAGCGACTGCAGAATCCGGGCGATCCGGACGCGCAGTTTTATGCGCGCGCGGACAACCTGCAGGAATGGCTCGGGCAGGTGGAAAAGCGGCTCGGTAGCCTGTCGCAGCGCCTGAGCGCAAGCGTTGGCCAGGTGCGACTCAACACGGATCTCGCCGGCGATGCCGAGGCGGTACAATCGACGCGAACCAGTTCCCAGGTCGAGGTTAAAACCCCCTGGGACGAAATCGATGATGTCTTTTACGAGGCCCGCGGCGCCTCCTGGGCGCTGGTCCAGTTTCTGAAGGCGGTGGAACTGGATTTCGAACCGATACTGCAAAAGAAAAACGCGTTGATCAGCCTGCGCCAGATCATTCGCGAACTCGAGGCAACCCAGGACGCTATCTGGAGCCCTATCATCCTGAACGGTGGCGGATTCGGTATTTTTGCCAACCACTCGCTGGTCATGGCGTCGTATATTTCGCGTGCGAATGCCGCGGTCATCGATCTGCGCAGCCTGCTGGCACAGGGTTAACCTTCAATTCGATCCCACCCCGGCTCCAAATCGACCAACAGCCGACATTAGGTAAATATTTAACATTTACCGCCTGACGGATCGAATTTAACCAATTTGAGTGATGCAGAGTTTTCTCGAATCATGTTTCATCTCTCCAGGGGGAGGTATGAATCATAGAAGCGACGAGATAATCAAACAGCTTAACCGCCTTGCGAATGATCGCAACCAGGCTACGTATACGCGTAATAAACTACGCGATGCTATTAGTCATGTCAGGGCGTTGCAACTCAAGCTCTCGGAATTAAAGCGCGATCCGGAATTAGTGACGAATGAGCATGTGGAGCGTCTTGACACGCTTACGTCCAGACAACGAAACCTCATAAAGAAGCTGGAGTATGAAAACCAGCACTTAAAATTGAAAACCCGTGCTTTAACCAAACGAGTCCGGGATTTGAAAGAGAAAAGTGCGGAGATCGATAGAGAACCTGCCTAGAAAACAACTGGCAAATAAAGCGATAGCAAACTTACTTTATCGACAAAGCCCAACAAGCGAACTTTCACCCCAATTCCGCACTGATCGACTCGGCCGAACGTCTGTTCCTGGCCGAAGATTGTCACCCACACCTGGATTTTGAGTATCTCCTTTGGAGAAGGCGCACGCTGAGACCCGATTTTTCAGGGGCGACTAACGACCCAGAGCAGACTCCAGCGACATCCATAGGTTGCGCTGTGTTATTGTATCGACTGGATGAACTATGCGTCATTTGCAATGAAAACAGAATCAACTAATCCACAGGTCAATCGCGGTATAGCTAAAATTCACAAAATTGCCGACAAGCGTGTGTCGGATAAAGGGGCTCCCTATTGCGAGAGGCGACTTGATAATCTGCTCGAAAACCTGCAAAAGAAAGATCGCGCCAGGAGCATCGATTCTGCACTCAGAAGTTACTTTTATGCCGAGGCCCTGAAACCCTATCAGGCGGAATTGATCAAAATGCAGGCGCATCTGGAAGCGACCAAGCGTAAGGTCATCGTCCTTTTTGATGGCCGTGATGCTTCGGGCAAGGGTGGAACTATCCGGCGCTTGACTCGTTACATGAATGAGAAGCATTACCGGGCCGTGGCGTTGGGCAAGCCCAGTCCGAATCAGCGTACTGAACTGCACATGAAGCGTTACATTGAGCAATTTCCTCACGCGGGCGAAATCGTATTCTTCGATCGCAGCTGGTATAACCGGGCTATGGTGGAGCCGATCATGGGCTTTTGTACCCGCAGCCAGTATCGGGCGTTCCTGCGTAAGGTAAACGACTACGAAGAAAGTTTTATAAGCGATCGAAGTACCACTTTGCTGAAATTGTATTTTTCGGTCTCAAAAAAAGAGCAGTATCGGCGATTCGAACGCCGTCGCAATGATCCGCTGCGGCAATGGAAGTTGAGCGAGGTTGATCTCCAGGCCCAGGAACTGTGGGATGAGTTCACCGAAATGAAATATCGACTGCTGCAAAAGACCCATACCAGCAAGAATCCCTGGTTCGTCATACGTGCCGACGACAAGCACAAGGCAAGGCTCGAGACCATGAAACTGCTGTTATCGAGGATTCCCTACAGGGGCCGTAGTCGAAAGCTGGATTTTCGACTAGACCCGGATGTGATCATCAAGGGTGACAAGGAAATCGCCAGAATGGAAAAGCAACGACGTAAACACGGTCACTTCGTCAGATGACTGGTTCCCTGCATCCATGACGAATCCATTAGTTCGAAACCACAAACTGGGGGACCACCCTGGCCGATACGATTCAAATTAACCTCCGTTCCTGACCGTAGGTTGCTACTGACCGATTAAAATTTAAACGGCAGCCTTGGAGAAAGGCACCCGTCAGATATGGTGACTGAATTCCCCGCGCTCGGCCGGCGCCATCAACTCGTGAAATTGCACACCACTCATCCGCACCAGAGTCTGATGATCACCCGCCTCGAAGAAGACTTCATCCAGTTTGCCAAGGCTGGATGTCGGGTCCCATACTGTCTTTACCCCGTAGGCCATACCAATGGGCGGCACCGCTCCCGGTTCACAGTCACTAAAGAGCTCCTCCAGGGCAGCTTCATCCGCCATCAACACTTCTTTACGCAGCAGCTTGTGTAGGGATTCGAGCTCAACGTGATAGTCAGCAGGCAAAACCACCAGTAAGTAGCCGTCGTAATCCTTTACCAACACCCCCTTGGCCAGGGCATCACCAGGAACATGGGCCTTTTCTGCAGTCTCCATGCTGTATTCACTGTGCGGATGAGTGACCACCTGGTACTTAACCTCCCGCTGTTGCAGATAATTTTCCAATTTCGATGCTATTGTCATGATCCCTCCTGATTCCATGTTGTGAAAATATTCAGCATCTACCAAAACAATTTGTATTTAACTGATAGACAAGGCTACCGAGTAATTACTATGTGATCTTGATATAGATCAGAGGAGATTAAGTTCTACCTGATAACCAGGCGTCCGCTTCTGGCCGCAGGTAGCCGCCCGTATGAGATTTATCAGCTTCTGCTATCAAGAAGGGGCGGTCGAAACCAGCATGCTGAAACGCCACCTGTTCGCAATTTTATTATTTAACGGTTATCTAAATCGCAAATTATAAACTTTACCGGCTTGTCGGTTCGATTGTAGAACCAGTGGTCAGTGTCCGCGTCCTCCAGGATGGCTTTATCTCCGCCGGCAGGATAGTCACGCTCGCCATCCGGCCGACCTTCAGTCCATGACCCCTCAAGCGTATAAACCAGGCCGGGACGGGTATCATGCTTGTGCCGTGCGATCTGACCGCCAGGTTCCATTGTTACCATTCTTAGCTGTAAAACGTAGCCTGTCAGGCCAGTCTGCCTGGACATCGACTCCTTCGACACAACCCCCAGTTTGGTAAGGTCGAGTCCTTCACTTTTTGTTGGATATGATTCTTGCGCTCTAAGCGATCTCATGTCGAGATTTCCAATAACTAAACCGGCCGCAAAAATGGATACGCCTATTAGTATGCTTCGTATTCTATTCATGGGATTCTCCTCCTGAAGGTGTGGGTGGAGCTCGAATTTCACCAATACGCGGGCCTTAACAACCGAGTGTCGTTTTTCCGGAGAGGTTAGGGCGGCCTCGCACTTACCTTGCACCAGCAGCCCAACCTCACTTCATTTTTTGGCGTAAGTCTCTGCGGCCGAACTGTCAAATTCATACATGACAACGGGTTCGTCCCCGACGACCCAGCCGTCGTGACCGGGTTCGATTACGTATGCATCGCCAGCTTTGATATCAACCTCGGTTCCATCGTCATGTCGCACTTTCATCTGGCCTGACACACAGGTGCCGACGTGGTGCACCTGACAACTCTCGCCTCCAACTACCGGCTTGACGCAGCTGGACCAACTCCATCCTGGCTGCACTGTAAGTTGAGCTACCTTGACTGATCCCAGGTCCACGACCGCCACGTTGGTCTTATCCGGCGTGCGGGTCTCGTCCGGGGTCGAGAAACTTTTTTTCCGTATGACAGACATCGTTTCCCCCTTATGGATTTATTATCCGGCCTGTCAGTTTATTCTCCTGGAACATTCCCTACCAATCGAAAAAATGAATTCGTCTGAACAGCAGATAACTTTATTGGATCGCCAAAAAAGGGGACGGGGGGATTAAACTTTAATCCCCCCGCCCGTTTTACTTTTGTGTGGGTTTAAACCCGGAAATGAGCGAACAGCAGCAATAAGCCTGCGATAATGGGTAATATCGTATAACCGAACATGTGTATGGAATGGCCCATTTTTTCACCATTACGTTCGATCAACAATTGCAGTTTTTCGATTTTTTCAGGTGCAACTTTTCTCTGGATAAAGCAATATAGGCCATAAACAATCGCCAGTACTCCGAGAATAAAATTAAAACCGATATCCATAACCCGGCCATAGTAACGCAGCTTGATGGCGAACAATACTGCGGAAAACCAGTACATGTATACCGGTGCCTTGCGTATATCGTTGGTATTATTTACCCGGTGGCGGTATTAAAAGACAAGTTGAGAGGTGAGCAGATTATTGATCCATATCACAAAAGAAAAATACCGATAGTAGGATTATGGGACGATCTGTTGGGAGGAATGTTTATGAAACGGCACATCGTGCTAATTATTATAATTTTACTCCTCGGGCTGTTTGTAGCATTCAGCGCGGCCTCCCATCCGTATGAAGGGCCACCTTACGAGGCACCAATGACATTCATTCTGCATACGACGGATGATGGAAGACCTGTTTATACAAACATTCCGAAAAAATGTTTCTCGAAAGGCCGGCTGACCTGCATCCAGCTCCATCCGGTATTCAATGGACCCGGTACCATCGAGAATCCTGAAAATTAAGCCCGCCGAAACGGGTTGAACCGGGGATATTAAGCACTTATACTTTCGCTTCAATTAATGTGTATCCAATGGAAACACAATGGCAAAAACATCAGCCCTACGAATTCGAATCGAGCCTGGATTGCATAAAAGGTTTCTTGATACCTGTAAAGCACGCGACATACCGGCTTCACAAGTTTTACGGGAGTATATGAAGCAATTTGTATACACTCATGAGCATACTGCACAGTCGGACTTTTTCATCGGGCAAAACGCAGTGCCCGAATCCATTGAAGAAGACCCGAGCTAGGCGCTATGGAAGAGAATCCCCAAATGATCGGGAAATACCAGGTTAAATCTTTGCTCGGCGAAGGTGGGATCGGGGTCGTTTACGAGGGATACGATCCTGACATCCAACGTCGGGTTGCGATAAAGGTTCTGCACCCACACCTGATTAGCGGCAAGGCGGGTGAAGAACTGTTAGCGCGGTTCAAACGCGAGGCGATCTCGGCGGCAAGATGTATTCACCCCAACGTTGTCACTATCCTCGAGTATGGCCAGCACGAAAACCAGCCTTTTATCATAATGGAATACGTCAACGGGGTTTCGGTACACAGGCTCATTAAACACAGGCTTAAACATGGGCGCGGCATCAGTTTGAGACGCGGCCTCTCGATCATATCGCAGTTGCTCGGAGCGCTGCATACTGCGCATCGATTAAATATTGTTCATCGGGATATCAAGGCATCCAATGTCCTGATCTTAAATAAGAGTGGTCGTATCAAGTTAACCGATTTTGGCATGGCCAGGCTCATGGAGAATTCGGACTTGACGATGATCGGGAGTTTCATGGGCACGCCAAGATACATGGCGCCGGAACTGAGGTTTGGATTGGAGGCCGATTGCCGGGCCGATGTATTCTCGGCGGCAAGGTTGTTCCTGGAGTTACTCAAAATGGTGCCGGAAAGCTCGCCATTCCAGCAATCCCGGTTACCGGAAATTGCCAACATGCCTCCCGGAAACCGGATCGATTACTCGGCCAACTACCCGACCGCACTCATTCCCGTCGTGATCCGGGGATTACAGGTTGATCGAGAAGAAAGGTATCAAACTGTGCTGGAATTCATGCAGGCAATAAAACGGGTACTACCCCGACTCCAGCAGAAGGCGACAACCTCTTCAGGTCAAGTTGCCACGATCAAAAGAGCATCGGTACCGGATATCGGGCCAAGCGAAGACGAGCTGAAATCGATGACGACCCTGCTAACCGACATTGTAGGACCCAGTGCGACACTCATTATGGGGGAGCTTGAAACCAAGAGCACATCGGCAAATAATTTAGCGATAGAGATTTCAAAAGAAATTCCGGAACAGGAAAAGAGAGCGGAATTTCTCGAGCGCTGGGAAATGATGAGCGTATCCAGGCGGACGTTAATCAATAAAGACGAGCTGAATTCGATGACGACCCTGCTAACCGACATTGTAGGACCGAGTGCGACACTCATAATGGAGGAGCATGAAACTAAAAGTGCTTCGGCAAACAATTTAGCGATAGAGATTTCAAAAGAAATTCCGGAACAGGAAAAACAGGAAGAATTTCTCAGGCGTTGGGAAATGATGAGCACATCGAGGCGGGCATTAATCAATAAAAAGAGGTCCGGTATTTCCCCGGAAATGATGAGGCCGCAGCCACAACAAGACGAAGCGCCGGATATAACCGGCAATGATTTTGTGCACTACATTGGGAAAGTTGCAAAAACCTGGTTGCGAAATTAACGCAAGTTCGACTTAATTATGGTCCATGAGTGCCCGGGATGGGTTGGTGATGCAACCGCGTACTTTCAGGAAATAAGAGCGAGGAGCGCGCCGACGAAGTAATCTCACCTTTATGGCGCGGCATCACAGGATTGCTTCGCTGCAGCCAATGCGTTCGCTTCGCTCACGGGCTGGCCCCCAGGTAAATTCGGAACTCGGGTAACCAAGCAGGTCGATATTTTATTTCAGGTTATTAGGCGATCAGCCACACCCGATCGACCGGATGCGCCGCCGTCGAGATAACTCGATCGATTCGGCAATCGAGGGATCGAGCGGCAAGAAGATGCGCGGCCCGACAGCGCAAGCTAAATACCGGTCTAGAATCGGGACCGCCGGGGGGCTCGGCCGTAGCGATGATTTTATGAAAAAATCCTCAAAATCATCCATACTTAACTTATCCAGACAGTCATCATGCCTGTTAGAGCTTATTTGTCGATCGAAGTAAATTTTTATATTAGCCAATAGGCTACCAATAATAAAAATCCTATTTAAAATTTATTTCTTGCGGTATTAAGCGCAAGCGTTACGCAATGGTGTCCGTGGCTGTATGAAACTAGGGAGTAGACAATATGCTAAATAAAAAATCCTTGCTGTCAATATTGCTGGCCTTTGTGCTCGTGCCTTCGGTGCAGGCGCGCGAAATATCCATGCTGACTGTCGAATGGGCACCACACTATGGTTCCGAGTTGCCCGAGGAGGGCTTGACCACGGCCATCGTCAAGGCCGCGTTCCGCGCCAGTGGCCACGTTTCGGAGGTCGATTTCATTCCCTGGACCCGCGCGCTCAAGGAAGTGGAGGAAGGCAAGGCCGATATCGTCATGGGCGCGTACCACAACAAGGAACGCGAACAAACGTATATCTTCAGCGATCCGATTTATTTTCTGCAGCTCGGCCTGATCGCGCGCCCGGGGCTCGGGATTACCCGTTATGACTCCCTGCGCGAACTGGCGCCCTACAGCATCGGCATTTCACGTGGTTTTGCCAACAGCGAGGAATTCGATGCGGCCAATTATCTCGACAAGCAAGTCGCGAGCTTCCCCAACCTGAATATCCGCAAGTTGTTCCGTGGACGCATCGACATGGCGGTGATGAACTTCGACCTGTTTCGTTACGAGGCGAGGAAAGAAGGCTTTTGCATCGGCGACGTCGAATTCGTCGAGCCACCGCTGGAAACGCACGGGTTATATCTGATGGCATCGCGCAATATTGCCGACGGCAAAAAAGTGATCGCGGACTTCAATCGCGGGCTGGCAAAGATACGCCAGAACGGCGAGTTCGATCGCATCGTCAACCGGTTACGCAAGTAATCCTGAAATTGGGAATCAACAATGGCAACTAAAGACATTCGCTGGTACAGCACGATTCGCATGAAGCTCGTCGTCGTGATCGTCATCTCCTGTACGCTGGTACTCGGGGGGCTGAGCGCATATAACACGTTCAACGATCAAAGACAGCTGGCCGCCGACCTGGAGAAACTGGCCCAGGTGACCTCGCAACGCCTGTCCAAGCACTTGATCGGGCCGATGTGGGACCTCGACCGGGACCTGGTCGACTCGACCCTCGAGGCCGAAATGCTGGAAGACAATATCCACGCAATCGTGGTCTGGGATGAGGGCGGCAAGTCGATATTCTCGGCGCGTGAACGTAATTCCGCGGGTCTGCCGGTGCCATCAAACGGTGCCATTGCCGGTGACCTGATCAAGGCGCAAAACGACGTCAACAACGGCAACAAGTCAATCGGCCAGATTGCGGTTTTTGTATCCAAGAGGCAGCTGGCGCGGCAACTGGCCACCGCCACCCTCGCCAACGTTATCACGCTACTGATCCTGATCGTCGTGCTGGTCGCGATCATGGCGATCGTCATGAACCAGGTTATCGTTGGCCCGATTACCCGCCTGGCAAAACACGCCGACACGATCAGCCACGGCGATCTGAAACAGAACATCGTGAGTGAATCGAACGATGAGATCGGCCAGCTTGCGGATTCCTTTCAGCGCATGCAGGTCAGCTTGCGGGTTGCGTTCAAGCGGATTTACGCCCGGGCCAAGAAAGCCGCATAGTGGTGCAGCGGGATCGAAGCTGCAGGCTTGAACAACAGACGCGACCGTGAGCAACTGGATCTTATACGACCAACTTGTCGACCTGGTGAGAAGCCACCATCGTGAAGCCTACAGCGGCCTGGTCACCGGCCTCTGCGATCGCCAGCACTCGTTCCAGATCGGTTTCGATCACGGTGATATCGTCCTGCTGACCTACCGCGTCATAAAAGGCATTGACGCGTTGCCGTTCATCATGCGGATCGAGCGCGTCAAGATAACCAACCACCTGGCGCTGGATATCTCGCAGTCGGTCACGGAAAAACTCGATACCAGCGCGATATTGTCGCAACTGACCACAGATACGATCGACGATACCACCACGACGGAAATCAGCAACGTGGGCATCCTGGAGCGCGAGGGGTCGGCGTCTGAGCGGCGTCAGATCGATGGGCGCTTGAAGCGGGCAATCAAAGCTGCCGCGGTGCATCATTTCGGCCCGATCGGGGCGATGGTCTGTGAGGAACACCTGGCCAATCCCGAAGGCGACCTGCGCACCGTAATCACGAATATCACTCTAGACGTCGGTGCGACCCAGGCCGACACCGATGCGTTTCTCCAGTCGATCAGCGAGATCTGAGACCCCGCGCGGTCGGCTCCACGCTCGAAGTCGAGAGCCGGAATGACGGGCAGGTTAGTCGCGCTTCCAGTGGCCGGACTTGCCGCCGGATTTTTCGAGCAGGCGCACGTCGCTGATGACCATACCGCGATCGACCGACTTGCACATGTCGTAAATCGTCAGCAGGGTGACCTGCACCCCGGTCAGGGCTTCCATTTCGACACCGGTCTGGCCGGTGGTCTCGGCCGTGACGGTGCAGTCGATCGCGCAAGCGTCGAGATCGGTTTTGAACTCGACCGCCACGCGGGTCAGCGCCAACGGATGGCACATCGGTACCAGGTCCGCGGTACGCTTGGTCGCCATGATGCCGGCGACGCGCGCCACGCCGAGCACGTCACCCTTCTTGTGCCCGCCCTGCTGGATCAGTTCGAGGGTTTCAGCCTGCATTACAATACGACCACGGGCGATCGCGCGCCTCGCACTCGACGGCTTGTCGGCGATATCGACCATGTGCGCTTCGCCGGCCTGGTTGAAATGAGTTAATTTACTCATGTGCGGAATTCTATCACTTTAACAGGATATAAAGCTCCCGGTTACCGCGCTGGATATTCATCACCATGGCCTTGCCGTTGGTTTCAACCAGCGCAAAGACTTCATCGAATGTACGCGTCAGCTGCTTGTTGATCGAGTAAATGATGTCACCTGTCAGGAACCCGGCAGCATCTGCGTTGGAGCCTCTGTCAACTTTCAGAACTTCGAGATAATCGACGCGCCCTCGCTGCAGGTGCTGTTCCCTGATTTCACCGATGGTTGCACCGGCGAGCTTGGGGTGAATAACGCCGCCACCGAGTTTGTTGATTTCGATCGGCTGAATCAGCACGGGCAGCATGACCTCAGTGCCGTTGCGAAACAGTACCAGTTCGATGGTCTGCCCCAGGCGTTGCAGGCCGACGAGGTTATGCATGTCACGCGCCGAACGAATCGCCTTGTCATTCGCCGACACGATCACGTCGCCGACACGGATCCCGGCCTTGTCGGCCGGCGAGCCGGATTCGATCTGGGTCACGATGAAGCCGTTGCTACGGTTAATGCCGAATGCCTGGGCCAGTTGCGCCGTTAGGTCCTGGCCCTGTGCGCCGAGCCGGCCGCGCTTGACTTCACCGTAACTGATCAGCTGCTGCATGATGTCGTGCGCCATGTTGATCGGGATTGCAAATCCGATACCGATGTTGCCGGTATTTCCCGCACCGTAAATCGCGGTGTTAATGCCGACCAGTTCGCCACGCAGGTTGACCAGTGCGCCACCCGAGTTACCCAGGTTGATCGATGCATCGGTCTGAATGAAATCCTCGATCGATTCGACCCCGAGACCGGAGCGACCGAGTGCGGACACGATACCCGAGGTAACGGTCTGTCCGAGCCCGAACGGATTACCGATCGCAACTACGAAATCGCCCACGCGTAGTGCGCTCGAGTCAGCCATTGGTATATCGGTCAGGTTTTCGCCCGAAACCTGGATGACCGCTACATCCGTATCGGGGTCGCGGCCGATTATTTCGGCGCGCAGTTCACGACCGTCGTTCAGGGTCACGTTGATTTCGTAAGCATCCTTGATCACGTGGTAATTGGTCAGGATCAGGCCGTTTTCGGCATCGACGATAACGCCCGATCCCAGGCTCGCGGTTTCCTGCACGCGTTCAATGCTTGGCACTTCGAAAAAACGCCTGAACAACGGATCGCGTGGTAGCGGCAGCTCGACGCGCCGACGGGCCTTGCCGCGGGTTGCGATGTTGACCACCGCCGCGGTGGTGCGCTCCAGCATCGGCGCGAGACTGGGCAACTTCTGGCCGTCTGCGGCGACCGGCAGGGCAGCCTGCAGCGGCGCATTCAGCATAAATAGCAGTAGTGCAATAACAGCTGGGAAAAAAGCGAGATGTCTAGAACGAACGCGGATTGAAATCAAACTGGGCCTTCATGTCCTGGTAAAACTGTTTTGCTGCGCTGTCGTCCGCGGGCGGCGTTTGAATCATGATTTCGACGAATTGATCGCCCGCCGGCGGTCCCGCCAGTCCCTTGCCCTTGAGCCGCATTTTCTGGCCGGACTGCATGCCCGGCTTGATCTTGAGTTCGACCGGGCCGGACAGCGTCGGCACTTTCAAACTGGTGCCTGCGGCCGCTTCCCAGGGCGTTAATGGCAGGCGCAGGATCACGTCACGACCGTCCAGCTTGAACAGCCGATGCGGCAGGATACTCATCTCGAGGTACAGGTCCCCGGATTCACCGCCGTGGGGTGATGCCTGCCCCTGCTTCGCAAGGCGGATCTTCTGACCCGGGCTGACGCCCTTAGGGATCGTGATCTTGAGCTTTTTCATTTCGCTCGAGCCCGGCGTTTTGGCAAACTGGATTGTCTTGCTGCCGCCTTTGAATGCCTCTTCAAGGCTGATATCGAGTTTCAACTGCAGATCGGCACCGCGGGGCTGGCGCTGACCTTGCCCAAAAGGTGATCCCTGGGATTGATGGAAGCCTTCGCCGAAAATCGATTCGAAAAAATCGCTGAAGTCACCGCCGCTGAATCCGCCACCACTGTAGCCGCCCTGAAAACCGCCCTGAAAACCACCAAATCCACCACCATCGAATTGCTGGCCGTGTTTCCAGTCGGCACCGAAGCGGTCATAAGCCTGCCGCTTTTCGGCATCCTTTAGTACTTCGTAGGCCTCGTTGACCTCTTTGAATTTTTCTTCCGCGTCCGCCTCGCTGTTAACGTCAGGATGATACCTGCGCGCAAGCTTGCGATAGGCTTTCTTGATATCGCTTTTATCGGCGTCACGCTGGACGCCTAAAATCTGGTAATAATCCTGGTATTTCACGGAGGCAACAGTCGGCTATAGTCCTTAATACATAGGAGTATTGTAAGGTTTTTCAAGGTGTCGGGGCCTCGTCCTTTTCCTTTTCCGGTTCCTTTTCAGATACCAGTGGCTCGGCCAGCAACTCCAGTTTTTCGCTTTGCAAATCGTTATGCAGGGGTTCTATTTCGGGGATAGCCTTGGTGACCTTGCTCGATATTTCGGCAAAGCGTTCCACCTTGCCGCGCAAACCCTGGCGACCCGTTAACGCGATGACTGTCTCGTTGAAGTGATTGGTCGCGGCACCGAGGCTACCGCCGATTTTCGCAAGGCGTTCGGTGACCTTGCGCACCTGATTGTAAATATCACCGGCCTTGTCGCCGAGTTCACGTGCCTCGCGCGTGCTGCGCTCCATCGCCCAGAGATTGGCCACCGTGGTCAGGATCGGGATCAGCGTGGTATGTGACACCAGCACGATTCCACGCTCGTAACCATAGGCGAACAGGTCCTTCTCGTACTTGAGCGCCTCGATGTAGGCCGGTTCGATCGGCATGAACATCAGCACAAAACTGGGGCTCCGAATCCCGGTGAGACTGGCGTAGTCCTTACTCTGCAGATCGTCAATATGGCTCTTTACGGCTTTCACGTGCTCGGCGAGTGCCTGCTGATGCTGGTCGTCGGTCTCGGCCGCGACTAACCGATCGTAGGCCGCTAACGAAACCTTGCTGTCTATAATAATGTGCTTGTCATCCGGCAGCTTGATCAGAAAATCGGTTTGCTTGCGTTTGCCCTCCGCATCTTTCATCGAGGTTTGCTTTTCGTAGTGATCATGCTCGATCAGGCCGCTTAGCTGCAGCGTCTTTTCGAGCTGCGTTTCACCCCAGCTGCCACGACGCTGCGAGTCGCCCTTGAGCGCCTCGGTCAGGTTCCTGGCATCGCTACCCATTTTTAAGCCGACTTCGAGAACTTTCCTGATCTCGCTTTCAAGCCGGGTAGTACCCTTGATGGATTCGCTATGCACGTCGTTGACGCGTTTCTGGAAGCCCTCGACCTGTTCGCGAAAGGGTTTCAGTAATGCTTCGAGGGAGTTGCGGCTGGTCTTATCGAAAACGCGGGTCTTGTCATCCAGAACACGGTTCGCAAGATTCTCGAACTCGATTTTCAATTGTTTTCGGTTCTGTTCGAATTGTTCGATTTTCTGTGAAGCGAGCGCCCGTTCTTTCTCCAGCTCGAGTTGCAGGGCCTGCGTCTTCTTGTCGGCCACATGCAGCTGTTCGCGCTGTGAGAACTCGGTTTGCAGGGTTGTTTCCAGGCGAGCCTTCAGCTCGCGGTTGGCAACGTGGTATTGGCGCAAACCATACAGCAGACCGGCAAGCACGAGGCCGGCAAGCCCGACAATTGTCCAGATTAAGTCAGCGTTTCCGATCGCTTCCATTGCATTTACATGGATTCATAAATCACCGCAGTCTAACCGAGATGGATTCCTGTCGCGAGACCTTAGTTTTGCCGATTACACGATCAACCAGGTCCTTAATTATTGTTGCGGGGTGCTGGAACCCCTTCTGGCAGAGAGCAGCGCTACTGCGAGCGCGTCGGATTAAGCGGTAACAGTTCGTCGATGTCGCGATCACCTCCCGGGGCCCCGGTTTCCTCGAGCTGCTGGCACAGCAGCCAGAGTTCACGCCCCTGCCAGCCGATGCTTTCCCCGGCATAGAGGCTTTGATTCAGCCATTCGACCTGGCGCGCGAGATCATCACCCAGTAAAAGTCCCAGCTGGTGCAGGTTGTTCACTTCGCGCGGGTCCAGCAAAGCCCGCCCCCAATCGAGCAGCGCATGACGGGCGTGGGTGGGGTCATCGGCTTCGCAGGCCTGCCGCAGCTGTTTACGCGCTGCACGTAAGCCCGGTTGCTCGACTGCCCGCGAATCCGGGCTACCGGATGTGCGCGATTTAAACCACCAGTAAAGCCCGCTCGACAGCCAGCCACAGGCGAGCAGCAGACTCAACCAGAGCCAGAATTTATTGTTTGCCGCGACCGGGGGTGCCACCTCCGGTATCGATTGCCCCGTGACCGGAGGCGCAACCGCAACACTGGCCGCAGCGTTGACGCTTATCTCACGGGCGGGGATCGTCGCCGTTTCGGGTTTTCCGCTCTCGAGATTCCACCAGGACAGGCTGATTTCAGGTACCCGGTAAGTACCCCCGGCACCCGGAATCAGTGCTACCTTTTGCTCGCGTTTACCCGAAATGCCCTGGTTGGAGCGTCTGTTCAGTAATACCGGTTGATCCGGGTACTGCTTGATACCGTCGATTCGCGCGAGCTCCAGCTCCGGAAGTTGAGCCGCGGTCAAACCGTCGGCAACCAGCGTCAGGCTGCGGGTGATGGGTTCGCCGGCGACGAGATTGTCCAGGTCAGACTGCCACGCTTCACGCAGCTCAAGCCCGGACGCCGGTAGCCAATAGGAACCCGCAAATTCGGGCGGAATCGGTTCGACATCGATAAACACCGGCTGCGAGCGCAGGCGTTTGATTTCACCGCCTGTCCGGAACGGGTCGAAGGCAGAGCTCGACGACAAACGCACCTCAGCCATCACTGGCTCCAGGCCCAGTCGGCCAGCTTGTTGCGGAAACAGCGCAAACTGTTTTTCGAGCACGAGGTAGGATTTGTCGGCGATGCGCGTCTGGTACTGACGTTCATCACCAAGGGGTTCGATGACGACATCCAGGTTATCGGTCGAAATATCCCCGAAATTGTAGGCGGAGACATTGGTTGCGCTCAGCAATCGCAGCGTCACGATTACCTGGCTTTGCACGTAAGCTTCCGGTTTATCGACCAGCAGCTCGAGCACCAGCTGATCTTGCGGTACCGAGGCCAGGCTTGACGGTAGCACCTTGATCTGGAATGGCTTGCTGCGCTCCTTGTCAAAGCGAATCGCCGGGATCATGTATTCACCGATCTGCTTGGCCATCAGCTGCAGGGTCCACTTGACGCTGCGCTGGTACTCGCCGTTGATGATGCTGATGCTGTTGCTGCGATTGTTGGACAGGATCAGGAAATGCTGCTGCAGGATGGAAAAGTCAGGTTCGCGATCGGGGCTTTGATCGAGAGAGAACACCAGCTGGAACGATTCGTTTACCTGCACCGGGTTGCGATCGATGTTGACCTCGACTTCGGCCATGACCTGCTGCACACCCGCGAGCATCAGCAACACCGATACCCCGAGTATTTTTGCGAAGAATCCAGTCACCAGGATTGTGCCTCCGCATCGACACCACCACGCTTGCGATACTGGTATACGAATTTGCGCCGCAGTAAACCGCCCGGGTCATCCGGAATTTTACGCAGCCATTGCTCGGCTGCCTGCTCGGACATTTGTTGATCGAGATCGGCCAGCATTTCATTCTCGGCTGCTTGCGCGTCCTGGTCACTCGCCTGTTCCTGTGCCTCTGACTGTTGCTGCTGCGCTTCATCCGGTGCTGGTTGTTGTTGCGCCTGCTGCCGGCTTTCTTCCTGCTCGCCGCTTTCCGACGGCGCCTGGCCGGCTTGCGCCAACTGCTCGGTCTCGCCTGGTTGTGATTCACCCTGGTCCGATTGCTGCTGGTCTCCCTGTTGCTGTTGCTGCTGGCTGCCCTGCTGCTCACCCTGTTGTTGCTCAGGCTGTTGCTGCTGCAGCCACTCTTCGATTGCCTGCTTGTTGTAGCGCGCATCTTCATGCCCCGGATTTTGCTGCAGCAGCTCGTCATAGGCGGCAAGTGCGTCGTCGAATCGACCCAGCTTCGCCAGTGCGTTGGCGCGATTGTAAGCGGCGGCTTCGCCGTCGATCTGCTCCCAGCCGTCCAGTGCCGACGCGAAATCACCTGCGCGATAGTTTGACGAGGCCTTCCAGTCCGGGTTATCAAACAGCTCGGCTGCCGACGCGTGTTCGCCCTGCGTAAACAACCGGCTGGCACGTTGATCATCGTTTTGCCACCAGTTCTGCCAGTCGAGTGCCTGCGCATCGGGTGGTCCGACCAGTATGCACAGCGGAAACAGCCAGATCAATCCGCGACGAAACACGAGCGCGGCAAACGGTAGCGTAAACAGCACCAGCAGCGGACCCAGCTCGCGCCACAGGTCGGTCGATCGATCGCTCAAACGAGCCTCGCGCTCGTCAATCGATGTCTCCATCATGTAGGCGAGCGTGTTGATATCGATATCACCGGCGCTGAGCGTCGCATAAACACCATCTCCAATTTGCGCAACACGACGCAAGTTATTCTCCTGCAGGCTCGAAATCACGATCGCGCCCTCGCGATCTTTGAGAAAGCCACCATTTTTTAACGGTATCGGCCCACCCTCTTCGGTACCGATCACGAGTACCGAAACCCGCTGCCCCGGTTTGCCGTCCAGCAGGGCTTCGATCCGGCTCAGTTCCAGGTCGCTGAGCCCATCACTGACCAGCAGTACGTCACCGCGTGCAATCCCGCTGTTCTCGAACAGCTCCAGGGCCAGCGCGAGCGCACGATCAGCGCGTGTACCCTGCGCCGGCATCAATCCGGTTTCGAGATCCGGCAAAATTGCCAGGATCGTATCCACATCGCTGGTCAACGGCGTAACGGCAAAGGCATCTGCGGCATAGACGACAAGCGCGGTCTGGCCTTCGTTTCTCAAGTTCAGAATATCAGCAATCTTGTGTCGTGCACGCGCCAGGCGACTCGGCTTGATATCGGTTGCATCCATCGAGCGCGACATATCGAGTGCGATCACCAACGCCGTCTCCTTGTAATATACCGGCTGCGGAAGCTTCTCCCAGGTCGGGCCGGCGAGCGCGATTATGGCCATCAACGCGACAGCGGCAGGAATCCAGCGCATCCCTTCGCGGCGTTGCTGACCACCGGCACTGAGCAGGAATGGTAGCAGGCGTTCATCGATCACGCCGCGCCAGCTTCCACTTTCAAAGCGACGCAGCACTAGCAACCACATCACCATGGCCAGCGGAACCAACAGCAGCAACCATGCCGGCCGCAAAAAGTGAAACTGTTCGATCACCACCGCCTCCACAGGCGCGGCAGCACCAGTAGCGCCGTCAGTATCAGTGCCAGCGCAAGTGGCCATACAAACAATGCCCTCACCGGGCGCAGGCTCTGGGTATCACCTGGCAAAGGCTCGAGCTCGTCGAGCAAGTCATAGATCTTTGCGAGCTCGTCGGTATCGCGCGCACGGAAGTAACGCCCACCGCTTAAGTCTGCGATGGCACGTAGCGTCTTTTCATCGAGTTGCGCCGATGGATTAACGCGACGCAAGCCAAACCATGTGGATTCGATTTGCTCATCGGCACCGATGCCAATGGTATAAATCCTGAGCCCGCGCCGTGCGGCCAGTTGCGCGGCCTTTAACGGCGTGACCTCACCCGCGGTATTGGCACCATCGGTCATTAATATCAAGACCCTCGAATTTTCCGACTCGAGGTCCAGGCGCTTGATCGCAAGCCCGATTGCGTCACCGATCGCGGTACGCTCACCGGCGAGACCAATTGCGGACTCCTGCAGCAGTCGATTGACCGTCTTGCTGTCGAAGGTCAGCGGGGTCTGCAGGTAAGCCTGGGTACCAAACAGAATCAGGCCGAGGCGATCCCCGCGGCGACGCTCGATGAACTGGCTTGCAACGCGCTTGGTAGCCTGCAGTCGATTTACCTGCTTGCCCTCGATTTTGAAATCCGCAGTGCGCATGCTGTCAGATAGATCAACCGCCAACATCAGGTCTCGCCCGCTAATCGGGATCGCGATCGACTCACCGAGCCACTGCGGACGACACGCCGCAAACACCAGCAGCAACCATGCGAGCAGGCTTAAGTACTGGCGCCAGCGGTGGGGATTGGCATCCTCCACCTGCCCACCACCGAGCTGAAAATCCTCGATCATCGGCACCCTCAACGCTGCCTCCTGTTGCAGGCTGCGTGCCGGCAGCAGGAAGTAAACCAGTAACGGCAGAGGTATTAGCATCAGCACCAGCGGCAATTCAATCTGAAACATACGCCTCTCTCCGCGGCAGTGCGCGAATCCAGCGTTCGCAGGCCTGTAACAGGTTGTCGATGTCGCTATCACTATCACGCTGATAACGCCGATGGCCCAGTAATTCCAGCTGTGCCTGGCTGAAGCTCTCGTCGTCCGCCAGCGCCTGCAGCTGGTTTACCCAGGCGTCGCCCGTGGATGCCGCAAATCCCTCGCGTCCGCGGTAGGCGATCAATGTCCGGCGCAGCAGCGCCGCGGTATCCCTGACCACGTCATTGTTACGCTGGCCCGCGGCAAAACGCTGTCGAATCGTTTTCAGTTCCTGCAGGCACAGGCGGTTAACCGGTTTTTGCCGAAGTCGCCGGATCAGCCAGGGTATCATCACTGCCAGCAACACCAGCAGCGCCAGTGTGACCCACCAGCCCGGAGCGGGAGGCCACCATAAACTGGCATCTGGCAGGTGAATGTCTCTCAGTTCCAGCTCGTTCATCGCCCCTGTAACCCCAGGCCGGTTTTCAACTCGGTCAGCATATCGTCATCGGTGGCAATATCGATCAGGTACAGATCCAGCTCGTTGCAAATACTTTCCAGCGACTGCTGGTGCTGGTCGTATCGTTCGCGGTAACGCTCACGGATTTCATTGCTCGCGGTATTGATATCGATGCTGCTATTGCCATCGGTGACGCGGTAGTAACCCGGCGGCGGCAGTACACGTTCGAACGGATCATGGGTGTGTATCATGACCACGTCGTTATGACGCGACAGTTCGACCAGCTGACCACGGCAATCGGCATCGAGGAAGCGGAAATCACTGAACAGGATAACGAGACTGCCCGGACGTGTAACCTGGCGTAAACGCGTCAGTGCCTTGAGTCCGGCCTTGTGCTCCTGCTCGCTGTCATCGGCCATGTCCCAGGCGCGGTGTGCGACCAGTTGCTGGATAAACTGCAGCGCACTGCGTTTACCCCGGGTCGGACGGAACTCGATATGCTGCTGTTCGGAAAACACCAGGTAGCCGAGCCGGTCGCCATGTTGCACACTGCTCCAGGCCAACAGCGCCGCGAGCTTTGATGCCAGCACGGATTTAAAACAGTTGCGGGTGCCGAAAAACATCGAGCGCGACAGGTCGAGCCATAGCAGCACGGGACGTTCGCGCTCTTCGCGATAAATCTTGGTGTGGGTACGACCGCTGCGCGCCGTGACGCGCCAGTCGATGGCGCGAATATCGTCACCGGGTTGATAGGGGCGCGATTCATGGTATTCCATGCCGCGTCCGCGAAACGCGGACAGGTGACCACCCACCATCTGCGCTTTGACCGAGTTTGAAATCAACGGCAGGCTGCGCGCATCACGATTCAAACCGATCAGCGTCGACAGTTTAACCCGGGCTATGTCATCCCCTGTTTCCACGGTTAACCTAGGGCACGGCAACCCGGGCCAGCACGGCATCGATGCAGCTATCGGCAGTCTTGCCTTCGGCCTCGGCTTCAAAACTCAAAATGATTCGGTGACGCAACACGTCGGGCGCAATCAGCTGGATATCCTCGGGCACAACATAGTCGCGGTTGTTAAGCCAGGCATATGCGCGCGCGCAGCGATCCAGCGCCATGGTCGCGCGCGGGCTGGCACCGTGCTGAATCCAGCCGGCCAGTTCATCGCCATAACGTTCGGCGCTGCGCGTCGCCAGCACAATTTCAACAATGTAATCCTCGAGGCTGCTGTCGAGATGTATGTCGAGCACGGCATCGCGCGCCTCGAGCAGACTTTGCTGGCTGATCATCGCGCCCGGCGGCGGTTCGTTAGCCGCCTGCGAACGTGCCTCGCTGCGGGTCAGGGCCAGGATCGCCTTTTCATCCTCCCCGGAAGGGTAGCCGACACGTACGTGCATCAGGAAACGATCGAGCTGCGCCTCGGGCAACGGGTAAGTACCCTCCTGCTCGAGTGGGTTTTGCGTGGCCATGACCAGGAAGATCCGGGGTAACGGGTAAGTCTCGGTGCCGACGGTAATCTGGCGTTCGGCCATGGCTTCGAGTAATGCCGACTGTACCTTGGCGGGCGCACGATTGATTTCATCGGCAAGAATCAGGTTGTGAAACAACGGGCCACGCTGGAAATTGAAACTGCCATCCTGCGGCCGGTAGATCTCGGTACCGGTCAGGTCGGCCGGCAGCAGGTCGGGCGTGAACTGGACGCGGTGAAAATCGCCTTCGATCCCGTCGCCGAGAACCTTGATCGCGCGAGTCTTGGCCAGTCCGGGCGCACCTTCGACCAGTAAATGACCATCGGCAAGTATCGCGATCAGCAGGCGTTCGATGAGCCCCCGCTGACCAATGATCTTGGCGCTCACGGCCTGCCTTAAATTGATAATTTCCTGCTGTGACAAGTCTCGATCTCTCAACTAGCAAAATTATTGAACACCGCGCAGTATGCGCGCTTTAGAGTCCCTTTGGGGGAGAAAAGTTTAACTGATTCGACCGTGATTAAGGAAGCAGATGACCGGTCTTGATCCAGATTACCGTCTCTTCCTCAACGTAGGGACAATGCTCGCTATTGTGTGGGTTGCGTATCCAGGTTCCAGCGGGATAGCGACCATACTCGTCAAACACGGCCCCGGAGAGTACGAAGACTTCTTCCCCGCCATAATGGCGGTGGGTACGCAGGCGCGTGCTGGCCGGCCACTTGATCAGGAACACTGATTCCTGTTCATAATCGTGTAGCGGCATGATCTCGAGCCTTGATTCACCTGGCATCCAGGCGGTGCTGTTGGTATCGATACGCAGCGTGGTGTCATCCGCAGGATCAAACTGGTCGAGCTTGACCAGCAGCACGCAGCCAGGCTCACTGCGGGGCGAATGTTTCGAACCCGGTGGATTACGCAGATAAGTGCCCGCCGGGTAATCGCCGTGCTCGTCTGAAAATACGCCTTCGAGCACAAAGATTTCTTCGCCCAGCGGATGCGGGTGCGCCGAAAAACGGGAACCGGCATCGTAGCGCACTACACTGGTGGTATGTCCGTGCTCCGCGGCCTCGCGCGCGAGTGGTTTGCGCCACACCCCGGTCATCGGGCTAGACTCCCATTCCATCTCGTTGGTATCGACGACGACGGCTTGCTCAAATTGCATATTCAACATAGCTAAAAATTTACTCATTCCGTGGTTAACATTCAATCGACAATGCCACATTTCCTACTAAGATGGGTACATGACGAGGAATTTAAATGACAACTGTTTTGGATAAGAACGGGATCGAGCGCTTGCTCCAGTCAAGTACTCCGGTGCTGATCCTCGAAACCCACGAGGAGCGTCGCGCGATTACCCTGCTTAAAAATATTGCGATATCGATGGGCATACCGGTCTCTACCTGGTCGGTCGCGAGCGGCATGCAGCGTATGGATTTCAATCTCGAAACAGGGCGCGATCTCAAGAAGCCAGACGAGGCGCTGGCCTATATGAAGTCGACCGGATTCGACAGCATTTATATTCTGCTCGACTTCCACCCCTTCCTGAAGGATCCACTGCATGTGCGCCAGCTGAAGGAATTGGCGATGTCGTTCGACAAGGGACGCAGCAAGATTGTGCTGGTCAGCCATGAAATTGAAATACCGGACGAGTTCAGAAAACTTTCCATCGGCTTCGAACTCGACACTCCGGACGAGACCGAACTAACGGAGATAATCCGCGAGGAAGCGATTAATTACACCAACAGCAACCAGGGGAAACAGGTTCAGTTCAACGAAAAGGCACTTGAATTGCTGATGCGCAACGTCAAGGGACTATCGTTTGCCGACGCACGCCGCCTGATTCACGCGGCGATCGCCGACGACGGCGCCATCACGGAAACCGATATCCCCGAGATGATGCGCTCCAAGTACCGCTTGCTCAATCTCGATGGAGTACTGTCCTGTGAAGCCGAAACCAGCAGCTTCGCCGAACTTGCCGGCATGAATAAACTGAAGCAATGGTTGATGCAGCGGGAAAAGTTTTTCCACCAGTCGGTAAAAATGCCCGGCATGGACAGCCCCAGCGGAATCTTGCTGCTCGGTGTGCAGGGATGCGGTAAAAGTGTCGCCGCGAAAGCAGTCGCCGGTGTCTGGAATATACCGTTGTTACGTCTCGATATCGGTCGTTTGTATAACAAGTACTATGGCGAGACCGAGCGTAACATCCGCAAGGCCCTGCAAACCGCGGAGGTCATGGCCCCGTGCGTGCTGTGGATCGACGAACTGGAAAAGGGCATCGCGACCAACGATAACGACGACGGTACCTCGCAACGCCTGCTGGGGACAATGTTGACCTGGATGGCGGAGAATACGCACCCGGTCTTTATCGTTGCGACCTCGAACAATATCGACCAGTTACCGCCCGAGTTGATCCGCAAGGGCCGGCTTGACGAAATATTTTTTGTCGACCTGCCCACGCCCGAGATCCGCCGGGAAATTCTCAAGATACATCTCGACAAGCGCAACCTGGACAAATCGAAACTGGATATCGACGCACTGGCACAACTCACCGATGGTTTTTCCGGTGCCGAGATCGAGCAGCTGGTAGTGTCCGCGGTCTATGCCACCGGCAGCGGTACGCTCGATAACGCGAACCTGGTCGCAGAAATTGAACGCACCCGGCCACTGTCGGTCGTTATGGCGGAAAAACTGGCCGCGTTACGCCATTGGGCGAGCGAGCGCACCGTTTCGGTTGATTGATCGGCATCCTTTCCCGGCGTCATCGAGCCCGTACCAGGATTACCTTTTCGAATTAAAATGACCGGGGCATAAAAAGAAGCAGCCCTTTGGGCTGCTTAATCTTCGGGCTCGGACGGCCTGAATCCTGGTATCTCAGCTCTTACCGATAAAGCCTGGAAGTGCTGAGCCGAACAACTGCACCAGGAGCCGTATCAGCACTGGATAATCAATTGCGTTAGCAAATACTTCATTACTAGTGCAAAAAAGCATTAAACCGGTGCCTGTTGAAATACTAGGATCCTGGTTGCATAAACGAATCACCCAAACAGGGTAAATCATCTAGATTTCAGTGAGTTAGAGACAAGTTTTCATGAGTATTGTGAACTGGCTCACAATTCCTGCAGGCAGCCATCGTGCCCGACTTGATGGTTCACGGAAATCCGCCGGGCTATTCGTATTACTTTCCCTGGTGTCGTCCGCAAAGATTGTACGGTCCGACGCATCGGCTCGAGGGCCCAGTTAGAGCGCCTGGGAGAGCGCCTCGAGACTTGCGCGCGCATCGCCGAACAGCATGCGTGTGTTGTCCTTGACGAACAGCGGATTATCGACCCCGGCATAGCCGGCCGCCATGCCGCGCTTGAGCACCACGGTAGTGTGACCTTTCCAGACCTCGAGCACCGGCATACCCGAGATCGGGCTGTCGACGTCTTCCTGGGCCAGCGGATTAACCGTATCGTTGGCACCAACCACGATCGAGACGTCGATGTCGGGAAAATCGTCATTGATCTCGTCCATTTCAAACACGATATCGTACGGCACCTTCGCCTCGGCCAACAGCACGTTCATGTGACCGGGCATGCGCCCTGCTACCGGGTGGATGCCAAAGCGAACCTTGATCCCCTTGTTGATTAGAGTCCTGGTGATGTCGGCAACCGCGTGCTGCGCCTGTGCCGTGGCCATCCCGTAACCGGGAATGACCATGACCTGTTTGGCACCATTGAGAAGCTCTGCCATTGCCGGGATATCGATGGTCTGCACTTCGCCCTCGAAACTGGGACCAGTAGATGAACCCCCCGAGGTACCGAAACCACCGGCGATGACGCTGACGAAATGACGATTCATCGCACGGCACATGATGTAGCTCAAGATCGCGCCACTGCTGCCCACCAGGGCACCGGTCACGATCAGCAAATCATTCGACAGCATGAAACCGGTGGCGGCAGCAGCCCAACCGGAATAGCTGTTCAACATCGAGATGACAACTGGCATATCGGCACCCCCGATTGCCGCCACCATGTGAACACCAAACAATAACGCAATAACGGTCATCGCGAGCAGTAACAGCATGGCCTGGCTATGATCGGGTTCACCGACGAAGCGCACCGCTATCACCACCACGGCGATGAACAGTGCCAGGTTTAGCCAGTGACGGGCTGGTAACATCATCGGCGCACCACCGATCATGCCGCTAAGCTTGCCGTAGGCGATGACCGAACCGGTAAAGGTCAGCGCACCGATACAGATCCCGATATAGATTTCAATTTCGTGGATGGTTTTCTCGACCCCGACGTATTCGATCGCGGGATCCAGGAAGGTGGCAAAGCCGATCAAAACCGCGGCCAGGCCTACCAGGCTGTGCAATATGGCCACCAGTTCCGGCATTTGCGTCATCTGAACCCGGCGCGACAGCACGAAACCGATTGCCCCACCGGCCACCATCAGCACCAACAGTATTTCGAAGTTTCGGTTGACGAAAGCGATAACCGTGACCAGCACCGCGATGGCCATGCCGATCATGCCGAACAGGTTGCCACGGCGGGCGGTATCGTTGGTACTCAGTCCTCCCAGTGCCAGGATGAACAGCACCGCGGAGGCGAGATAGGAGACCGTAATCAGGCTGGGAGACATAACGCTTATCCCCGGAACATCTGCAGCATGCGCTGCGTTACGGAAAATCCACCCACGATATTGATGCAGGTAATAAACACCGCAATTCCGGCCAGTACATAAATCAGACTGTCGTTGCTCGATATCTGCGTCAACGCACCCAGTATGATGATACTGCTGATCGCGTTGGTGACACTCATCAGCGGTGTATGCAAACTGGGGCTGACGTTCCAGATCACCATGTAACCAATGAAACACGACAATACAAACACGGTGAAATGCGCCATGAAAGACGGCGGAGCCACCTGGCCAAGGCCGAATAATGCCAGGCCACCCAATATCATCGGGAACCAGACACTGCGGACGAAACGGGAGATTTCCAGCGCTTTAATGGCGACCTCCGGGGCCTTGTCCCCGCCAGCCTGTTCTTCGGGTTTGAACGCCTGGCCACCAAAGCTTGGCTTGCGTTCCGCACTAACCGCAATCGCCGGCGGTGGCCACGTGATTTCGCCCTGGTTGACGACGGTAGCGCCGCGAATAACATCGTCTTCCATATCGACGGCGATGTTGCCGTCCTTCTCCGGACACATCTCCATGATCAGGTTATAGATATTGGTCGCGTAGAGTTGACTTGCCTGGGTCGCCAGTCGACTGGTCAGATCGGTATAACCGATGATATGTACTCCGTATCGAGTTACTACCTTGCCGGGCACGGTTTCCTCACAGTTGCCACCTTGCTCGGCCGCGAGGTCGACAATAACGCTTCCGTCCGCCATGCTTAACACCATCGCATTGGTGATCAGCTTGGGAGCCGGTTTGCCCGGGATCAACGCGGTTGTGATGATGATATCGACCTCGCGCGCCTGCTCGGCAAACAACTCCATTTCGGCTTCGATGAACTCCTTGCTCATAACCTTGGCATAGCCACCTGTGCCCGAACCATCCTCTTCAAAATCGAGTTCGAGAAACTCGGCATCCATGCTCTGGATCTGGTCCTTGACCTCGGGACGGGTATCGAAGGCGCGCACGATCGCGCCCAGGGATTTGGCGGTGCCGATCGCGGCAAGCCCTGCTACGCCTGCCCCGATTACGAGCACTTTGGCAGGATCAACTTTACCGGCGGCGGTAATCTGGCCGGCAAAAAAACGGCCAAAATGATGCGAAGCCTCGATCACGGCACGGTAACCGGCAATATTCGCCATCGAACTTAACGCGTCGAGTTTTTGTGCCCGCGAGATACGCGGGATGCTGTCCATCGCGAGCGCTGTCGCCTTCTTGGCAGTAAGATGCTTTAGCAGGTCTTCGTTTTGTGCGGGCCAGATAAAACTGATCAGGCAGGCGCCCTCGGACATCAGTTGAGTTTCGTGACGGCCAAGTGCCTCATTATATTCCGGCGGTCGGACCTTGAGGACCAGGTCACCCGCAGCCCAGGCCGATTCGGCGTCATCTGCAATTGCGGCACCCACTCCGAGAAAGACGTCGTCGCTAAAATTTGCGCCCGCGCCCGCGCCTGTTTCGACCGTGACTTCGAATCCAGCCGCAATCAGCTTTCGAACCACCTCGGGTGAGGTGGCAACACGCTTTTCACCGCGATGGATTTCTGCAGGTATTGCGATCCTCATGTTTTTGTCGCCCCCGGTTGGCTAAAAATTATTGTATGGCGAGTTCAAGAACTTACTGACAGGGCTCAGAAAAAGTCTTGGCTTATAGTATACCAAGGTCCTGTAGAACGGTTCTCGTAGACACCCTTTCGTTATAGGTGCATTATTCTGCAGCACTTCTTTGCCCCCGACCATGGAAAATTTCAATTTAGACCATGCAATTTCTAGATTCCATCATCCGCAAGGCTCAAACCCATCGGCAAACGATCGTGCTCGCAGAAGGCGAGGACAAGCGCATTATCGAGGCCGCACAACGCGCCACCGAGAATGGGATCGCAAATTGCGTACTCGTTGGCAACGAGGCCGCAATCCACGAACAGGCCAATGCATCAGGTTTTGATTTAAACGGTATTAGAATCGAAGATCCGAGCGCTTCACAATACCACCAAAGATATAGTAAGGAACTTTGGCGCCTGCGTAAGCACAAGGGTATGGCGCTCGAGCAGGCGCAGCAGCAGGCGCTGGATCCGCTGTGTTTCGCCGACCTGATGCTGCGCGCCAACGATGCCGATGGCTCAATCGCAGGTGCGGTTTATACCACCGGCGATCGCGTTCGGTCGGCGCTGCAGATCGTGGGTGTGATGCCCGGATTCAACTCGGTTTCAAGTTTCATGCTGATGCTGTTCGAAGCCGAACATCATAATCCCAGGCAAGCCATGGTGTTTGCCGATTGCGGCCTGATCGTCGACCCGGACGCGGAACAACTGGCCGAGATCGCGGTCGCGGCCGCGCAGTCGGCACGGCAGTTGATCGGCGATGAGCCGCGCGTTGCGATGCTGTCGTTTTCTACCGACGGCAGTGCCAATCATCCGCTAGTCGAGAAAGTACGCGAGGCTACCGAACTTGCGCGCAAGCAAATGCCCGGCGTCGCGGTCGAAGGCGAAGTTCAGCTCGATGCGGCCATCATACCCGCAATCGCGTCACAGAAGATTTCCAAATCCCGCATTGACGGGCGCGCCAACGTGCTGATCTTTCCTGACCTGAATGCCGGCAACATTGGCTATAAATTGACCCAGCGATTCGGCGGAGCAGTTGCTATCGGCCCGATCCTGCAAGGGTTAAGCCGCCCGGCCAATGATCTCTCGCGTGGTTGTAATACGGATGATGTCTATTACCTGATTGCGCTTACCGCGGTGCAGTCACGGGGGTGACTCATTCTGACGTCATCGCCGCGCAAGCGGCCCCCCAGCGCACGCTGGGTTGACGTATCGGGAACTCGCAATGATGCCGCTATTTCAAGATTCCCGATAAGCGGGCACGCAAGTCGGGAATAACACTATTCGAGACGGAGGATGTTACGTGATTTCTTCGGGCAGGGTGAACTGATCGACAAGAGCCTTGGCTTCGTCGCGCACTTCGTCCATCGATTGCGGACGGGCCGACGGATCAACCGCCATCATTTTAACAATGAGTTTTGAAACTTCCGGCGCGGCTTCGTCATAGACCTTCATAATTGGTAGCGCATTTCCCTCGCGATGCTTTGCCAGCACTTCCATCGGCTTACCGCTGTAGGGTAACTGGCCGCTGAACATGTAATAGGCAATGACACCCAGTGAGTAGATATCGCTGCGCTCGTCCGCATCGACGCCTTCCGCACGCTCGGGTGCGAGGTAGGCCGGGCTGCCGATAATCGAGCCGGTCTGGGTCAGCGTGGCCTCCGAGGCCGTGCCAGCCGAGGCGATACCGAAATCCACGATCTTCACGTGCCACTTGTCGTCGATCAGGATGTTACTGGGTTTCAGGTCACGGTGTATCACTTCCTGTTCGTGCGCGGCCGCCATGCCGCTCGCAATCTGATGCAGGATCTTGAGTCCGTCAAGCGTCTCGAATACTACCACCTCATCGAGAACTTCTTCGAGACCGCGGCTCTTGAAATACTCCATCGAGATCGCACAGACCCTGTCTTTCTGCAAGATATCATGCACGCGAATCACGTTACGATGACTCACCTTACGTGCGTATTTGACTTCGCGCTTGAAGCGTTCGGTCGACTTCTGGTCGACAGTTAGCTCGGGCAGCATAAATTTCAGTATCAGCGATTCGTCAACCATGTCGTCTTCGGCCAGCATCACGCGTCCCATTGCACCGCGGCCGATCTCTTTGGTGATATGGTAGCGGTCCATCCACACCGAGCCCGGCTTCAGCTGGTCCAGAGGTGAGAGTCTTTCGTCGGGTCTGACGGTACCGGTTCCGCCACCAAACAACGGTAGATCAACCACGCCGGTGCTGGTATTCGACTCTTCGTCGATTTGAATATCGGGCAGGTTGAAATCCTTGGTGATCTGCGACATCAGCATTTTGCCAAATTCCCGCATTTCGGTGGTCAGTACCGGGAGGTTCCACAGGATATTGTCACGCACATCGGTAGCGTGTTTCTCGGTGGTGATCGCCTCGATCGTCTCTAGCGACGCACGCTGTATGTTGGGCTCGGAATTCTTCAGTCCTTCGAAGGCAATTTCGAGACCCTTGCCCATGCCCAGCTTTTTGACTGCACGCAGGGCCAGCACAAAATCATCCGGATAGGTCGCGACCAATTTCTTGAGAATTGGTATCGCGCCCCGATTCGACGACTTGGCCAGGGACTGAATGGCGCGTTCACGCACCTGCCAGTTTTCGCTAAGCGCATATTCCTCGATTTTTCCGAGATCCTCGTCGCCGATCAGTTTCATCACCAGCGTTTGTGCCGTATTACGCACGAATTCCTGTTCGTGGTCAGTCAGTTCGCGCGCCACTTCAGAGAGATTCTCATCGGCATACTTTTGTACGCAGGCAACCGACTGCTGCTGGGTCCAGTCGTCCTCGATACTCAGGCGCTTGAGAAATTTTTCAAAGTTCTCTTTATCCGCGTTAACGACGACGATACGCCCAAAGAACTCATTGAGCTCGTCCGACTTCAAAGTCAGGTAGGCCGACAGGTGCGGTACCAGGCTGGCATCGGCCTGCTTGGCGATAATCTTGAGCAGAAGATCGAGTTCAACACCCGTCATCGACTCGGTAAAGGGCAGCAACGCCGATGCATCGAAATTAATTTGCATTCGATCCAGGGTTTTGAGCGCTTCGAGTACAACGACCTTGTTGGAATCATCCAGGAAGCGGACAACGATTAGCGGAATCTTCGGTTCGTTAACGCTACCGAAATAATGCAGCAGGTTAATCTTGTAAACCGGACTCTTGATCTTGTCGAGCTGAAAACTCAGGCGCGATAAGTCAACCGGCTGCTGGCTGCCTTCGACCAGTTTTAGCAGCTGGATGGCATCGTCCGATTCCAGTTTTAGCGAGTGGTTGATGATATCTTCCGGCTTCAGCAGATGTTTCTGCGCTTCGAGCACTTCGATGACCTCGACCGGGGATGACTTCGGGTCGTGCAGTCGCTGGAACAGTTTAGTCGCATCGATGGCAGTATTATGCGACAGGATGTCGCTGGCGGCGGCACGGAACTCTGTTTGATCATGCGCCAGCACGTCGAGGAAGTATTCTTCCGAGAATCCCTCGACCGACTCGCGACAGATAGTCTTCAGCGCCTCCCGATGAGGCTCTTCGGTCTGGGTAATTGTCTCCAACACCTTTTCCAGGTTATCGCCTGCCGACGCCCGAATTTTCTCCATCAACGACAAAGCTTTCTTGCTTTTGAGGTCATCGCATTCGAGAAAATGGTTGAGCGTTCGGTTGAAAAAAATGTTTCCGATTTTTGCCATATGGAACAGTAAAACCTCGCAGACTCGTCAGTCCGCACTCTTTTCCGCTAAATTCGTCGTTAAATCAACAGTCTAAGTATAGATTAGAATCCAGAAACAAAAGCGGCAAAAAACTACTTTTTTTTGGTCGTACCCGCACCGCTGCAAGCCTTTTAAATCAAGGTCTTACAAAATGACGCAATGCATTAATTATCGAGGTTCAGGAAGGCTTTTAAATGGAATTGCCCCTGGTCTGCCGTATAGGCCAGGCCAGGTGCAATCGGGCAGGCATAGCGCGCGAGGCAGCCCGTTGCATGGCACCCGGCCTGCGGGGTTTGCTGCAGGTATTTCCGGCAGCGCTCGACGTCATAACCGCTGGTATCAAATGCGTCGACCGGGCAGCGATGCAGGCAGGGTTTGGTTTCACAGCCGAGACAGGGAGAATCCGCTGGTGAGCACGCCGGTATCGTCTCGAACTGTGCACCGAGCAGTGCGAAACGATACGAGTGCCAAAGCCCGAACTCGGGATGAATCATAACGCCTATCGGCGACTGCTGGAGCGCCTCGGCACGCTGCGCCCACTGCTGAAACGGGTAGTAGGGAGGTCCTTCGAAAGGATAGACCGGCCGCACCAGCAGCTCGGCGGCAAGCGCCTCGGCGACGCGCCGGCTCCAGCGATCCAGCGGATGCGGTTGACCATCGAGAAATTCCGGCGAGCGGCTGAATACCGGCCAGTAACTCGAGCCGATATTTCCAACCAGGGCAAGCGCCGGCTTGTCTGCGGGAAATCCATAGGTTTCGATCTCGGCTTTGTTGATCTCGGTAATGCCGCGCACGAACAACCCGTAGGATTGCAGGATTTCTTCGAGCTTCACGCACTGGTCTCCGTACGCCAGTTGCAGGCCGGACCGATCGCGGTCGCAATCACGGTCGATTCGAGAAATAACTCACCATCGATGTCGTCCTGCACGTGGATATCGTCGAATGCGAGCGTCACCGTCGGATCGATGGCACCGGCCTCCAGAGCCATTTGTTGCGCCGCGAGCGAAACGATCTGTTCTGCCTCCCGCTTGGCATCTTCCAGGTTGTCGAAATGTTTTGGTTGATCCTGGTGAAACAGGCAAAAAGTACCGTGTTGGGGTTGTGTCACCGTCACCTGCGCACGCTGAATGACGCTACCCATGACGGCACCAAACGCATTAGCGACATCGGCATACTCGGGCAGGTGTAGGCCGATAAACATGCTGTCGGCGACATCCCGATAATAACTTGCGGCCGGTGCACCAACCGCAACGATCGGGTAGTCACTGGCAAAATCAAGCTTGAATAACGGCTTGTGTCCCTTCGATTGGTGGCTGCCGATCACCATGCGTGTAATGGTGTCGACAATACCGCTGGTCTTGCCCGATTTGCCGCTCTGATCGAATTCGTTCAAACCCACCTCGACCAGCAGACGCCGGATGGTCGAGATGACGAGATCATAAACCTGGCTACAGGCAGTTTCGACATCATCGCTGTCCCACTTGCCGTAACCGTATAGAAAACGCATCTGGCGCATCCAGATGCGTGCCGACAGTTCTGCCGCATGGCCGTCCCAGTGTGAATTGATGCCGAGCACATGGATCGCATCGGTGGGTGTAAAGCCGCTGTAAATCGCGAGTCCAAGCCGTTTCAGCTTGGCGAGTGCCCGCGCGTAGGTTCGATCCTGCTCTACGATCGCGTCGAGTTCGATCGGCTTGTCCGATAACAACTCCCAGGCCTCGAGTTCAACCGCGTTAAGCTGCTGCAACAGCGCCCGGTTGTTTTCCAGGCGCATGACGAATCGATTACTACGGGCACTGACCATACCCCCCAGCTGCGCTTCCAGCTTCGGTATAACCTCGGGAAAAAGATGCGCCAACAGGCTGGTCGGTACCACCCGGCGCGGACCGAGCGACAGTCCCCGGTGGCCACCGAAATGAATTTCACTGTCGCCGCCGAGGCCAATCGAATTAACGCGTACCGCTTCGACCATCGGCTGCCACTCACCAATCCTCGCCCCATCTTCGCACAGCTGCGGCTGGCCGTTACTGACGATCGCGATATCGGTCGTGGTGCCGCCCATGTCGGCAACAATCGCGTTGTCGAGCCCCGACAATCGGCAAGCACCGATAACGCTCGCCGCGGGACCCGAGAGCACGGTTCCGATCGGTTTCTCGATCGCGTTTTCGAGGCTTGCGAGCGAGCCGTCACCTTTCACCAGCATCAGCGGCGCGTCGATGTCGTGACGCGCGAGAATTTTCTGCACCGAGGTAATGAGTTCCCTGATCGGTGGCACCATGCGTGCATTCAGGGCCGCGGTAAGCGCGCGGCGCGGCGCACCCAGGTTCGAAGCCAACTCGTGCCCACAGATTACCGGCATATCGGTCAGCTCGGTGACGAGTCGCTTGAGACGGTTTTCATGGCTCGAGTTGCGTGTGCCAAACATGCCTGATATTGCGAATGCCGAGACCTGATCCTGTAACTTCTCAATCGCTTCCCGGGCCCGGTCTTCATCCAGTGGCTTGTGCTCTCGGCCAACAGCATCATAGCCGCCTTCGAGGGTCACTACCAACTGCTTCGGCAGTATATCCAGCAACCCGCTTTGCCTGACCTGTTCATCGGTGTAACCCGGCAACAGCACGCACACGGGTGCGCCCAGGTCTTCTACCACCGAGTTGGTGGTCAGCGTCGTGGAAAGCGAAACCATGGAAACATCGGCCAGCACGTCAGCCGGAAGTTTAGCGATTACATCACCAATCCCCAGGCTTAAATCAAAACGCGTGGTGAGGCTTTTCTCGGCACTGACGATTTGCTTGTTGTCATCGACCAGCACCGCGTCGGTATAGGTACCGCCGGTGTCGATCCCAAGACGAAGCGACATTAAAAAACTCCTGTTGTTACCGCTGATTTCTTCGGACTATATATTTACCGCAACCAGCAGTCTACGACCGCCAGTTAACCATTTGCGACAAGATCTCTGTAAGAATAGTCTTATTTTTTACGATTAACCTGTCGGCATCTTGCTGCCCTGCCATATCGGTCGTATCTTTTATTACGCAGGTGTAAACTGCGCCCCTGTGCCAGCGATTTCAAAATTATCGAATCATTCTGAAATCGCATTGAATCCTGTTTTTCTAAAGACACACAATTCCATGACGATCGATCCTCAATCCATTACTCATGTCCGATAGTTGCCTATTGCCTGAATTTGATACGGCCGCGGTGACCGATAATGCACGGCGACTTTTTGCGCTCGAGGGACCGATGCAACAACTGCATGGCGAACGCGACCTGAATTTCCTGGTCGATGACGCGCGCGGAAAATTCGTTTTCAAAATTGCCAACCTGCAGGAATCACCGGCGATCCTCGAATGTCAACACCAGGTGTTTCAGCGGCTGGCTGATGCGCAGGTTTTTCCCGGTGTAGTGACGGCGCTGGTATCCGTTAATGGACAGTACATTGAAACCCTGTACGACGCGCACGGCAATAAACATTGCTGTCGTGTTCTACCGTTTGTCGAGGGGCGTCTGTGGGCAGACGTAGCCGGGTCGAAACCGGAATTGCTGGCTGACATTGGCCAGCGACTGGCGTTGCTCGACCAGGCGCTTGCAGGATTCTCGCACCCCGGACTCGAACGGCCCCTGCTATGGAACATGGAATCGGCACTACCAGTGCTGGATGCCTACAAACCGCTACTCGCAAACGCGACCGAACGCGGACTGGTCGAGCACTTCGAAAGCAGTTTTCGGGAACACGTGCTGCCGGTGCAAGACGGATTGAGACGTGCGATTATCCATAATGACGCCAACCGGCAAAATGTTATTGTCGACGACATGGCTGAGCGTGTGATCAGCATTATCGACTTTGGCGATATGCTGAATATCTGGCTGGTCGTCGAACCCGCAATCGCGGCCGCTTACGCGATGCTTGATGAGGCTGATCCGATGCGCGCGGCGCAGGCACTGGTACGGGGTTACCATCAGACCCTGCCATTAGAAGAAACCGAGATCAGCCTGCTGTTCGACCTGGTCTGCATGCGCCTTTGCATGAGCGTCTGTATTTGTGCCCACCAGCGCCGGCTCGAACCTGGCAACGAGTACCTCAGTATCGACGAGCAGCAAAGCTGGAACCTGCTCGACAATTTGCAGCGTATCAGCTACGCCGAAGCGCTCGAAGCCATGCGGACCGCCTGCCGTCCGGAATGACAACAGTTACAGCACGCGCTTGCGATAGCTGTCGCGATGAATATCCAGAATTTCGACACTGACGCTGGCAACCCGGGGTAATAGCGGTTCGATTCGGCCGAGGACGCATTCGCTGAGCATCGCTTTTTGTGCATCGCTGCGCCCCGACAGCAGGTGCAGCGCCACGTGCACGAAGGAATCAGGGGTTTGCCCGGTACGATGGTCCGGGTAACCGAGGGCGCGAGTTTTTATGTCGTATTCAGCAAACAGTTCCGACTCCATTGCGCCCTGGTGGACGGCATCGATCAGGGCATCGATTTCGATCTGGCCTGCAACCTCCGAGGAGTAATCTATAATACAGTGAGGCATTGTTCTCTCCTAAGGGAACATACTACTGGGAGCTGGCCCCTTATGGGGGTCAGTTCCCTTTTTTTGTACCGACTCAAAGCCCGTTCAGCGACAGACCTTTTCGAGATCCCGGACACGCTGGGCTGACCAGGTCACATGTTGGGATAAGCAGGTCCACCGCCACCTTCCGGCACGGTCCAGTGTATGTTCTGGCTGGGATCCTTGATATCGCAGGTTTTGCAGTGCACGCAGTTCTGGGCATTGATTTGCAGGGCCGGGTCGCCGTCAACTTTGACAATTTCATATACTCCGGCCGGGCAGTAACGCTGTTCCGGTGCGTCGTATTTTTCCAGGTTCAGCTTGATAGGTACGCTATCGTCGCGCAATTGCAGGTGCGCGGGCTGGTTATCTTCGTGATAGGTACCGGACAGGTACACCGACGACGAACGATCGAAGCTGACGACTCCATCGGGTTTGGGGTAATCAATACCCGGGTAATCGTTCTTATTGCCAATCTGCTCATGGTCCGCATGATGACCCAGGGTCCAGGGCGCCTTGCCGCGAAAAATATAGGTATCCAGCGCGGCATTGAACAATCCCCACCACAGGCCTTTCTGGAAAGCGGGACGTATATTGCGCACCTTGTACAATTCCTGCCACAGCCAGGATTGTTTTAATTTTTCCGGGTACGCGGTTGCCTCGAGTGCGGCGCCCGGGTTCTCCTCATCGTATTCAGCCGGTAACAGTTCGAATACGGCCTCGGCCGCAAGCATTGCCGATTTCATCGAGGTATGGGTACCCTTGATTTTGGGTACATTGAGAAAGCCGGCGGTATCGCCGACCAGCAACCCACCCGGGAAAGTCAGTTTCGGGATCGACTGCAACCCACCCTCGGAAATGGCGCGCGCGCCGTAGGAGACACGATTTCCGCCTTCAAAGATCGGGCGTATATCCGGATGGTTCTTGAAGCGCTGGAACTCATCGAACGGGCTCAAATGCGGATTGCGATAATCGAGCCCGATAACAAAGCCAACGGCGACCTGGTTGTTATCGTTGTGATAGAGAAATGAACCGCCGTAGGTATCGGACTTGAGTGGCCAGCCGATGGTATGCAGGGTCGCGCCCTCGTCATGCACCTCGGGCCTGACTTCCCAGATTTCCTTGATGCCGATACCGTAGGTTTGCGGCTCAACCCCGTCCCGCAGGTTGTACTTTTGCATCAGCTCGCCGGTGAGCGAGCCCCGACAACCCTCGGCAAAAATAGTCTGGCGACCAATCAATTCGACCCCGGGCTCATAGTTTTCGGTCGGTTCACCATTCTTGCCGATGCCCATATCACCGGTCGCGACACCCCGCACCGCACCGCTGTCATCGTAAAGCACTTCGGCTGCGGCGAATCCTGGAAATATCTCGACACCCAGTCCCTCGGCCTGCTCAGCGAGCCAGCGGCACAGGTTGCCGAGGCTGATAATATAGTTACCCTCGTTATGCATCTGTGGCGGTGTTGGCATCGGGATCGAACCCGAAGCGGTCAGGTACTTGAACTGGTCGGACTTGACCGGCACGTTTAAAGGCGCGCCTTTTTCCTTCCAGTCGGGGATTAACTCGGTCAGCGTGCGCGTCTCGACCACCGCACCGGAAAGAATATGCGCCCCGACTTCGGCACCTTTTTCGAGAATACAGATCGTCAGTTCGCGCTCCTGTTCCTGCGCCAGCTGTGCGAGGCGAATACCCATGGTCAATCCCGACGGCCCGGCACCGACGATGACCACGTCAAAATTCATAGCTTCTCTTTCCACGGTTATCCCCGGTTCGTCTCGAAAGGCCGGCGAATTATAAGTTACGCGGCGGCTTTAGCCTAGATACGGACCCGCACAATATACCCGGCTTCTGCGCAGTTCTTATTGAGAAACGACATTGGCATATGTTGTCGCAGAGCGTCTTCTGAGCAGCCCGAAGCGACGATTCAACACTGGCCAAAGGACAGACGCAAGTGGGTTTTTTATTGCATTAATTACAATAATTAATAGTATATATGTAAATAATGCAATAAAAGACATATTAAAACATGCAGGATTTTGCCGCATCTTTCGGACTTGCGCTTTCGCTGATAACAAGCGCCGACGCCAACCTGATCGAAATCATCGGCCTTTCACTGCGCGTCAGCATCAGCGCGGTGCTGCTCTCGATGTTGATCGGATTTCCGCTCGGTGCACTAACGGCGGTGGCGCGGTTTCCAGGCAGGCAGATGATCGCGGTAACGCTGAATGCGTTGATGGGCCTGCCGCCGGTGGTGGTCGGCCTGCTGGTTTACATGGCGATATCGCGCGCCGGACCGCTGGGCTGGATGAACCTGCTTTATACACCTGCGGCAATGATTATCGCGCAGGCAATCCTGGTAACCCCCATCATTGCTGCGCTGACGCGGCAGGTCGTGGAAGACATGCACAAGGAGTATGACGAACAGCTGCGCTCGCTTTGCATTCCACAACACCGGGTGATTACGGCGCTGGTCTGGGATTCCCGCTATAGCCTGCTGACGGTGACTTTGGCGGGCTTTGGTCGTGCCATCGCCGAGGTTGGTGCGGTGATTATCGTCGGCGGTAATATTGATCACCTGACTCGTGTCATGACGACCGCGATCGCGCTGGAAACGTCCAAAGGCAATCTCGCGATGGCGATGGCGCTTGGCTTTATACTTTTAATCCTGGCGTTATCGGTAAACGCCGCGGTGTACGGCCTGCGCAGCAGCGCCAGTCGCCTCGCCTATGCCTGACGCTTCCGCGCCAATGACTGCTGCATCACTGTTGCCGCTCGAAGTTGACTCACTGTGTTACCAGGTGGGACCGGACAGGCTGCTCGACAATATCAGCATCACCGTGGAAAGCGCGGGCGCAACCGTCATCATGGGGCCCAACGGTGCCGGCAAAAGCCTTTTCCTGCGCCTCATTCACGGCCTGCTCGAACCCAGTTCGGGCCAGATTCTGTGGCACCGAAAACTGCTCAATCCGTCAACACGTAAGCACCAGGCGCTGGTTTTTCAAAAGCCCGTGTTAATGCGCCGCTCGGTCGCCGCGAACATCGATTTCGTATTGAAACCGCGTGGCGGTCAATACCGGCAGCAGCGCGACCATGTTCTGCACCAGGCCGGATTATTCCGGCAGCGCAGTCAACCCGCGCGGCTGCTCTCCGGCGGCGAACAGCAGCGCCTCGCCCTGGCGCGTGCGCTGGCTACGGACCCCGACGTGTTGCTGCTGGACGAACCCTGTGCCAGTATCGATCCGGCCACCACCTTGCAAATAGAAAACCAGTTGCAGCAGGCGCGCCAGCGCGGATTGAAAATTATTCTCGTTACCCATGACGTTGGTCAGGCGCGGCGCCTGGCGGACGACGTGGTGTTCATGCACCACGGCCGCATCCTCGAATACCAGCCTGCCAGCGCGTTTTTTGAGTCCCCGTCAAGTGCCCAGGCACAGGCCTACCTCGGGGGAAAAATTGTTATCTGACAATCCGCCAACCTGAATCGTTTCCCACGGAAAAATTTTATGCTGAAGTATTTCGAACAGGTCCTTTTTGCCACTTTTCTGGCAATCTGCAGCGCTGCGCCGGCCCTCGCCGCGGGCATCTCGATCGTGGTTCAGTCGACCACATCAACTGCAAACTCGGGGCTCTACGATCACCTGCTGCCGATGTTCAAGCAGGACACGGGTATTACGGTACACGTGGTTGCAGTCGGTACCGGACAGGCGATCAAGAACGCGAAGAATTGTGATGGTGATGTGCTGTTGGTTCACGCCAAATCCGATGAAGAAAAGTTTGTCGCCGAGGGTTACGGCGTTTCACGTCATGATGTCATGTACAACGATTTCATATTCGTCGGACCGCCCGATGATTCGGCCTCTATCGCCGGCAGCAATGCCGCGATTGACGCGCTGACCCGCATTGCCAGCAGCAAGTCGAAGTTTGCATCGCGCGGCGATAATTCGGGCACGCACAAGAAAGAGATGACCCTGTGGCAGCAAACCAGCACGAGCCCAATAAAGCAGAGTGGCGGTTGGTACCTCGAAACCGGCTCGGGTATGGGCGCAACGCTTAACACCGCTGTGGGTATCGGCGCCTATACCATGACCGATCGCGCCACCTGGATCAGTTTCAACAACAAGCAGGATTACCAAATCCAGGTCGAGGGTGACGATAAGCTGTTCAACCAGTATGGCATCATCATGGTCAACCCGGCCAAGTGCAGTCAGGTCAAGCGCGAGGCAGCACAAAAATTTGTCGACTGGATGGTATCAGAGAAAGGACAGTCAGCCATCGCCGCCTACCAGCTTGACGGGCAACAGCTGTTTTTCCCGAACGCCAACTAGGCAGGCGCCGCGGGAGAAAGCTTACGCGGCGCCGTTAAAATGAATCTGGAACTGCCCGCCAATATCATATCCGGCGAGCTCCCGCGCGTGATCATGAAACGCTGACGTCTGGCAAAATTTTAACAGGGACTGCCAGGTCGCTGAAAACCATTCCCTTCTCTCGACCAGTATGTCGTAACGTTCGTCGATGAGTGGCACGAAACCGAGGCGATACTGAACCGCCAGCGTGGCAAGACCGAAAGTCGCGTCCGCGCGACCCTCGACGACCTCGACAACCGCATCGACCTCGCTACGTGCCGGCGAGGTCCAGTTTATGTCGGCCAGGTCTATCTGCTCGCGCTGCAGCAGCGCTTCGAGCAGGACCTGGCTACCGGCCTCGGGCTGGCGCGGGACAACAGTTTTCCCGGCCAGATCGACCAACCCGGAGCAGTCTCGCTCCTTATCCTGCGCTACGATGATGCCGCGCGAACGTTTTGCCCACTCTGCAAGGACCACGCGCGCACGCGCGAACCTCGACTCGACGAGCTTGTTCCAGCTGCCGGTTTCCGCACCGTAAATATGCAAACCGGTGGCAATACCCTCGCCATTGGCGAAACGTTCCAGGCCGTCCACGCTGCTGTCAAAATAGCTGGCCAGTCCGCAGCGCGATTCGCGCAGCGCCCACTCGAGCAACGGGTCATGACTACCGACGATAACCAACGGCCGCGCCAGGGTCGTTGCGGGGCTGGATTCGTTACTCGCCAGCCATTCATCGACTGCCCTGCGGGGAAATAACAGTTTGCCGGTGGCACGCGTACACGGCACGGCCCCGGACGCGGCCAGGTCGTAAACCTTGCGTTCCTTGATGCGCAGGAGCTCGGCCAGTTCTTTGGTGGTGAGATATTCAGTCAAGAAACGATCGGGGACAGGGATTGAGCAGTCAATTTATCACAGTCGTGTTGGACGCAAAAGAGAGCACTGGTAAAAGTATCCCGGGCGAAAAACGTCACAACTTATCCGGGATCTTGAAGGTGATAACGAGAACATCGCGATAAGCTTCCTGTGCGGGATCGATCTGGGTAATCGGAGTCACCCCGTGGTACACCTGGCGATCGTTTACCAACACCATGTCAAAAGGTTCGCGCAACATGAACTCCCCGACGAGGTTATTGTCGAGGTTGAATATGGTGGTCCCACCGCTGTCGATATTCACACGCTTGATCATAACGACGATGGCGAAATCGACCCCGTCCCGGTGCGCACCCTCGGGCGTCGGTTTGCCCAGGCGCCCATCGCGCGCCTCGATACGAAACTGGTGCAGCTCGATATGCCACGGGTGCAGGCCTGAAATCTGGCTAAACACCTGGTTACCGAATTCAAGCAGGGCTGACAGGGTTTGACTCTGGTGCAGATCATCCAGGATCGGCGCGAAGTAACGCGCCACCCCGCCGTTCAGGGGATTGTAATCGACGGTTTGATAGTGGGGCTGATACGGCATCAGCTGGGCCCGATCACCGGGCTTCAAGATGGCGTAGGTTGCGTGTCGCCGTTTGCGATACTTGCCGCCATCAGCCATGTACTGATCCTCCTCGAGCCGATCCCAGCTGTCGAGAAATACCTGGTCATCGCCAATCGGGATTCCCGCGATCGACGACAGTAAACCGATTGCCCGTTTGGATTCGATAAACAGGAAGTCATCGACGCCGAGCCCGGTAGTGACATCGGCGATTTGCAATTCGGGAATCTCGTTTGTGATCACCGGATCACACGACGGCTGTTTCGCGGACGATTAACGCAAAAAACGAGTCGTGATATAGCGATCATAACTATCCAGCGACTTGTCGAGTTGCCCCTGTTGCACGAAGAAATTGGCAAGATCCCGCGTATAGGCCGCTACCAGGCCGTTCATCCAGGCAAGCGATTTCTGTTCCTCGGCCGGTGGAAAATCAAGTTTTCGCAGGACACGTTCTGTTGTCTGCAGGTTCAATCCGGCGGTGTGCGCGATGGCCGCCTGCATGGCATCGGGATTTTTCTTCCACTGTTTGTTGGAGGCCTCGGTGACGTCGATAAAAGCCTGCACGATCTCGGGGTACTCGTTGGCAAAACTGGTTGGCACCGCAACAATGTCAAATAAGCGGAGCCCTATGGCTTCCAGTTCGGCACCGGTCATCAGTGGTCTGCCGGAATTGAGCATGCTGTGCAAGGCGCTACCGGACCCACAGGCCATCGCTACATAACCATTCTGCAGCGCGTAAGCCGACGCGGTGTCATCCGGCATCGGCACGATCTCGACATTCACCGGGTCGACGCCCAGGTGGTTCAGCATTTTCAGCATTCGGTAGTGGCTAACGCTACCCGTCCGGACTGCTATCTTGCGGCCTTCGAGCAGCACCGCACTGGCCCGGGTAATGCTGACATCGTTGTGCACGATACAGTTATCATTTTCCGGGTAACTGACCGCGATAGCGATCATATTCAAATCGAGTCCGTCGGTAATCCCGGCGAGGAAAGGTAAATGCTCCTGCGAGTATGCAATCTGCACCTCGCCCGCGGCCATGGCCGCATTCACCTCGTTGCCGTTGGCAAAGGGCACCCAGTTAACCTTGAGCCCGAGCGCTCCATCAAAAATCTTTTTTGCCTGCGCGAACTGGCTCGGGGTGGGCCATCGCTCGAGGTAGGCAACCGTGATCTCGGTGGGCTTCGGTCCGGCTGCGTTAACCGACAACGCCGTAAAAAGTGCGCACACCGCAATCGTGAAGTTGCTCGTCAACTTCACGATGAAGGATTTAAACATATCGATATCGTGGGTTACTGCGCGACATTACCCAACGCAACGTCAATTGCAGTCACGATTTCATCGATATCATCGCGAGTACAAATCAGCGCCGGGCTCAGGCACAGCGTGTTGTTGTACCGGGGCAGACTACGATTGGTGCGCCCGATCATGACACCCTGCTTGAGACAGTCCCCGACCACCGCGGCAGCAACTGACTCATCAACCGGCTCGCGCGTATTGCGATCCTTGACCAGTTCCGCACCGACAAACAGGCCCTTGCCACGCACCTCACCGATCATTTCGTGCTTTTCCATCAGCTCGTTCAGTCGTTCCATCAGGTAATCACCCATCTGGTTGACGTTTTCGAGCAGGTTTTCGCGTTCGATAATTTCCATGTTGGCGAGCGCCGCGGCGGGGCCGCCGGCACAACCACCAAAGGTACTGATGTCACGGAAATAATGCAGCTTGTCGCTCGGCTCGGCGAGAAACTCGTTGAACAGGTCTTCCGTGGTCGCGAGCACCGAGATTGCCGCGTATCCGCTGGCAACACCCTTGGCCATGGTGACCATGTCCGGCTTGACGCCATAGTGCTGGTAACCGAACCACTTGCCGGTGCGGCCCATACCGCAGACAACTTCGTCGATGTGGATCAGCACACCATACTTGGTGCAGATTTCCTGGACCGTTTCCCAGTAACCCTCGGGCGGCACGATGACACCGCCACCGGCAGTTATGGGCTCGAGGCAAACCGAACCCACGGTATCGGGATCTTCGGCAAGGATAACCTTCTCGAGGTCTTTCGCTGCCTGTACGCCATAATCAGGATCGCCACCGCGCGAATCGCGATAAGCCAGGCAGTGCGGAATTTCGACGAAACCCGGGGTGAAAGGACCATACTGGTCTTTCCGCTGCGCCTGGCCACCGGCGCTTAAAGTCGTAATGGTGGTGCCATGATAATCACGATCACGGTAAATGATCTTGTGTTTTTTGCCGTCGTTCTTGAGCGCGGCGAGCTGGCGCACCAGCTTGAATCCTTTCTCGTTGGCTTCCGATCCCGAATTCGCGTAGTAAACGCGACTCAGTCCGGGCATCTTGTCGATCAGCTTCTCGGCAAACAGCGCCCCGGGGATATTACCCGCAGAATTGGCGAAGTAGCACATCTTCACGATCTGGTCGCGAACCGCGTCTGCTATTTCCTCGCGGCCATAGCCAACATTTACGGTCCACACACCACCGGAAACCGCATCCAGGTACTCACGCCCGTTGTGATCTTTAACGCGCAGGCCCTTGCCTTCGACAATGACCATCGGATCAGTCGTCTGCCACGGTTTGTGCTGTATCAGGTGATGCCACAGGTGGTTTCTGTCGCTGCCTACGATTTCATTTATGTTTTCAGGTTTCATCGGACTCTCCGCTTAACGGCATAACCATGCACTGGCTCAGGGAAACAGAGGCTAATTTGAATCGAACGATATACAATAGAGCCAGATGATGCCTATTGTATAGACCAATTGATTAATTGATGCAGAGCCGAACCGATCACATGATGTGGAACCAGCTATTTCACATCCGCAAGGACCGTAAAATCAGTTACCAGCGCCAGCTACGCGAAATGATTGTCAGCGCGATCCTGGATGACAAGCTACCGCTTGAAATCGCACTGCCCTCGTCACGCGAACTCGCCCGCCACCTCGGTATTGCACGCAACACCGTGGTGCTCGCTTATCAGCAACTGATCGACGAGGGTTACCTGGTGGCGCGCGAACGCAGCGGCTACTATATCGATAAAACCATGCTCGACGGTCGAGTCCGGGTGGAACCCCTCAAGTTCGAAGGTAAACACAAGCCACCGGACTGGCAGCAGCACATCAAGTTTCATCCCTCGCAACAGCGCAACATCGTCAAACCCATGGACTGGAAAAAGTATCCGTACCCGTTTTTGTTCGGACAACTCGATCCGGATTTGTTCCCGGTGGCTGACTGGCGCGAGTGCTGCCGCCAGGCACTCAGCGTCAGCGACATTCAGGATGTCACTCCCGACGCGATCGATATCGACGATCCGTTACTCATCGAGCAGATCCAGGCGCGTATTCTGCCACGTCGTGGCGTCTGGGCCGCGCGTGACGAGATTTTGATCACGATGGGTGCGCAACAGGCGCTGTACATCCTCGCCGACCTGTTGATCCAGAAAGGGACCCATGTCGGTATCGAAAACCCGGGATATCCCGACGCGCGTAATATCTTCGAGCTCAAATCACCGACGGTGGTACCACTCGCGGTCGATGAAAACGGGATCATTCCGGGCGCCGACCTGAATGCCTGTGAATTTGTCTACGTCACGCCGAGCCACCAGTCTCCGACCACGGTGACGATGCCGCTGGAACGCCGCGAGCACTTGCTCAAGCAGGCCGAGCAGAGCGATTTCCTGATTATCGAGGACGACTACGAGAGTGAAATAAATTTTATCGGCGAGCCGACACCGGCATTAAAAAGCCTCGACGGCAGCGACCGCGTCGTCTATGTTGGCAGCCTGTCAAAAACGCTCGCGCCGGGTCTGCGTCTTGGCTACATGGTTGCGCCCAAGCCGTTGATACAGGAGGCACGGGCACTGCGCCGGCTGATGGTGCGACATCCACCCGCTAATAATCAACGCATCGTGGCACTGTTTCTGTCGATGGGTCACCATGATTCGCTGATACATCGCCTCAGTCAAACCTACAAGGAACGCTGGCAAGTTATGGGCAAGGCACTCAATCGACATTTACCGGAGTCGTCGCGCATCCCTTCGTTCGGCGGCACCTCATACTGGGTCGAAGGCCCCGCCAAGCTCGATACGCGCAAGCTCAAGGAGCGTGCACGCGAGGCCGGCATCCTGATCGAATCGGGCGACATCTATTTCATGCAGGACAGGCCGCCGCAAAATTTTATCCGTCTAGGCTATTCGTCAATCGCAGCGAAACGGATCGAACCCGGCATCAAAAAGCTTGCCGCCCTGATCCACGAGATGATTTAGCCCGCTGTCATCCGATTCCTTGCCATTCTGCAGTTAATTTGTCAACCCGCGGCTCGACCGCGGTATCCAGTAATAACTGGCATATCTCTTGAGACTGGATCCCGCGGGCGAGCCGCGGGATGACGGACGTAAAGATAGTGCTAAATATTGACTCATGCACCGGTTGGTATCAACAATAACACCTAACTGGTACTACCACGGAAGTGCAGTTGGCTTATTTTAGCCGGCCACAAAAATTTAGACCCGGTCCCGAGGACAACACAATGAAAATGACGACTGAAGAGGCATTCATCAAGGTTCTGCAGATGCATGGTATCGAGCATGCTTTCGGCATTATAGGCTCGGCAATGATGCCGATTTCAGACCTGTTCCCCGCGGCGGGCATCAAGTTCTGGGATTGCGCGCACGAATGTAACGCCGGCATGAGCGCCGATGGCTACACCCGCGCAAGCGGCAAGATGTCGATGGCGATCGCACAGAACGGCCCGGGCATTACCAATTTCGTTACCCCGATCATCACCGCCTTCTGGAACCACACCCCGCTACTGCTGGTCACCCCGCAGGCTGCGAACAAGACCATCGGCCAGGGCGGCTTTCAGGAAGTCAAGCAGCTGGCGCTGTTCGAAGACATGGTCTGCTACCAGGAAGAAGTGCGCGATCCGACGCGCATTGCCGAGGTGCTGAACCGCGTCATTGAAAACGCCTGGCGCGGCAGTGCGCCGGCGCAGATCAACATCCCGCGCGATTACTGGACCCAGGTCATCGATATCGACCTGCCACAGGTGGTCCGGCTCGAACGCTCACCGGGTGGTGCCGAGGCGATTGCCAGTGCCGCCGAACTCTTATCTACAGCAGAGTTCCCGGTGATCCTGAACGGCGCCGGAGTTGTCCTCGGCGGCGCGATCGAAGCATCGAAGCACCTCGCCGAGCGCCTCGACGCACCCGTGTGTTGTAACTACCAGCATAACGATGCGTTCCCGGGCTCGCACCCGCTTGCCGCCGGTCCGTTAGGTTACAACGGCTCCAAGGCGGCGATGGAATTGATTGCCAGGGCCGATGTCGTGCTGGCGCTCGGTACCCGCCTGAATCCCTTCTCCACACTACCGGGATATGGCATCGATTATTGGCCGAAGAACGCGAAGATCATCCAGGTCGATATCAACGCAAGCCGAATCGGACTCACTAAGAAGGTCGATGTCGCGATCCAGGGCGATGCGAAGCAGGTGGCAGAGCAGATCCTTGCGAGCTTAAGCAACAAAGCCGGCGACGCAGGCAGGGACGCGCGCCGCGACTTGATCGCACAAACCAAGGATAACTGGAAGCGCGAACTGGCGGAAATGATTTACGAGGAAGACAACGACGAGGGTATCACCTGGAACGAGCGCGCTCGTAAACGCGATCCGGAACGCATGTCGCCGCGCCAGGCCTGGCAGGCGATCATGCAGGCGATGCCGGAAAACGCGATGATGTCGTCCGACATCGGCAACAACTGCGCCATTGGCAACGCTTACCCGAGTTTCGAAGAAGGCCGCAAGTACCTGGCACCGGGCCTGTTTGGACCCTGCGGTTACGGGCTGCCGTCGATTCTCGGCGCCAAGATCGGCCGCCCCGATGTCCCCGCGGTCGGCTTCGCCGGCGATGGCGCATTCGGTATCGCGATGAACGAAATGACCGCCTGCGGTCGCAACGAATGGCCGGCGATCACGATGATCATCTTCCGCAATTACCAGTGGGGCGCGGAAAAGCGTAACACCACGCTCTGGTACGACGATAATTTTGTCGGCACCGAGCTCAATGTTGGCGTCGAGTACGCCAGGGTAGCCGAGGCCTGCGGGCTCAAGGGAGTGAAGGCAAAAACCATGGAAGGCCTGACCGAGGCGTTGAAGACTGCGGTCAAGGAGCAAATGGAAGACAATGTCACGACGTTTATCGAAGTGGTGCTGAACCAGGAACTGGGTGAACCTTTCCGCCGGGATGCGATGAAGGCGCCGGTTGCGGTGGCTGGTATCGATCCTGCCGACATGCGTCCGCAGCAGGGCAGCTAAAACACGCCACCGTTGCAAGATCCCGGGACGCCAACCCCGCGTACGCGGGGGGGCCGCTTGCGCGGGGATGACGGAGTTTTTTAAGTCATTCCTGCGCAAGCGGGAATCTTAATAGTATCGGGATGACGGTGTTGTTCCGGAGGAGACGTGGATTACCTACGGCGATCGCTGGCGTCCGTCGCGTCTGGCGAGGTTTTACCATCGAAGGTCTGTGCCATGTCCTTTTCGGTGCTTTCCAGCTCCGCATCAATTATTCCGTTAATGAGTTCGACGCGATCGATCGCCGGCACTTTGGGATCGTCGCTGGCGTAATCGACGATGCGCGGTGTAATCAACACCACGATTTCGGTACTGACGACGCTCTTCGATCGATTCGAAAACAACCCGCCGATAATCGGCACATCGCCCAGCCCGGGAATTCCTTCGCGGGTATTGTTGATCTGGTTCTGGATCAGACCACCAAGAAACACGGTTTTACCGTCAGGCACCAACATGCGCGTCGACACCTGCGTGGTTGCCTTGGAAGGAATGCCGTCATCAGAGACAACGCCGGTACTGACCTCGGGGAAGATATCGAGCATGATGCGCCCGCTGCGATCGACCGTTGGCGTCACCTTCAATATGACACCCGACTCGAGAAACTCGATACTCTCGGTGGTAACATTGTTGATCGTAGTCGTGACCCTGTAACCGATTTCTGTTCCAACCACCGTCTCCGCTTCGAGCCCTTCCATTGCCAGCAGCTTCGGTGTCGAAATCGTGCGCAGACGCCCGCGCTCTTTCAATGCATTCAGCACCAGGTCGACGTTGCTGTTGGTGTATTGTGCAAACAGACCGGCTGAATTCGGATTGGCTAGCCCCTGGGTACCGAGACTGCCGGTACCATCAGAGCTGTCGAACAGCTTGGCCCAGTCGAGCCCGTAGGACTGATTGTCGGTCAGTGTGATCTCGAGGATCTTGGCCTCGATCATGATCTGTTTCGGCTCGCGATCGATTTCACCGAGCAGCATTTCCATTCTGTCGAGAAATGATGGCAAGTCTTCAATGACAATCATATCGTTATCCGCTAGCGCCTTAATATTGCCATATTCGGAGATGTATTCCTGCAAAATGGTTTCGATTTCGCTCGCGGAGGCATACTGTACCTTGAAGGCGCGCACTTCCATGCGATCACTCTGTCGCAGCTTACCGGCGTCTTCACGCTCGATAACAAAAAAGCTGTTGTTGCGCTGCTCAACCACGAAACCGGCGGATTCGGCGATCAACTTTACTGCCTCGGCGGTATCCATGTCGTAGAGATCAACCGAAACATCGCCGCTAACCCCTTCGGCGACAAAGATATTCATGCGCTGTTCGCGCGACAGCAGCTGCATGACTTCTCGGATATCGAGCTCCTGAATGGAGAGCGAAATCTTGCCTGCAAACAGGGGCGGGGAACAAATCAGCAAGGCCAGCAATCCAACCAGTCTTAGCAAACTGCAGATTGATGATACAAAGATTTCTGACGCTAATTTCATGCTATTACCAGACACCTAGTTCGATTCCCTGTCATCGATCGTGAAAGAAAACTTCTTGCCGGCGCGGGTGAATATCGCTTCCCCTTCCCTGACAGCAATCAACTTCATACCCTCTATTTTTTCACCGATGGCCAGCAGCTCACCGTCGACAACCACCATCGGCGCAGTTTCAGAAACCATGGTTGCGGTCACGCGGAGTTTCACTTCTTCGGGTGGCAATACCACTTCAGATTCAACCTGAGGCGGGGGCGCATTGACAATCTCGGGACGACTGAACGGATTATTGCGTAAGATCATTAGCGACGGTTCTGCGCTAAGTGCGGGAACAGAACAAACCAGGCATAGCGCTGGCAGCAAAAATCGCAGGCTAGGAGTCATAGTTTTGCTCCATGCGATACGATACCAGGGTCAACGACAGTTCCAGTTTCGGATTCTTGATCGCATCCCGATCGTCCGGATTGATTTCAAACTTCTTGACCACGATGTAGCCCAGTTCCTGGTTGACAATTTGCAGCCATTCGAAGAAATCATGGTAGCGTGCGTTCAGTTTCACCTCGAACAGGCGTTCCCGAAAATTCTGCACCTGTCTACCGCGGCCCGGTTGTACGCTCATCAGTTCGACGTCGGTAGCCCACGAAACCTTTTGCAGGCGTCCGATAACAAAGGATTCCATTTGCTTGACCGGCAATTGCGCCATGTCGCCGTGCAACTGATGTGATAAATCCTTTACCTCGCTATCGATTTTTTGTAACTGTTTATTGAGACTTTCATTGTTACTGACCGCCTGTTGCAGAACCTGATGGCTCGAAGACAGTTCCCGGTAAGTCTTTAACTGTGGCCATAACAAATAAGTTACCTCAACCAGTGCAACCAGCAGTACGATGCCGATCAGCATCATCGCCACGACGCGTGGTTGTGCGTTTTCAAAAAAATCCTGCATCAGCTCCTTCCCTGTCTTGCGGAGACCACAATATCGAGGCTGAAATCAACCAGCTTGACCTGGTTGACCTTGGTCTGACGCGAATTGACAATGCGCACGTTCTCGATCTCGGGCTGTTGGGTCAGGTTCAATACGAATCTCGACATGGCGACGTGATCCAGGGCCTGCCCCTGTATCGACATATTGGTCTCGATCTTCCAGGTTTCCTCTTGCTTGGCCTTTTTATCGTCAGCAATCACGATAAAGTAACCCGTATTGACCGCTTCCTGGCTATCTTCTACCGGAGTACCGGCGCGACGAAACTTCCAGTTGGTCAGCCACACTTCGGGCCCGGGCAACGACCGATCGATCATCAGGAACATTTGCTCGGCCGAAGCGCCACTGCGCAGGCCGGTCAATAAATCCAGCTGCTGCTTCAGATCGCTCTTTTGCTGATTCAGCAGTTCCAGTTCTCGACGGTTGGCGTTGGTGATTTCGCGCTGCGATTGAAAGTGCCTTATCTGCTCGTCAATATGTGCATTGGCCTCGCGCAACAGCACGAACGCAACCAAAGACACGACGGACAAAACGACAATCGCGTACCCGGTTAACCTGAACCAGCGAATAAATACCAGGCGCTTGCGAAAGTCTTCGGGGAAAAGATCTATTTCATTCATTCGCCACCAGACCCCGCAACGCGAGTCCCATTGCAATCGAAATTTCGGAGAACAAACCTTCCCAGGGCACCCGCGTGTTTTCGTTTTCATCCTGGAATACCTGGGTGAACTCGGTTTGACCGTCGGGAGCGTCGAAATCGAGCAGCGATAGCAATACCTGTTGTGCACCCGGCCACTGGGCGATGCTGCCGAGCAGGCAGATCCGGCTCACCGGAACGCCATGCGTCTCCGACGCGGTAAATACCAGTACCCGGTTAATCTCATTGATTAAGTCAAGAAAACAGGGTTTAACGATTTCGAGTAGCGTGGTCGATACATCGGTTTCTGTTTCGGCGCCAACCGCGCGTGACTGGGCCTGCTTTTCGAGGCCGTGATCAGCAATCAATGTCCGGGCCGAATCGGCCGATATATCAAGTTCGCGGGCGATACTATCGAGTAACAGTGATTCTCCGAACGGTACCGATTGGCTGAACAACAGCCTGCGCCCCGATATCACGGTCAGGTAAGACTCGTCATGATAGGTGTTGATCATCAATACGTTGTCAGCGGCGTGCCCGGTATATAATGCGCTGACGATACGTCGCAAAGCAGTCGGTGCGATATCGAGTGAATCTACTTCCAGTCCACAACTAATCAGTGTTTGTAATAACAGATCCACGGCTTCGCGCTTTGCCAACGTGGCGACAACCATATGTTCTTCGTCAGACGGGTTGGACCGCACCGGCACATAGTCGACAACATAATCATCGATCGATCCATCGATACGTTTGGCTAACATTTTTACGACTTCGCTATCAACATCGGCAACATTGGCCTTGTAGGTCAGCAGAATTATCTTGACCTCTTCCCAGGGCATCAGCGCGGCGACACGTTTACCCTTGAATTTTTTTTGCTTCAATGCCGGGGCGATTAGCGCCTTGAGTTTCCTGGGTTGTTCCAGCAGAGCCTGTCGGCTACCCGGGTAGTCAATTGAGGCCTTGGCAACGATCGAAAATAATCCATGTTGGAGTGGACGAATCTGACACATGTGAATCTGATTGGTGCCGATATCGAGCCCAATCATACCGGGACCGACAGGCTTCGCCCGAGATTCGGTCTTGCGCCTTAATTTATTTAGGATTGTCATGGACTTATATGCGGAACATTACACCGTTTATAGTCCGTTATCGGCTAAAAACCAGTTATATTGACAGGTATTTCCGCCTTTTGTGATTGCTATCTAACACACCATGCAAAGGGGGACGATGTAAACATAATCGCACTCGATTGGCCCGGTGCGGCGGCGCGAAAAGTACTTCACGAAGGCCAGGTTAATCGGATTGAGCCTACGAGTTCGAGGCTTAACCCACCGCGCGCTGTAGTTTCGGAAATAACATGTTGACGACGTTGATCAACTGGTTAGCCACTTCGACACCGACCGCTTCGCAGCCCGCGATATCGAGCCCGGTGGCATCCCAGGCGTGACGATTCGTCTCCACCAGGGCTTCATCCAGTGGTCGATCCTCGGAAAAAGCATCAGCCATTTTTGCCGCGACATGCACGATCGCCGTATCGAGCAGGTACTCGGCATCGGGATCAGGTTCCAGGTGGTTTTCGACGACTGTCACCAGGCTGTCGGGCAGATTCCAGTTTTTCATCAGCACACTCGCCACCCGGGTGTGATCAAAGCCAATCACGTCGTGTTCAACCAGGTAAAGTGCTTTGCCACTTTCTTTCGCCTCGCGCTGTGCCTGCTGCGCAAGCACGGGTATCGACTGGTAGATGATCAGATGACCGATGCCGCTCAGCAAGCCCGCGACAAACATGCGTTCACCGTCCATCAAGCTGCAGACCCCCGCCAGGTTACGCGCGGCAATTGCGCGGTAAACGCTGCGCATCCAGAATTGCCTGATGTCGAGATGCTCGCATTCGTAATCACCGAGCGCATCGGCGATCGAGGTTGCCAGCACGAGATCGCGGATTTGCTGTACCCCGAGAATCGAGACCGCGTGGTTTACCGTGTCAATTTTTGCGGCAAAGCCGAAATATGCACTATTGACGATGCGCAGCAAACGCGCCGTCAGGCCAGGATCGTAGACGATTAACTGGGCCACGTCCTGCATCGAGTAGTCGTGGCTATCGAGGATTTCCTTGAGCCGCCAGTAAATATCCGGCAACGTTATCAAGTTGGCCTGGATGGTGACCTTGTCCCATTGATCGCTCATGTGAAGGCGCTCCGCTCAAGATAATTAATCAATAGATCGGCACGGGGCGCCGTTTCATTAATTATCAGACCATTAAATACAGCCGCTAGCTGGCTGCCTTGTCAACGCTTGCCGGGAGTGTCCACAAACTCTGGGTACTGTTGAGAACGTCATTGGGATCTTGCAGCACGCTAATCACAATATTCGGTGGGGTCGGACTGGCTTCCTTGAGACTTTTCGCCCGGTACAGCGCGAGATCAGCCTGTTTGTAGAGCTGGCGGTAGCTGACTTCGAAATCGGGCGGTACACTGGCGACGCCGATACTGAGGCTTGCCTGTGCCACCAGGTCGTATTTACTCTCGGCGTTTAAAGCGCAGAAATTTTTCAATCCCCGTATCGCGATAACTTTGGGATCGAGATCGGCGAAAATCACCGCGAATTCGTCACCCCCCATACGCACCAGCGAGCCATTACTATCAATCACACTATTGAACGCCTGGCCAATATGCTGCAGGACCCGGTCGCCGCTTTCGTGCCCGCATTCATCGTTGATCAGCTTGAAATCGTCGACGTCTAGCAGCATGAAATGAATTTGATTTTGATTCTCACGACACTGCTTCAGGTATTGCTCGAATTCAAGGTCAAAATAGCGTCGATTCCAGGCACCGGTTAATGGATCGCGATTTGACAAATCCGTGATTTGCGCGTGCGCGACCACCAGGTCGAACTGGGTCTCAACGTCATGTTTGCGAAGCCTGACGTTGCGCACCACCAGCGACAGGCTGACCGCACTCGCGCCCAGCATGATGAACTGCAAGGTCCACAGGCTCTGATCGGCAAAATTAAACTGGGCATCGAGCGTCGACAGGGTGAACATGGTGTAGATCAGTAACGTAACCGCGAGCGCCTCACCGAGACCCCAGGACATCATCGGTATAACGATAAACAGCATCGCGACACTGGCAAACAGCATCGGGTGAAATACGTGCTGGTAGTGTGCCAGCAATACGAAGGCGCTGCCGGAAATCACCAGCAGCGTGATACCGAGTAAATGCAGGGCCTGGGGATCACTAACCGCACGCGCAGCGAATACCATGTTGAGCGACAACAACACCAGGATTGCGCAGGTATAGAGGTACATCGGATCGAGCACGATCCTGACATAGAGCATGGCTTCGATTAGCAGAATCACGATCGTCAGGATACTCATCGCGGCAAGCCCTTTGCGCGCCTCTTCAACCGCTTTGCGTCGCGCGAAGCGGGTCAGTTCGGGCGAATCATAGCGCGTACTCGACCACACCGAACGTAATTGTCTGGGTAGATTTATTTTCATCTTATTTTTAACCAAATCCGATATTTATATAGTTCAATCTGCCTAATTGACAATTCGATCGATTTTTAGGGCGACAACACCCACCAGCCGACCGGGTAAAAGAAACCCTCGGTAGCACCGTACTCGGCGGCCCACTGGATCTGCGCGCTGGCATCGACCTGGACGTGCATGGTGCCGAGATCGCCCCCGCCCGATTCCGCTTCCTGCAGGTCGAGGCGTCGGTTAGGTATCGTCGATCCGGTTGCGCGCACGCCCATCTGGTTTTCATTGGCGTCTCTCTCGTTCGATATTACGAACTGTGCGATGGAATCCGCCGGCACACCGAAACTCGATAAATCGGTAGTCTCCCAGCTTCCAGCCAACGTTGCCTGCCCATGTACGTTCCCGGTTTCGGTGTAAGTGCCCGGTGGTGTGCTCCAGTAGCCGAGCAGGTGGAAATCGACGACCGAGTCCGCCTCGGCATATACCTCGACGATCGACGACGCGTCGGTCCCCGCCATCAGGGTCACCATGTCTATGCCACCGCCCTGCGCTTCGTGGAGCGGGAGCAGCCGCGTCAGGCCGGAACCGGGCCGCCGCGCTCCGACCAGCCATTCGATTGAGGTGCTGGTTTGCGAGAGCGCGATCTCGGCAACCTGATTCGGGCCGACCCCGTACGCCCCAAGGTCATGTGGCTGCCAGCTTGCATTCGCGCCCGCCTTGAAAGCGTCGAAGCGCTCGACATAGCTCGCTCCCGTCCAGTAACCAAGCAGGATGAAACTGATCCGGTCGGTCCGATCGGCGTAATGTTGAATCTGGCTACTGGCATCAGTTTGCACGTGCATGGTCACTGCATCGACACCGCCACTCTCTGCCTCGTGCAACGCGAAACGCCGCTCCAGGCTCGAACCGAGCGCACGCACCCCGCCAAAATTCTCCCTGCCGGTATCAATGTTTGTTACCGCCACCTCGACCACCGCGTCGGCAGGCACACCGAAAGCGCCGAGATCGACGGTTTGCCAGGTGTCTGCGCTAGTCGCACTCCACGGCTGGTACATTTCGGTGTAGCCGGGGCCGGCAGGCGGACCGGCTACAGACTCCTGAATGTGCACGTTATCGATGTACGATTGGCGAATCGCGCTGACACCGTTGAACTCGAACTGGACGACGGTATCGGCGGCGACGAAAGGTGACAGATCGTAGCTCGCCGACTGGTATTCGGTATGGTCAAACGGACCTTCGAAGCGGTCGAGCTCGGTCCAGTCGATGCCACCGTTGGTGCTGACGCGAATGCGCATGAAATCGTCCAGCGGATAGTCCACCAGCCGGTAATCAAAGCTCAATTCCGGATTGGTCAATACCGTCAGGTCGACCGTCCGGTACATGCGCACATTCTGGCCGTCGACGCGCAATCGATGACTACCGGGATCGTCGATCAGGGGATCGGTTGCTATTTGTATCTGGCCCGCGCAGGGGCCGTCGGATTCATTGATCTCGGTCCAGGCCCAGGGGCTCCAGTCGAGCAGTCCGTCACTGCCGGTGTAATCCGATGCAGGATCGCAGGTCAGGCTGTTAAATTCGTCGAGATAGCCCGGTGGTGGCATACCCACACCGACGGCCCACTCGATCGCACGTTGCATCAGGGTTTCCCCGTCCGCGGTCAGCTGGATCGGTTCCGCATTGGTGAACGGCAGGTGTACCCGTCGCGCCGGTGCCGGGTTGCCGTCCCATCTTTGCGCGCCGTTCTCTAGGGTTACCAGCGCTGGCATCGCACCGGTGGTTTCGCCGACAATCTGCAGGTCCGGCGCCAGCGTGCCGCCAGGAATCGGCATCGTTAGACTGGTTGAGAATACGGTAACCGCACTACCTCCGAAGGGTTCGGAAATATAGTGCGACGCATCGGTGGCACTAAAAGTGCTTGCGCTCACGCTGGAGGCGGTCGAACTGGAAAAGCCAAAGTTATCCAGCTTGCCGTTGATCTCGTTAACGATGGGTGTCGGTGATCCAGTCAGCTTATCAAGCAATGCAGGACCCGAGGTAGTGCCCGACACGTAGACAACGTCAACCGCCGCGGCCGCAGCATCGAAATTGGCCTGGCTGTCGCTGTCGTCGATCAGGGTAACGCTATAACACCAGGACTCCATCAGGGACTTCATGCCAGCGTCCTTGCTGGAAAGCGTAGCCGCGTCGCCGACAACCAACAGCAGCGGCGGCGAGCTAGCGCAGCCGGCGCCAGCGGCCCACTCGATCGCTCGTTGCATGATCGTGCGCCCATCGTCGGTGAGCTGATTTATATCAAAGGTGCCACCGCCCCAGGGCAACTGGACGCGGCGTCCGGCGGCCGTGCCACCGCCCCAGAGATCGTCGCCCGTCTCTATAACGGCCAGCGAGGGCTCCCAGAGAGCTCCTGTATTGAAGCTCTGCCCCAGCGTCAGGAGACCGGGGGCCTGGTTTGAGGCCAGCATGTGCACCGACTGGTCACTCGATGTAATGGTTAGCAGACCTGATGCAAAAGGCTGGGTGATGTAGTGAGTGTTGTCGATGACGTCTATCTCGTGCCGGCTCTTGAACAGCTTGTCCTGGGAGATACCCAGCTCGTCAACTTGTTCACCTTCCTCGTTGACCACGCCGATGGTGGCGTCGCGCAGCTTGGTGCCGAGGTTCGACGAGGTGATGTCCTGCGGGATATAGGCGACGTCATTAGCGGCGGCGGCCGCATCGAAATTGGCCTGGCTGTCGGATTCGTCGATCAGGTTGACGGTATAACCCCAGGATTCGATCAACGCTTTTTTCGCGCTTTCCTGGGTGTTCAGGCTGCCAGGATTGACCACCACCAGCAGCAGATTGCCACTGCTTACCATATCGACGCCGATGCCCCAAGCGAGTGCGCGTTGCACGATCAGGCGGCCATTATGATTCAATTGATCCCAGTTGAAGTTGCTATTTGTAGCCCTGCCCAGTGGTAACGTGACCCGACGTCCGGCTGCAGGACCGCCACCGCTAGTTATTGCACCCTGATCGAGTAGCACCAGGCTGCCCACAGCATCCACATCGGCCAGGGTTTGTAGTCCCGGGGCTTCGGTGCCGGATACGGTCAGAAGTTCCATCTCGGCCGAGTAAATCGGCAAGGTTCCGGGTGCAAAAGGAGCAGTTATATAATGACTGTTATCAACTATATCGATGGTGCTACCAACCTTGGTCGCCTTGGCATCGGCAAGTTCGAGTTCATCGTTCAGATCACCCTGTTCGTTGACTATTCCGATCGATCGGCTGGTCAGTTGGGTACCCACTGTTGCGCTCGCAGCCGTTTCGGAGATATACACCAGGTCATAGTTGCTGAAGTCGATGGAGGCGATTGTATCGTCGTCCAGAATATCAACCTCGTAACCCCAGGACTCGATTATGGCTTCTTTTTCACTGTCCCTGGGGTCTGGGCTACCGAAAAAATAATTCCCGATCATCGCGATCTTGCCCGAACCCTGCGGCGGGACGCAGGCTTCGCCGCAGGCGCAGGTGTAACTGATGTTCAGGCGTGGATGATGGGTCGGATCGGCGTGATCGCTGGTATCGAAGCGCTCGCCCGAAAAGCCGGCTTGTTCGACGAGCAGTACCACGCCGAAATTTGGATAGCTGCCATTGATCCAACCCAGTACCAGGCTGCTGATATCCCACTCATATCGCTGCGGGTCCGGCGTTCCGCCAGAATCCACCAGCGTGGTGGAAACGGCATCGGGATCATAGTCACCGCCGGGATTGTTCCAGGTATTGGTGTTATCACGATTGTTCCAGGTGACTTCGCTTTCGATCCAGTCACTGGTGATGCGGTGTGCACTAACCGGTACATTCGAATCGCTACCGTCACGATGATAAAGCGACAGCGTGGCGCCCAGAATTCTGGCACCGGCCGGTATCGCGTCCAGGTTGAAGCGCAGCAGCGAACGCGTCTTATCGTTGCTGGCGGACGAAACCCAGGTTTCAGCCGCGGCGCCGTAGTTATTGTTGGGTGCCTGATCCCAGATTTCGGCGTCTTCCCCTTCCACGGCATCGGGCTGAAAATGAAGCATGGTCGGGGGATGTTGGTAGAGGGTAACATCATCACGGGTAATTGAGCGGGTTACGCCATTGGCAAGCGTCCCCACGGCTTTCAACGTGGCCGGTGAAGAGGGTGACGTACCGACGACCACTTCGAGATAGGGTGCATTTGCCGATTCAGTACTGTTGTATTCGCCAAAACTGCCCTCGCTGTTCGAATCCAGCGTGATGCCGTAATTGGGTTGTCCATTAACCCAGGCTTGTACTTGTGAAGTCAGGTTTGCGGATACCCAGACATTCGTAGTCGGCTGAGCGGGAATACTGGTTAAAACCACCTTATCCATCTTGTCACCCATCGAATTCCAGGTAGCGTCCGTGTCCAACCAGTCGGCGGTTGATGCATGAATATCGATTGGCCCTTCGGGGTGGGGATTGGTGACATAAAACCACGCTGTCGCCGACAATATCGAGGCATTTGCCGGTAATGCCGACAGGTCATAGCGTAACAACGATCGTTCACTGTCTCCGTCCTCGAACCGGGTATGTAATCCGTCATCAATCGCATTGTTGGCGCTTGGATTGCTACTACGGATCCACGCATCCTGATCCACGGGGATCGAGTAATTCGTCGTGGTACCGAGATCGGTGGTCAGGATAGTAGTGTATTGATCATTGCCGAGACTGACGTTAGTAAGGTCGGTATAGGCGCTGCAACCCTGTTGCCGGGATAGCCACAGGGCGTTATTCAACCCCGCCTGGGCGACGTATTGCGCCTGCTGCGCGTCGAGTTCGCTACCGGCGGTATTGCTTTCGAGCGCGCTCTCGGTATTCATCAGCAGCGCGATCGCCGCCACAAGCGTGATCACGACGATCACCGGCATCAGGATATAGCCGGCTTGATGTGCCAATCGGATCACAACGCACCCCCGAGCCGTACCTGGCTCTGCAGGCTCACGCTTTCGCCGGTGATCGGACTGGTGAGTTCGAGCGTGAGGTCGATGATTTCGATCGCACTACTGTTATCCACGCGCTCGACGCGAAAGCGGGTCACATTTTCGGCAATCACCGATTCGATGAAATCACGACCATCGACCGGGCCATCGGGCACGCTGATACCGTCTGTATCCCAGGGTGCCGGCATGCGTTCGACCAGAGACCCACTGCTCAGGTAAAAGACGACCGGGTCATAGGGATCGTCGAAAGTATTTCCATCCTCATCATCGTCATCGTTGCTGCCTTCATCTATTGCCCCGTCTCCATCGTCATCGACTCCGCATGTTCCAGGACAACCATCACCATTCTGGTCGCTCGCTGTATCTTCATCGACGTTATTATCACCCTCGTCATCGATACCATTGAGCGGATCCTCGTTGTAAATCGCGTTGGTTTCGTCATCATCCCACCAGAAGGAGGGGTTCTCATCGACCTGACCATCGCCATCGTCGTCGATCAGCATAATGCCGGGGAAGAAATCGTGCTGATTGTCGTTAGGCAAGTCCTCATCGATTTGCCCATCCCGATCGTCGTCGGCATCCGGGAAGCCGTCATTGTCCAGGTCGACATAAGCCGGCAGCGTCACCGCGAGCACCGCGGTCGCGAGCGTGCTATCACCGATCGGTGGCGACGGCGGCACGGTTTGCTCACGGATATTTTCCGGCCAGTTGGATGCCGGTTTATCCCGTAATGGGAGCAACAAGCGACGCGAATGGGCAACCGTGCGCAGCATGCGCTGCATCGCGAAGCGCGCATCGCGCGTCAGCTGATTGGTTTCCGAGACGGCATCCTGCGACTGCAGCGCCTGGTTGACCACGCCAGTGAGACCGAGAATAATCAGCGACGCGATCGCGAGCGCAATCATCAGTTCGACGTAGGTAAAACCGTCGCGGCTGGAGAGCAACCCTGGTGACGACCAGGTTGGTGGGAAGCTATTCAACGATCACGGTCTCCAGTGCGCGTGGACTATCTTCGATGGTTACCCGCACCCACAAAAGTCCCGCATCGATGCCGGTAAACGGATCGTCATCGGCATCGGCGTTATCGCCATCGTAGCGTGCCAGAAATACCAAGCGGCGTGACTCGGTACCCGCGCTATCGGAATAAGGTGCGGGTATCAGTACGGTCGGGTCGGCAACCAGGTCGGCCTGCGTCAGCAGTTCGCTAAACGGCAACGCCAGGGTCTGTTCCATCTTTGAGATCATTCGATACTGGTTCTGGGCGAGTTGGGTATGGATACCACTACCCTGGATGCCGCTTTGCATCGCATCCAGCGCCGGCACCAGCATAATCACGATCAGCAGGGTCGCGATCAGCAGTTCCATGTAGGAAAAACCCGCTTGCCGATGTTTCATTGCACCGTCACCCGGCCGGTTAGCGGTGCGACTGCAATATTGCGCTGATTCTGACCATTACTGAGTTCGACTATCCCGTCGAGTAACCGGTAGATGCTATCGTCAGAACCGAGCACCCATACCGGCACGCCCTCAGGATCGAAAATCAGGCTGCGTCGACGGCCGATTGTCACGTAATTGAAAATATCGCTGCTGTTGATAATCGATACGCCCGGGGCGAGGCTCATGGTATCGGCATCGAAGACGAAGCTTTGCTTGTCGACCGGATGGTACGGCACCAGCTCGGTGCTGACCGGGTCCGTGGTCAGGTCCCATTTCTTTACCGTGATGGTCTGCGTGACCTGGCTGATGGTAACGCCGTGATGTTCACCAGTGCGCAATGCTTCGCTGTGTGCAAAGCGCAACGCCTGCGCAATCTGTTCTGCGGCGAGATCGAGTTTCTGCTGATTGGTGGGAGAAGAATCGGGGATCACGACGATGGCCATGATTCCCAGAACGAGTACTACAATGGAAATTTCCAGCAGGCTGAAACCAGCCTGCTTTTGATACAGTTTAATCTTAGGATTTTGCTCGCGGTACACACTGTTGAAACCTAGCGCTGATCGTAAGTTTCCGTACCTGGGCCTGCACCATCGATGTCGGTGGTATCGTTGGCAATAAACTTGCCGACCAGGATATCGTATTTCCAGCCGCCATTGGCACCATCTCCGGGCATCACCAGGTCGCCATCGTTAACAACTACAAGCGTGGCCACGCCGGTAATCGGATTTGCAGGCAGCGTATTTTTCTTCAGGTACGGACCAAATTGGAAATTGGCATCGGCGATACTACAGGCACCACCTTCAGCATCGGTATACAGGCTGAGTTGATCAAGGAAAGCCTGTGCTCCCTGCGCACCTGCGCCACCGGTACCAGTACCATCGGTGCCCGTACAGGCCGCATCGACCGCAGTGAGTTCGCCGGGATATTCTCCGTGTTGTTGAAAATACAGGTCTATCGCCGAGCGCACGTTACCCAACGTGGTATCCAGCGACGCCAATCTGGCATCATCGGTTGATGAAGCGAATTGCGGCACCACGATTGCCGCCAGCAGCGCCAGTATGATAACCACGATCAACAGTTCGACGAGGGTAAATCCCTTCTGAATTGTGTTGCGGATTGGTTGCATTTCTCTCACCCTTTATAATTCACGTAAATCTAACTTTTTTGAGTATAGTCACGATATTTTAAATATTTGCCTGTATCGCAGAAAACCGTGATTCAATTAACATTAACTATCGCTTTTCCTCAGCCAACGACCCGCGTCAGCTTGAAAATCGGTAAAATCAGCGAACTGACAATCAAGCCCACGACACCCCCCATGATCAGCAACATCACTGGTTCAGCAAGTCGTGACAGGGTTTGCAGCTTGCTTGCTAGCTCGCCTTCAAAATAATCGGCCAGGCGGCCCATAACTTTAGGTAAATTTCCGGTTTCTTCGCCGGTACTGATCATCTGTTCCACGATCGGCGGAATGAAGCTGATGTTCTGAAAACCCGCGGCGATGCCGGCGCCGGTTTCGACCTGGTTTTCGACCTGCCCGATAAAGTCCTGGAACAAGCTGTTTTTGACGACAAACTTGCAGGCATGCAGCGAATCCATCATGCCGACGCCGTTGCCGAGCGACATGCTCAATACCCGCATCGTGTTAACCAGGTAAAGCTGGACGAATATGTGCCGTATCAGCGGGAAATTTAATTTGGCCCAGTCGAGCTTGCGGATGCCATTTTCGGTTTTGGACCAGAACTTGAAGCCACTAATCGACACCACCAGACCGATCGTCAACTCGATCCAGTGATCTTTCAACACGTTGCTGGTTGCCATCAGGTATTTGGTGGTGACCGGTAATTGATCCTGGATTTGCGAAAACAGGTCGGCGAATTTTGGAAACACCACCACCAGTACGAACACGACCACGGCTAATGCAAATACCAGCAGAAATACCGGGTATGACAACGCTGAAACCATGGTCTTGCGCAACTCTTCGCGTTTCTCATCCAGAGCCAGCAACTGTCGCAGCACTTCGTGCATGAAGCCGCCCTCCTCACTCGCCGCCACCAGGTTGGTATAGGTGGTCGAGAAGACCGCGGGATGTTTGGCCAGCGCAGTTGAGAACTGCATCCCCTGGCCGATATCTTCGATGAGTTGATCGAGTAGTTCGAGCATCGCCGGGTTGTCAACCTGCTTTTTCATGGCCTGCAGGCTCGCCTGTAGTGGAGTGCCGGTCTCCAGCAATAACGACATTTGCTCGGTGAAGAAGCGACGCTCCTTGTCACCGACCGCCTGCCTGAGCTGAAATTTTGGCACCGATGCGGGTGTCGGTGTCGATGCCTGCGCCACGATCGTGTGCTGTTTGGTGTTAATCGCCATGCTTCATCCGGGTCCCTAACTATTGACCGCGCGCCAGATTTCTTCGATCGTGGTCTGGCCTTCGCGCACGCGATCGATGCCATCGTCGAATAGCAGCTTGATCTCGTGCTGGTTCAGATAATCAGTGAGTTCATCGCGCGACGCATTGGCGATGATCAGGCGCTGCAGCTCGGGATTGGTTTCGATAATTTCGTGGATGCCCATGCGCCCTCGATAGCCGGCATCGTAGCATTCGGCACAGCCGCGGCCCTTGGACAGGCGCACCTTGCCCTGGTCCTGCCAGCCGTATTTCTCGATCATCTCGGGGCTCGCCAGAAACTCGGTCTTGCAATTGGGGCAGATCGAGCGCACCAGGCGCTGCGCGACTACGCCGATCAGGGCCGAGGACAGCAGGTAGGGTTCTACCCCCATGTCGATCATGCGTGTGACCGCGCCGATACTGTCGTTGGTGTGCAGCGTGGACAGCACCAGGTGCCCGGTCAGCGCTGCCTGCACCGCGATCTCCGCGGTTTCACGTTCGCGTATTTCACCGACCATGACTACGTCGGGGTCCTGGCGCAGCACGTGCTTGAGCATCTTGGCGAAGCTCAGGCCGATGTTTTCGCGCACCGGGTTCTGATTAACGATATCAAGCTGGTACTCGACCGGGTCCTCAATCGTGACGATATTTTTCTCGAGACTGTTGAGATAATTGATCGCCGAGTACAGGCTCGTGGTTTTACCGCTACCGGTTGGCCCGGTGACGAGGATCAGGCCGTAACTGCGATCCAGTAGGCGCTTGTAGGTGACGACATTGGGCTCTTGCATGCCGAGTTTTTCAATGTCGAGGATTGACTGGTTCTTGTCCAGTACCCGCAACACCACTTTTTCCCCGTGCAGCCCGGGCAGCGAGCTGAAACGCAGGTCGACCGAACGACCCTGGGTATGCACCTGGATGCGGCCGTCCTGTGGCATTCGACGTTCGGCGATATCGAGATTGGCCATGACTTTGAGGCGCGATACCAACGCCGGGTGCAAATCGATACGCGGCGTCATGACTTCGTAGAGCAGGCCATCGATGCGAAAGCGCACGCGGCATTTTTTTTGCGACGGTTCGATGTGGATATCGCTGACCTTGTCGTGGACCGCGCGCTGAATAATCGAGTTCACCATGTTGATGACCGGGCTGCCCGCCGCCAGCTCATCGATCCCGGTATAATCATCCGGCGGCGCGTTGTCGATAAACTCGAAATCGTCTTCGAGATCCTCGATGATTTCGGCGCCGTAGATATTATCGGATCCCGCTTCGTTAAGGGTCTTGATGATGTCGCTTTTACGCACCAGTACCGGACGGATCTTGCAGTTCAACTTCTCTTCGATTTCGCTGAAGCTGGCGATGGCCTGTGGATCCGATGTCGCCAACGTAAGCTCGCCGTGCACGAGGAACATCGGCACCACCTTGAGCCTCTGCGATACCTCGAGTTCGAGCTGATTAAATACGTCCTGATCGACCAGCCCCTGGCGCATCACGATATGGGGAATTCCCAGCTGTTCACCGAGCGCGGTCAGAAAAACGTCTTCGCTGACCCAGCCTTTGCTGACGATAATCTGGCCCAGGCGCTTGCCGCTTTTTTTCTGCAGTACGATCGCCTCTTCGACTTTCTCCTTGGATAGCAGTCCCTTGTTAACCAGCAGATCACCGATGCGTACACCCTCGCTGCTGGTCGTTTTAGGCCTGGCCACCTCGGTTTTATCGATATTGAAACTGTTGACGATATCGATGACCTGGTCCAGACCGGTGACCAGGAATATGTCTCGTATCAGCGGCTTGGCATTGGTAACTTTCAACCAGCCACCGGCCCTGACCAGGTCCTGGCGCAGGTCAAACAGGATTTCGAGGGCTTTGCTATTAACCAGGGATACGCTCACCATGTCGATGATCAACTGCACTTCCTGGCTGGCGATGCTTTCGTCGACCGCAGCACTTAATGCGTCGAGCAATTCGGGATCAGTCAGATTTCCGCGCGGGAACAGGTGAGTCATCGCCCCGACGCGGTTTTTAGTGACCGTTCCCGGGCTTAAGCCGTCTTCAATGCTGACTACATTCGCATCGGACACGATTAGCTACGCCGACTTCGATTTCGTGCTTGGCAGACTGGACAAGATTTCGGCGAGCGGAGCGGGCTTGCCAAGACCATAACCCTGACCATAATCGACGCCGATTTCGACAAGCTTTTGCCTGATCGCATCGTTTTCAACAAATTCGGCGACGGTTTGCAACTGCATTGCATGCCCCACCTGGTTGATCGCCGCGACCATGCTTTCGCTGACCAGGTCCGTGACGATGTCGGTGACAAAGCCACCGTCGATTTTAAGGTAACTGACCTTCAGGTTTTTGAGGTAGGCAAAAGAGCTCAGACCGGTACCAAAATCATCGAGCGAAAATTGACAGCCATAGGTGCTTACCTGGTCGATAAAGAGGCGGGCATCGTCGATATTGGCGATCGCGGCAGATTCGGTAATTTCGAAGCAGATATCATTTGCGTCCAGCTCATGTTGCTCGAGTTTATTGCCGATGAAAGCAGCGAAACTGACCGGGTCGTTCAGCGACTGTCCCGACAGGTTAATCGAGACCTGGCACCTCTGTCCGGATTCCTGGATATGATCGGCTAGCTCACTGAAGGTCTTGTCGATTACCCAGTAATCAATACTCGACATCAGATAAAAGTTTTCCGCGGCGGGCAGAAACTTTCCCGGTGGAATCACACTGCCATCACTATCCTGCATGCGCAGTAGAATTTCGTAATGCGGTATAGCGGATTTAGTCGCCAAAGGCTTGATTAATTGCGCATACAGCATGAAGTGGTCATTACGTAACGCTGACTGAATTTGTCCAACCCAGCGGATTTGCTCCTTACGTTCCATCAAATCACCGTCTTCAAGATCGAGCACATGAATGGTGTTTCGGCCGCGTTCCTTGCTCACGTTACGTGCGGTTTCGGCAGCGTTCATGAGGCTGGTCACCGATTGCGCCTCGGGGGTGATCGGGGCAATTCCGATACTAACGCTGATATCGTGTGACTTGCCCTCCCATTCGAAATCAATGGCAGAAACCGCGTGCGAAATTTTTTTCATGACTATTTGTGCCGTCGGCAGGTCACAGTTTTCCAGCAACACGCCGAACTTGTCGCTACCGATACGCGCCACCACGTCGCGCGAACGCACCATGCTGGCGAGTTTCTGTCCAACCTTTTTGATCAGCAGATCACCCACATCACGTCCGCTGATATCGTTTACCACCGCCATGCGATCAATATCTACATTGGCAATGGCATGATTAAAATCGGTACCCTTGGATTCTTTCAACAAATCCTTGATGATGAGTTCAAAGCTGTTGCTGTTTTCGAGTCCAGTCAGTGGATCGAAATGGGACTGGGCGATCTTGGAGGCTTTTTTCGACATCACGTCGAGCAGGTTGCGATCGCTATTGGAGAAATCAACACTGAAATTCTGGCTTGCGATTGCAAGTAGCCCTATAACCTGGCTTTCAGCGTTGACGATCGGACTAACCACGTGCTTGTACGGCGTATTCTGTGTGAAATTATACTGTATTGCATCATCGACATGATTGATGACGAGGGATTGCTGCCCCGATTCGAGTAACGGGTAGACCGAGTCACGCAGATAGTCAAACAGTTTGTCCGACTCGAACAACGGATTATCGTTCTTGTATTTATGCATCGCGATATTCTTGCCTGCGATGTAGAGGAAAATAATATCGACATTGAGGAAGCGAGATGTATTCAGCACCAGTTGTCGCAACAGTTCCCGTCCATGGTATATATTGATCGCCTGGTCCTCGGCCTTGTAGATCAGATTGAGTTCTTCGTAACGCCGGGTGAGCTCGTCGGTCATATGGTTGAGCTCGTCTTCCTTGCTGGCCAGTGCCATGCTCTGTTCATAATCGGCGAGTAAAAAATCATTCAGCAGGCCGATGTTTTCGTTAGCGGCTACCGCTTGTACTGTTTTATCGGTAGCCCCGAGATACAGGCACAGAGTCAGGGCTACTTCGCCATGCTGATTTCGCAGGTTCGCCAGCTCCAGGTTGGAGTCATCTTCTAGCGATGTCAGTGCATTATCACTGTCGCCGTTGCGAAATATTTTCAATTGTGGTGCTACCACATCGAGGTCGAGCGTATTGCTACTGTCCTGCCAGACGAAACTACCCTCATAATCAAATACGATCATGCCCTCGACTGCGGGATCAAAACCCTTCAGCAAGGCGAGATAATTATCGAAATGTACGCTGTTACCGGTCGCCGCCTGCATCAGGACACTCTCCAGCTATCGGTCGTCGAATTAAAGTAGCCATCAATCTTTTCCAGCAGGTTGCGAATGCTGACCGGTTTTTCGAGAAACGATAAGTTGTGGATATTGCGTGACCACTCGCGGTGCTCGATTTCAGTGCGCGAGGTCAACACGAAAATCAGGAAATTGCGCTCAGGCATATCCTGCACGATGTGTTGGCATAATTCCTCGCCGGTCATCAGCGGCATCTGGATATCGGTAATCAGGATATCGGGATGTTCCTGTTCGAGCCGGGTCAGAGCTTCCTTGCCGTTGGCACAGGTTTCCACCGCGTAGCCCTCTTTCTCGAGCGAGAGTTTCAGCACCCGCAGCACATGCGGCTCATCGTCTGCAATTAATATTTTCTTCATGACGCGGCGGCATCCATAATCTGTGTCGAAACCTTCTCCAGCTGTATAACAAAGCGACTGCCCTTACCGAGCTCGCTGCTACAGGTCAGATCACCGTGGTGCATCAATACGATCTGACGCGCCAACGACAGACCCAGGCCGTGCCCGGTCTGCTTCCTTATATTGTCGTCCGTGGAACGGAAAAATTTATTAAATATCTGTTTTACATCGCTCTCGGCAATACCATAACCCTCGTCGCTGACCACGATTTCGATGTTGTCTTCATTTTCACTGGCGCTCAGGCTGACCTTACCACCGGGTTTACTGTACTTGATCGCATTGGTCAGCAGGTTATTGACCGCGATTCGGAATAAGTCCTTATCGATATAAACCATGCCCATTTCACGTGGAATATCGAGGTCGAACTCAATATCTTTGACACCTCTGGCCTTGGCGATATTGTTAAACGCATCCTCGAGAAACTCGTGCAAGCGCACGTGATTACGCTGCGCGACGACTCCACCGAGTTCGTACTGGTTGATTGCGAGCAGGTTGTTGATCAACGTCGACAACCGTTCGACCTCGTCATGAATCACGTTCACCGCCTCGATGCGGTACTCTTCATTGTCGGAGCCCTCGGTCAACAACGACTCGCTGTACATCGACAGCACGTTGAGCGGTGTTTTTAATTCATGGGATATATGCGAAATAAATTCGGTCTGGCGCTGACGCATTTCGTGGCTCTCGGATACATCGCGGATAACCACCAGGCGACCCAGTATCTTGCTTTCATTTTTGGGCGTGAACAATGGGTAGACGCTGAACTGCAGTGATTTTTCACTGTTACCATCCAGCCTGACCCGAACCGTATCCTGGTTAGCCTGGAGGTTCGATTTGACGTCACCAAAAGTCAGCAACGGGATGATTTGCGGATCGTCGCACCAATCGCGGATTTTCTTGCCGAGCATCGCTTCGGCCTCGACACCGAGCAAGCGTTCAATTTTACCATTGGCATAGCTGACTTCGCCGGCTTCGTCGATGACCATGATGGCGTCCGGAAAATTCTGCAAGATTGCGTCGACACGATTATTCTTGTAGGTCAGTAGTTTGCTCGACATTGTCAAATCGTCGTGCTCCTGGCTTAACACTTCGATCCGGGTTTGGGTGGCATCGATATAGCTGCTGACCTGTTCCATAAAATCGTTCAGTGCCTCGCTGGGTGGCACTTCGATCTGGGTTAAACCCCCTTGCTCGGCTAAACTTTCAAAGCGCTCACTGATTTCTTTAAGCGGTTTGATTTCGCGACGCAGCATGAAGTAAAAGAATGGTACCAGCAGGAATATCGGCAACATCACCGATGCCAGGAACGGCATTTCGTGGTAGCTGAATTTCAATCCGGGTCGGAGATAGCCGAGTCTGACGAATCCCATGTGCAAACCGTCGTCAAACACCGGTGCATGCGACTCGATGAATTCTCGCTGGTTGCCGGCGCCGACTATAGTCAGAACCCGCTGCCCCAGCCAGCTGGTGGGCTCATTGACAATTTTGCCTTCAGGAAGGATGACACCGGAGCGCGTCACTTCGACCGCCACTTTACTCTCGGTGTCAACCACTGCAGCATAGGCAAAATCAGGATTGCTTTGCCCCTGCTTTAACACCGCCAGTATGCCTTTCCTGCCTGCCTCTGGTACCAGCTCATTCCACGACATACCGCTCAACAATCGCACCAGCTCGAGGCCCTGGGCGCGTGCCAGATCTTCTCGGTTACTGCGTTGATAATCGAACAGAAGATATACCGTCGCAACCATGACCAACAGGGTCGCGATTATCATGGTCAAACCAAAACGTTGGTTAATCTGCATAAATTATTTCTGTTTATCAATAGGATCAGGCTATTGATTTTGGTTTAGGCCCGGGCGCCACTGCGAGCTGTAACAACTCTATATAGAGTTATCGGTCATATTGAAGATTAGTTTAGATTTGCCCGAATTCAATCAAACACTTAGGGATATGTGACAGGTTAGACACCCGGGTTCCATGGTATCTCTAAGGCCCGTCAACCCGGCAGACTTTACCCCGTCATACTGCACTGTGAATCGTCATACCCCGGCAAAGAGTTGTCATACCGCGGCTTGACCGCGGTATGACAGTCGGGAGCCGCGGGATGACAATAAAGGCTGCGCGATGCCCGCTAAGGCCGCGGGATGACAATGGTGGTTAGAGCGAGTGAGCGGCGGTGCACATATTTTTGAGCTTGGCCATGGCGAGTTCGCGGCCGAGCAGGCCGAGGCCACAGTCGGGAGCCGCAATCAGGCGCTCTGCATCGATATGATGCAGCGCCTGGGACAGACGTTGGCGAATATCGTCGACGTCTTCGACCTGGCTTTTCGCAATCGCGACCACGCCGAAAATTACTGTGGTCGTCGGCAAGTGTTCGAGCAGCGACAAATCATTATGCCGATGCGCGTCTTCGAACGAAACCGCGTCGATACTCGAGTACTCGATCGCGTCGGCGATTTGCAGATACGAATCAGGATCGGCCTTGGGGTAGTCATCGCGGTCGAGCTTGTCCGGATAGCCACAGCACATGTGCACGGTACGCTGCACACTCTTCGGACAACCGTGAAACGCGCGCTCGAGGTTTTCGAAACCATAGTCGAGCGCAGCCTCAGGTTTGCGCGCAAACAGCGGCTCGTCGATCTGGATATGGATACAACCGGCAGCGGCCAGCGCAAGTACCTCGACATTCAGGGCATCGGCTATATCGCGCCCTAGCGCTTTCGGATCGTGGTAATAATCATCATGATTGGTATCGGAGATCGTCATCGGACCCGGCATCGTGATCTTGACCGGCCGCTTGCAGTTGGCCTGCGCGCGTTGCCAGTCCGCTACCAGGAATTGATCGCGTATCGAGACCGGGCCGTTGATGGTGGGTAAAGCGGCTTCGTAGGTACCGCCGCGCACTTCCTTGCGCGTCAGGTGCACGAAGTCGAACCCGAGCAGATGACGACAATGGTAGTGGATGTAGTTCTCACGCGATATTTCACCATCGGTCGGGATGTCGATGCCACATTCGACTTGATCATCGATCGCCTGCGCCACGCCGCGCGCAATGATGTCCGGTGCATCCGGTCCGAGATCAAGCATCGCTTTTTCCCAGAGCGCGGTCGGGTCAGCTGTATCGGGCCCGTCGGGGTGATTAAACCAGTCCGGCAACCTGACAAAATCGGGCTTGGGATAGGCCCCGATACAGGTGGTTGTTATCGCCATGAGCAAGCAACTCCTTACACGTTGTCTGGTTAATCTGCTGGTTAAGCGAGTCGGCTTTGAAACCGGGATTACCGTAGGCGATATATTACCAATTAACCTGCCCGAAGCCTAAATATCGAAACAATCTATGTTCCTTACAAAATTTAACCTGTTTTTAACATATGCGGATTAGGGTAGAGTATGCACCTGAGGTCTCCGGCTGGAGCAACCGGGTATAAATCCGGGCTCCCCGGAGTAGTTGCAATCTAAAAGAACAAATCGGGGACGCCTTGGTTCCGACAATAACAATCGAAGGAGATATGAAATGCTAAAAAAATTGATCAAGAAAACTTCACTCGCTGCTTGTGTGGCGGGTGTTTCGTTGCTGGCGATGAGTCACTCGGTACTCGCGGTCGATCTGACAGTCTACACGGCAGTCGAGGCAGAAGATCTGACGCGCTATGCCGAGACTTTTAATAAGGATCACCCGGATATCAATATTAAATGGGTTCGGGATTCGACCGGTATCGTCACCGCCAAGTTGCTCGCGGAGAAAAACAATCCACAGGCCGATGTGGTCTGGGGCCTGGCTGCGACCTCATTGTTGCTACTGAAGAGCGAAGGCATGCTCGAACCTTACAAACCCAAGGGTGTTGAAAAGCTGGATAAAAAGTTTGTTGACAAGGGAGCAGTGCCATCGTGGGTCGGAATGGACGCCTGGGTGGCGGCGGTTTGTTACAACACCGTGGAGGCGGCCAAGCATAATCTGGAGCCGCCGAAAACCTGGACCGACCTGCTCAAACCGATGTACAAGGGGCACCTGATCATGCCGAACCCAAACTCCTCGGGCACCGGATTCCTCGACGTATCCAGCTGGCTGCAAATGTTCGGCAAGGAACAGGGTGGTTGGGATTACATGGATCGTTTACACAAGAATATCGCGCGCTACACCCATTCCGGCTCCAAGCCCTGCAAGCTAGCCGCCGCTGGCGAAATTCCAATCGGAATTTCCTTCGCTTTCCGCGGTGCCAAGTCCAAGGCCCAGGGTGCACCGATCGAAATCATCGTACCTGCCGAGGGCGTAGGCTGGGACATGGAAGCAACCGCGATCATCGCTGGAACCGATAAACTCGAGGCTGCGAAGACCCTGGTCGACTGGTCAATCACGCGCAAGGCTAATGAAATGTACAACACCGGTTACGCCGTGGTTGCCATGCCGGGTGTTGCCAAACCTGTTGAACATTTTCCGACCAACCTACTGGAAAAAATGATCCCCAACGATTTTGAATTCGCCGCGAACAATCGCAAGGCTATTCTGGCCAAGTGGCTGGAACGCTACGATACAAAATCCGAGGCCAAGTAAATAACGGCAATTGTTGGATTACGGCCTGACCCATCCCCCGGTCAGGCCGTTTTTGACTACGCCGTTATTCCTCCTGGGGTTTATCCCTATTCAGCAGGTGGTTGACCATGACAGAACAGACCGGGGCTGACGCTAAGCCAGGGGTTTATCTCCAGATAGACCGGCTTACCAAGAAATTCGGCGATTTCGTTGCACTCGACAGTGTCTCGCTCGAGGTTTACGAGGGCGAATTCATATGCTTTCTCGGGCCCTCTGGCTGTGGCAAAACCACATTACTGCGTGCCATCGCGGGCCTCGATATCCAGACTTCGGGTACGGTACGCCAGGGCGATGTGGATATCTCGGCGCTACCGCCCTTCGAACGCGATTTCGGCATCGTGTTTCAGTCCTACGCACTGTTTCCGAACCTGACCGCCGAGCGCAACATCGCTTTCGGACTGGAGAATCAAAAGCTCGATAAATCGGCCATCGCGAAACGCGTCACCGAACTGCTGGAACTCGTAGGGTTACCCGATCAGGGTCCCAAATATCCGGCGCAATTATCGGGTGGGCAACAACAACGCATTGCACTGGCGCGCGCGCTGGCCACCTCCCCGGGACTGTTATTGCTGGACGAACCGCTGTCCGCACTCGACGCCAAGGTACGCGGTCACCTGCGCCACGAGATGAAAACCCTGCAGCGGCGCCTCGGCGTCACCACGGTTATGGTAACCCACGACCAGGAAGAGGCGCTGACCATGGCGGATCGCATCGTCGTCATGAATCAGGGTGTCATCGAACAGGTCGGCACACCGACTGAAATCTACCGCGAACCCGACACCCTTTTCGTCGCCGACTTCATCGGCGCGATGAACCAGGTCAAGGGACGCGTCAATGGCGATAACAGTGTTTCCATCGGTGAATTGAGTTTCAAATCGCGCAGTCACGGGCTTAGTCGCGAAGCCCCGGTAGTGGCGGCTATCCGCCCGGAGGACATCGTGCCACAGGGAATCGGGGATTATTCCAGTGATGAAAGTGCGGACAATAGCCTCGAAGTGGAGATCGAGGATATGGAGTTTCTCGGCTCCTTCTGGCGCGTTTCATTGAAGAACAGCGCGCTCGGGGGTGCGAACCTGATTGCGGACCTGTCGATCAACGCGACACGCAGACTTGAGGCCGATACGGGTTCGACGATTCGCGTGAAACTACCGGCGGACAGACTCTGGATTTTCCCGCCCGCGGGAAGCGCTTAAACCAGCCAGATGACGGAGTCCGCAACCATCGCGTCTAGCGCCGCACCGCTGATCAAGCCCAGAACCAGCAAGGATGACCGCATCATGGTCGGCTTTATACTGGTCATCTGCCTTTACCTGTTGATTGCGCTCGCATTTCCGCTTTACGCGATGCTGTCGAAATCATTTTCGACTTATGCTTTCGATCTCACCAACTTCGAGTTTCAGGTCAATACCGGTGATGGTTGGGGCGAGCCCTTCAGCGCGGCAGCGCAGAACGACAAAATACAGAAGTTCGAGCCCGAGGACCTGGTCACCAGTTCCGACGGTCGTCTCGCCCCGACCGAGTTCTTCCCCGACTTCAGTTTCCGCAGCCCGACAATGTACAGGCTCAGGCAGGTCAGGGGTGATACCTCTTTTCTGTTCGGCACCGAGCGCGTCGACGACACCGACTGGCACGAGTACAGCTCGAACGATTTCAGGCGAATCGTGATACGTGCCTCGGCCGACATCGGTCTCGACAACTTCCGCACTTACTTTTCAACGCCTGCGCTGTTTCGCTCGATCGAAAACTCGATATTCATATCAGTGCTGAGCACCATCATTACCGTCAGCCTCGCATTCTGGTTCGCTTACGCGCTGAATCGCAGCACGATGCGTTTCAAGGGGCTGTTCAGACTGATCGCGATGATTCCGATCCTGGTACCGTCACTGCTGCCCGGGATCGGGCTGGTTTACCTGTTCGGTAACCAGGGCATGATCAAGGGTTTACTGCTGGGCGAGTCGATTTACGGGCCCATCGGTATTGTCCTGGGGTCGGTGTTTTTCACCTTCCCGCACGCGCTGATCATTATCACCACCGCGCTGGCAATTTCCGACGGGCGCCTGTACGAGGCTGCGACCGCGCTACGCGCAAGCCGTTGGAGAACTTTCTGGACCGTGACCATTCCGGGCGCGCGTTACGGACTGATCTCGGCCGCGTTCGTCGTGTTCAACCTGGTGATTACCGATTTCGGCCTGCCCAAGGTTATCGGTGGGCAATACAACATGCTCGCGGTCGATATTTACAAACAGGTCATCGGCCAGCAAAACTTCGAGATGGGCGCGGTGGTTTCGGTAGTGCTACTGATCCCGGCCTTGCTGGCTTTCAGTATCGACCGCTACGTGCAAAAGAAACAGGTGGCACAGTTATCGGCACGCTCGGTACCATACACACCCAAGCCGCACAAGCAGTTCGACCGGATCTGCCTCGCCTACTGCTCGCTGATCGCGATTTTTATCGTCGGTCTGATCGCGGTTTGCCAGTACGCGGCATTGATAAAATTCTGGCCCTACAACCTGAGCCTGAGCCTGGGCAACTATAATTTCGAAGTCATGGACGGCGGCGGCTGGAATTCCTATACCAACTCGATTCAGCTCGGACTCTATACCGCGCTGGCGGGAACGGTTATCGTATTCGTCGGCGCCTACATGGTCGAGAAGATCAACGGGTTTTTCACCACGCGCTCGGCCTTCCAGTTCCTCGCGATGATGCCAATGGCGATCCCCGGCATGGTGCTCGGCCTCGCCTATATCTTTTTCTTCAACAATCCCGATAACCCGTTAAATGCGATTTACGGAACGCTTGCGATCATGGTGATCTGCACCGTCACCCACTTTTACACGGTATCGCACCTGACCGCAGTCACCGCGTTGAAACAAATGGACCGGGAGTTCGAGTCGGTCGCCGCTTCGCTGAAACAGCCGTTCCACAAGTTGCTTTCGAAAGTGACGGTACCGGTGTGCCTGCCGTCGATCCTGGATATATCGATCTACCTGTTCGTCAACGCGATGACGACCGTGTCGGCTGTTATTTTTCTGTATTCGCCGGACACCACGCTGGCCTCGGTGGCGGTACTCAACATGGATGACGCCGGTGATGTTGCTCCCGCCGCGGCGATGGGCATGATGATCTTCTATACCAATGTCGCTGCGCGCCTGATTCACCAGTTCGTCTCACGCAAGCTGGTGCGCCGAACCCAGGCCTGGCGCATTAACTAGGGAACATGAACACAGCTTCCGTCGAAACACTTGATGGAATGCATTTCGATGTGGCGATTATCGGGGCGGGTATCAACGGCGCCAGCGCGGCGCAACACCTCAGCGCGGCCGGCTACCGGGTACTGGTCGTCGACCAGGGAGATTTCGCCGATGGCGCGACTAGCCGCTCGAGCCGTCTGCTGCACTGCGGGTTGCGCCACCTGGCAAGCGGCTCGAATTTCTGGAAAACATTACTGCATCCAGGCCACCTGGCCCGATCGATGGGTACGGTCCGCGCCGATATGCTGGCCCGCGACGATATCGTTCGCACTATTCCTGACCGGCTAAAACCGATTAATTTTTGCCTGCCGATTTATACCGACGACGCTTATGCGCCCTGGCAACTGGATGTGGCATTTGCGGTTTTGCGCATGATGAGCCCTGCCGGCGTGCCGCTCGATTATCAGCGTTATAACCGTAAACAGCTGGACCAGTTTCCCATCGCTTCGTGGTTGCGCGATCCCGACCGACTTAAAAGCGTCGCGGTGTTTCGCGAGTACCTGTTCGACTGGCCAGAAAGGATCGCGCTCGATGCGCTGTTCGACGCGCGCCGCATGGGGGCGCAGATTAATAACTACACGCGAGTCGAGCATCTGCAACGAGTTGAGCCGGAAAGCCGTTGGCAATTGACGCTGTCTTCGACGGCACACAGTGAGCCATCAGGACTAACGGTCATCGGTGAAAATGTGCAGGTGACGGCTGACCTGGTGCTTAATCTCGCCGGCGCCTGGGTCGACGATATTATCAGCAGGACAGGGAATAACGTCGAGCCCAAATGCACCAGTATTAAGGGCATTCACATTGCCGTTCACCTGCCGGACGAATTCGCCGATTGGGGCGTGTTCGCTTATAACAGTATCGGCCAGCCGCTTTACTGTCTGCCATCGAACGGCATGCATTATATTGGTCTCACGCGCTCACCTGTTGACGGCGGTCCGATGTATCGGAATATCACGGAGGTGGCGGCCACGGATCGGGAAATTGACTGGATGATCACTGAAACCAACCGTTGCCTGCCGCAACTGGCCATCACACGCGACGATATCCTGTTCAGCTGGGCCGGGGTCAATCCGCTGACCCGGGATACCGAAGATCCTCTGGGGAGCCGTGAAATCAAGATTCATGACCTGGCCGCCGACGGTTTGCCCAACATGCTGGCCCTGACTGCTGGGTCGATCATGACCCACCGGCGCGTGGCAAAGCGATTGCTGCGCGCGGTTTCGAATCGTGTTACTCCGTCGGCTTCATCGCAGGATCCAAATTTTCATTGGGCTTTTACCACAGATGAAAAAAATGCCCCCCGGATCGAGAGCGATGCTTTCAGCGTAAGTTCGGCAGCGGTCAAGCGCTGTGCGCGCGAAGAACAGCCGGGTAGCCTGGCCGATTTATTGATGCGCCGGCTCGGCGCCGGCTGGTCCAGCGATCAGGGACTGGCACTGGCGCGCCCGGTTGCCGAAGCTGTTGCCCACGATCTGGGCTGGTCCGAAGCGCGTATCGATAACGAGGTGCAGGCCTACGAGCGCCATCTGAAAACTGCTCGTCGCCGACCCGGTTCGCTTTCAATGTGATAATTGCACGCTCAGTTATCGTTACAGCGCTCGGAAAAGATCAGGTGCTGATAATTCAAATTCTACTGAGAGTCGATATTCCCCTGTCAATCAAGTGATCTGATGCCAGCTTCGACAATATCCAGCGCCTGGTCCAGTTCCTGCCTTGTAATCGTCATTGGTGGGCACAACGTCAACACGCAGCCGCCGCCAACTTTGTAACTGAGACCCTGCGACAGCGAGTGGTAGAGCACCGTATCAGCCTCATCGCAGGCGGCTTCGCCATTGCGACGTAACTCGATCCCAAGATGCAGCCCGAGGCCGCGCACCTCGTGAATAATCGGCAGTTTATTTTGCATCGTCTGCAGCCTTGCGAGTGCATGCCTGCCCAGTTCGATCGAATTTTCGATCAAGCCATCTTGCTGCAGGCAGTCCAGTGTCGCAAGGGCAGCGGCGCAACCGACCGAACTTTTTTCATGGGTATAATGCCCGAGTGCACGGTCACCGACTATGTCGAGCGCCGCGGTCGTGATCAGGGCCGCCATCGGGAATACGCCACCGCCGAATCCCTTGCCGATTACCAGCATGTCGGGCACGACGTCGAAGTGTTCACAGACGAACATTTTCCCGGTGCGTCCCAGCGCCGAAGGAATTTCATCGAATATCAGCAAGACGCCATGGCGATCGCAGATTTCACGGACTTTTTTCCAATACCCGGGTGGTGGTGGTTCGACCGTGGTCCAGCGCATCGGCTCGGCGATCAGCGCGGCGACGTCGCCCTGCATATCGAACAGGTATTCCAGGTATTCGAGGCAACCACTGTGCTGTTCGTCTTCACAGTTAAACAGGCATTTACCGCGGGTCGGCGGCGGGATATGCTCGGTACCCGGCAACAACGGGCCGACATCCTTTCGAAACAGGGCCTCGCCACCGATCGAAATTGCGTCCAGCGATGCACCGTGAAAACTGTCCCACATGGATACGGTCTTGTGCCGCCCGGTGGCGTAACGTGCCAGTTTCAGGGCCATGCCGATCGCCGAGGTGCCGCCGGGTGCAAACAGCACCTTGCTGAGTTCCCCGGGCGCCAGTTCGACCAGGCGTCGTGCCAGGTCGATAGCGACCTGGTTGGTATAGCGTCGCGGACAAAAGGGCAGGGTATCGAGCTGTGCCTTGATCGCCGCTATCACACGCGGATGACCATGGCCGACCTGGTGTACGCTGTTACCGTGAAAGTCCATGATTTTTCTGCCCTGGACATCTTCGAGGTAAATTCCCTGGCTTGCCCGGATTGCATTCAGACAGGGCGTCGACAGCGACTGGTGCAGAAAATATTTGGCGTCCTCGGCGAGCATTGCCTCGGTGTTTTCGTCCAGATGGTTCTCCGCCCAGGCCGATCGGCGTGGCGACAGGTTGACGTCGCCTTCGGAGCGTTCGGGTGATTGTTTATGGGTTATGGACATTTTTTGTTCTCGGATTTTGGTGTATGGCAGGCGCCTGGCGCTTTTCCAGATTATGTCACCCTGATTCGCTCCACAACGGTTTCGATTTGCATACCGTAGCGCAACTAAAAATATTCGGAGCGCAGTTCAACCCCTCCCGATTCGAAACTTCGTCGGCTGGGCTCAACCCCGCATGCGTTCGGCTTTGGGATCATACATCGCACTTAGAGAAGCCTTGGCCGTGACGTGATAACCGCCGACATCAATTTCAAAATGTCCCGAATCGATGTAATCCTTGGTGATTTCTTCCTCGACCTCGATGTAACCGAGGCCAACCGCAGCGCCGAGCGTGTGCCCGTAGTCACCCGAGGTCAGGTGCCCGACGATGACACCGTCGCGCAGAATCGGTTCGTGGTGATACAGCATTGCCTCGGGATCCTGCAGCAGGAATTGCACCAGGCGCTTGTACATGAAGCCGTTGGTTTCTTGCTGCTTCAGGATCGCGTCGCGACCGATGAACGGGATATCCTTGTCGAACGCGCAAACAAAGCCCATGCCGCATTCGAGTGGCGTATCCACCTCGGCGACGTCGTGCCCATAGTGGATGAATTTCTTTTCGATACGGCACGAATTCAGAGCGTGCATACCGGCGAGTTTCAGGCCGTGGCTCTCGCCCTTTTGCCACAGGAAGTCGAAACCGTGGCGGGCCTGGTCGACCGGGATATAAAGCTCCCAGCCCAGTTCACCGACGTAGGAGACGCGAGCCGCCCAGGCGCGTGACATGCCGAGCTCGACCGGCTGGAAATCGCCGAACGGAAAACTTTCGGTGCTCAAATCGTGGTTCAGGGTCTCGCTCAACAGGGCTCGGCTATCCGGGCCCATTACGCCGAGCATCGCCCAGGCATTGGTGATATCGCTGACGCAGCAGAATTCGTCTTCGCGGATATGCGATTTCAGCCACTGCAGGTCCTTGATGGTTTGTGCCGCGCCGCTGATGACCCAGAACTGATCCTCGGCGATGCGGGTTACGGTCAGGTCAGCCTCGATTCCGCCGCGCTCGTTCAGCCAGTGCGTGTAAACCATGCGCCCGGGTGCCACGTCGACATCGGCGCTCGAAATTCGCTGCAATACCCTGACCGCATCGCGTCCCTGCACCAGGTACTTGGAAAAAGAGCTTTGATCGAACAGCACGACCTTTTCACGCGCTGCTTTGTGTTCAGCGGCGCTGTGTTCGAACCAGTTCTGCTTGCCGAAACTGTACTCGTATTTGGGCTCGACACCGTCGGGCGCAAACCAGTTGGGGCGCTCCCAGCCGGCGGCCTCACCGAAGCAGGCATTGTGCGCAACCAGCCGTTCGTGCAGCGGCGAATGACGCAGGTTACGCGCGGTTTCCATCTGCTTGTAGGGGTAGTGATGGTCGTACAGCAGGCCGAGCGTTTCGGTAACGCGATTCTCGATGTAATGCTGGGACGACTGGAACGGGAACATGCGGCGGATATCGTTACCCCACAGGTCCATCGGCGCATGCCCTAGGTGCATCCAGTCGGCCAGCGCGCGGCCGAGGCCGCCGGAGGTCTGGATACCGACCGAGTTGAGTCCGCAGGCCACGTAGAAATTCTTCAGCTCGGGTGCTTCGCCCATGTGGAACTGGTCGTCCGGGGTAAAGCTTTCCGGGCCACAGAAAAAACTGCGCCAACCGACGTCGGCCAGCATCGGTACCCGGTGCATCGCATGTTCGAGCACCGGCATGAATTGCTCTTCCATGTGGCCCTCGAGTTCTTCGAATGCGAAATCGAGTGGAATACCATTTTGTCCCCACGGAACCGCGTTCGGTTCGAATGCGCCTACCAGCAGGCTGCCGGCATCCTCGCGGTAATAGGCGCAGCGATCGTGATCGCGCATTACCGGCAGATTGGATGGCAGGTCGTCGAGCTTTTCAGTGTGCGCGTAATAATGTTCGCAGGCATGCAGTGGCACGTTGACACCGGCCATGCGACCGACTTCGCGCCCCCATAAACCAGCACAATTGACCACGTAATCGGCCTTGATTTCACCCTGGTCGGTGACGACGCCGGTAACTTGGCCGTTGGCCTGGCTAATGCCGGTCACGCGCACACCCTCGAGACACAGTGCACCGCGTCCACGCGCGCCTTTGACGAAGGCCTGGGTCACATCGACCGGGCTCGCGGTTCCATCCTGCGCAACCCAGCTGCCGCCGAGCAAATCGCCGGTCTCGAGGTAGGGATAAAGCGCCTTTATTTCATCCGGGGTGATGATATCGACCCGGGTTACACCAAACGCATTGTTCATCGCCGCAACGCGTTTCAATTCCTCGAAACGCGCCTCGCTGTGTGCAATCGACAATGAGCCAACCTGCTTGAACCCGGTCGACTGACCGGTTTCAGCCTCGAGTTCGGTCAGTACCGCCATCGAGTATTCGCACAGCCGCGCCTGCGATTCGTTGGCACGCATGGTGCCGACCAGGCCGGCCGCGTGCCAGGTCGTGCCGCAGCTGAACTGGTTGCGCTCGAGCTGCACCACGTCGGTCCAGCCCAGCTTGGCTAGATGGTAGGTAACGCTGGAACCGATAACGCCGCCGCCGATGACGACCGCACTGGCACGTTCGGGAATTTGCGTAGACATGAAGGCCTTCTCCTGGTTATGTCGAGTTGCTTATCCGTTCGATACCAAACTGCTGCAGCATACCGGCAACTGCCTTCAGGGCGCCACGAATCTCTTTGGTACCGAGGCGACCGATGCAGCCCATACGGAAGCTGTCGGCCACGGTCAGTTTTCCCGGGTATATTACATATCCCTGGTCCTTGAGCCCATCATAAAAAGCATTGAAATCGAACTCGGGATTCGTCGGCATATGGAAGGTGATGATGATCGGTGCCTGCAGCTCATCGGGTAGCAGGGTTTTAAAGCCCATGTCGCGCATGCTGCTGACCAGCAGATCGCAATTCTCGCGGTAGCGGCCACCCCTGCCAGCCACACCACCTTCGGCCTCGTACTCGTTGAGTGCCTGGTCGAAGGCGAGCAATACGTGGGTCGGTGGCGTGAAACGCCACTGGCGATTTTTCTGCATCGCGCGCCATTGATCGTACAGGTCCAGCACCAGCGATGGTGAATTACCCTCGGTCTTTTCGAGTGCGCTTTCGCGGGCGACACAGAAACCCATCCCCGGCGCACCCTCGAGGCACTTGTTGCTCGACGCAACCACGGCATCGAACTCGATTTCGCGTGCATCGAGCGGCAATGCACCGAACGCGCTCATCGAATCGATCAACAGGCTGCGTTGATGCCGTGCCACGATCTCGGAAACCTGCCTGATCGGATTCAGGATTCCCGACGTGGTTTCGCAATGCACCACGACCACGTGACTGATGTCCGGGTTGGCGTCGAGCGTCGCATCGAGCTCGGCGGTATCGACCGGCACATCCTCCGGCGACTCCTGCACCTCGTAGTCCCGCTTGTAATAGTCGCAGATCTTCGCAATGCGTTTGCCATAGGCGCCGTTGATCAAGACCAGCAGTTTGCCATCGGCGGGCACGAAATTGCCGATCATCGCTTCGACGACAAAAGTGCCACTGCCCTGTAACGGTACGCTGACATGGGTGCCCTGCCCGTGGACGATGTCCACCAGGCGTTCGAGGATGCGCGCGTTCAGGTCGATAAAAGTCGCGTCGCGCGAACCGTAATCGTGCAACATCGCCTGCTTGACCGTCAGCGATGTCGTCAGCGGACCCGGGGTCAGCAGGAAGGGATCGCCGCTCGCGGTGCTGGCGGCCGGTTTGGTAGTGTCGTCGGTCATTAAATTTACCCTGGTAATGGTTGCGTGGTTGCCATTTATACCGCCGATCAATACTATTCGGCAAATCGATATAACAAATGTTTCAAATAGACTGTGCCAATATCACACGCCCACCTGCGCTCGTTTCACGCGGTCGCCACACACGGCAGCTTCACGCGCGCCGCGGAGATGCTGAATATCACCCAACCGACGCTGTCCGGACAGGTTAAGGAACTCGAGGAACGCTATGGTACCAAGTTGTTCCTGCGTCATGGCCGGCGTATCGAGCTGACCGATATCGGCAAATCAGCCTATGCCATCACGCGCCAGCTTTTTCGCCATGAAGAAGAAGTCGAGCAATTGTTGCAAGCGGCGCGCGCGCTGACCTCGGGCCAATTGCGCGTGGGCGCCGATTCACCCTATATCGCGACGCCGCTGCTGGCGCAATTTCAGCGACTGTACCCCGGCATCCGGATTTCGATCCAGTACGGCAACTCGCAGCAGTTGATGTCGTGGCTGCAGTCACGCCGCTGTGATGTCGCGTTTCTGCCGAACATTCCACCGGAAGACACACACCTCTACACGATATCGCTGGCTCCAGGACAACTGGTGGCGTTCGTCAGCCAGGACCACGAGTGGGCCGCGCGCCGTTCAGTCACGATCGACGAAATGGTCACGCAGCGTATCGTCCTGCGCGAGAAAGGATCACGCACACGTTCGATCTTCGAGGACGCGGTGAGCAAAGCCGGTCACATACTGAACGACGTCATGGAAATCAGTGGCCGTGAAGGCGTAAATGAAGCGGTCGCGGCCGGCTTTGGCGTCGGCATCGTCGCTAAAAGCGAATTGCTTGCTGACTCCAGATTGCGCGCGCTCGCGATCAGCGACGCCGACCTGGAGTATTCGGAATTCGTTGCCTGTCTCAACGAAACGCGTTTGTTGCGGGTTACCGACGCCTTTCTCGAAATGGTGCACGCACGGCATAAAGAAGCCGGCTAACGGCATACCAGTAACTATAGGGCAAATCGATAGATAGCATTTGTAATATCGATTTAACCTGATACTGGAATAGCCATATAGTGCATCCAACCAAGCCAACAGGAAAGAACATGAGCCCAGATAAGTCCGTTATCACTGTAAACGGCCGCGACTACCGCTGGCCCAACAAACCGGTCATCGTCGTCTGTATCGACGGCTCGGAACCCGATTATATCGAACAGGCGATTGCAGCCGGGGTCATGCCGTGGATGAAAAAGGTCGTCGAAGAACAGGGCGTGGATATGCGCGCACATTGCGTGGTGCCGAGTTTCACCAATCCAAACAATATTTCGATCGTCACCGGTGTGCCACCGGTGGTGCACGGCATCTGCGGTAACTTTTATTACGACAAGGCCAACGACCGTGAAGTCATGATGAATGAGCCGGAACTGTTGCGTACACCGACGATTTTCAAAGCCTTCCAGGATGCCGGTGCCAAAATCGCGGTCGTGACTGCCAAGGATAAACTACGCCGCCTGCTGGGTAATGAACTCGAATTCGGCGTTGACGGTGCAATCTGTTTTTCGTCGGAAAAATCGGACCAGGTCAGCCTCGCCGAAAACGGTATCGACAATGTGCTCGACCTGGTGGGCATGGAAGTGCCGTCGGTGTACAGTGCAGAACTGTCGGAGTTCATCTTCGCTGCCGGCGTCAAGCTGATGGAAACCGTGCGTCCAGACCTGATGTACCTGTCGACCACCGATTACATCCAGCACAAGTTCGCTCCCGGCAGTGACGGCGCCAATTCCTTTTACGCCATGATGGACAAGTACTGGGCCGAACTCGATGCACTGGGCGCGGTGCTGGCGCTGACTGCCGACCACGGCATGAACGCCAAGCACGATGATGCCACCGGTGAACCCAACATCGTTTACCTGCAGGATGAGTTCGACCGCCTGCTCGGTGCCGGCAACGCACGCGTGATTCTGCCGATTACCGACCCCTACGTAGTGCATCACGGCGCACTCGGCTCTTACGCCACGGTGTACCTGCCGGAAAGCGCCGATATCGAGGGCTTGAAATCGCAGTTGCACGAAATCCCGGGTATTGACCTGGTCTACGACAACCGCGAGGGTTGCGAGCGCTTCGAGCTTGCCCCGGATCGCATGGGCGACCTGATCCTGGTTTCGAAACAGGACACGGTCATCGGCACCACGGCTTCGCGCCACGATCTTTCCGGCCTGGAAGTGCCGCTACGCTCGCATGGCGGCCTCACCGAGCAGGTTGTACCGCTCATCGTCAGCCAGCCGGTTAGCGGACTTGACCGCGGACACCAGCTACATAACTACGACGCTTTCGATGTTGCTCTCAATTACGCGCGCCATTAAATCGAGCGCCTTAACGGGTTAAAAACAATGACTATCAGACACGAAAAAATGCGTATCGCCGGCCAACTGGTCGATGGTGACACTGGTAAAAACATCGATGTTCTCAATCCGTATAACGGTGAAGTGGTCGGTACCGTGCCGCGCGCGAGCCGCGAGCAGGTTGCCGGTGCATTCGAAATTGCCGCCAATTACAGGCCCAAACTGACGCGCTACGAGCGCCAGCAGATCCTGGTGCGTATTGCCGAGATCATTGTTGAGCGCAAGGATGAAATTTCGGATTTGATCACCGCCGAATGCGGTCTCAGCAAGAAAGACAGCCTCTACGAGGTCGGTCGCGCCTTCGACGTCTACAGCCTGGCGGGACAGCTCTGTATTAACGATGACAGCGAGGTTTTTTCCTGCGACCTGACACCACATGGCAAGCAGCGCAAGATTTTCACCCAGCGCGACCCGCTGCTCGGTGCAATTTCGGCGATCACGCCGTTCAACCATCCGCTCAACATGATTTCGCACAAAATTGCGCCGTCGATCGCGACCAATAACTGCATGGTTGGTAAACCGACCGAGCAGACGCCGCTGACCGCGCTGGTCCTGGCGGACATTATTTACGAGGCCGGACTGCCACCCGAAATGTTGTCGATCGTCACCGGGCTGCCCGAAGACATGGGCGATGAAATGCTGACCAATCCGCATATCGACCTGATCTCGTTCACCGGCAGCGTGCCGGTCGGCAAATATATCGCCGAGACCGCCGGCTATCGGCGCACGATACTCGAACTCGGTGGCAATGCGCCATTGATTGTCATGGACGATGCCGACCTCGACAAGGCAGCGGAGCTTGCCGTCGCCGGTGGCACCAAGAATTCCGGGCAGCGCTGCACCGCGGTCAAACGTGTGTTGTGCATCGATTCGGTCGCCGACGAGTTCGCAGCACTGGCCGCGGAGAAAGCGGCAAAGTTGAAATATGGCGATCCGATGGATGCGGACACCGATGTCGGGACCGTGATCAACGAGAACGCCGCGATCCTGTTCCAGAACCGGGTCAACGACGCGATCGAGAAAGGCGCCACACTACTCTACGGCAATGACCGCCAGGGTGCGGTTTACTCGCCGACCGTGCTCGATCACGTGCCTTACGACTGCGAGCTGGTACGCGAGGAAACCTTTGGTCCGCCGATTCCAATCATTCGCGTGCGCGATATCGATCATGCCATCGAAGTCGCCAATTCGACCGCGTTCGGATTATCGTCAGGTGTCTGTACCAACCGCATGGATGACATCGTGCGCTTTATCAACGAGCTCGAGACCGGTACCGTCAACATCTGGGAAGTGCCCGGCTACCGCATCGAGATGTCACCGTTCGGTGGCATCAAGGATTCTGGCCTCGGCTACAAGGAAGGCGTCATCGAAGCGATGAAATCCTACACCAACGTCAAGACCTTTTCCCTGCCCTGGTAAATCCTGTCGTCCCGCGGCTTGACCGCGGAACCCAGAAATTCATGTGGGTGATGTTGCTAATGGATCCCGTGGTCAAGCCACGGGATGACAGTTTATAGGTCAGGCGACCTTGACCGGGAATGCGGTGTTGGCTGCAGCGGTGTAGTTTTCCATCTCGTTGAAGTTGAGGTAGCGGTAGACATCATCGGCCATGGTGTTGATGTCGTTGGCATACTGCAGGTACTCGTCCATGGTCGGGATCTTGCCGAGGATCGACGAAACCGCGGCCAGTTCGGCGGAAGCCAGGTAAACATTAGCATCCTTGCCGAGTCGATTCGGGAAGTTGCGCGTCGAGGTTGAAACCACGGTCGAATTTTCCGCAACGCGCGCCTGGTTGCCCATACACAGCGAACAACCCGGCATCTCGGTGCGCGCGCCGGAGCGACCGAAAATACCGTAATAACCTTCTGCGGTCAGCTGTGCCTCATCCATCTTGGTTGGGGGCGCAATCCACAACCGTGTCACCACCGGCGCTTCGAGTTTATCCAGCAATTTGCCGGCGGCGCGGAAGTGGCCGATGTTGGTCATACAGGAACCGATAAATACTTCATCGATTTTATCGCCGGCAACCTCCGACAACTGTTTGATGTCGTCCGGATCGTTCGGGCAGGCCAGCAACGGCTCGGTAATTTCGACGAGATCGATTTCGATAATCTCGGCGTACTCGGCGTCGGCATCGGCTTCGAGCAACTCGGGACTGGCGAGCCAGGCCTCCATTTCGTCGATGCGGCGCTTGATCGTGCGCACATCGCCGTAACCCTCGTTGACCATCCATTTGAACATCGTAATGTTCGAATTGATGTATTCGATGATGGGTTCCTTGTCGAGCTTGACGGTACAGCCCGAGGCCGAGCGTTCGGCGGAGGCGTCAGACAGTTCAAATGCCTGCTCAACCTTGAGTTGCGGCAAGCCTTCGATCTCGAGCACGCGGCCCGAGAATACATTCTTCTTGCCTTTTTTCTCTACTGTCAACAAGCCGCGCTGAATCGCAGCGTAAGGAATCGCGTTCACGAGGTCACGCAAGGTAATCCCTGGCTGCATCTCGCCCTTAAAGCGCACCAGCACCGATTCCGGCATGTCGAGCGGCATCACCCCGGTCGCGGCCGCAAAGGCCACCAGCCCGGAACCGGCCGGAAACGAAATGCCGATCGGGAAGCGGGTATGCGAATCACCACCGGTACCAACCGTATCGGGTAACAGCATGCGGTTCATCCACGAATGGATGACACCATCGCCCGGGCGTAACGAAATGCCGCCGCGATTTTGCATGAAGTCGGGCAGAGTGTGATGAGTTACTACGTCTACCGGTTTCGGGTATGGCGCGGTATGGCAAAAAGATTGCATCACCAGGTCGGCAGAGAATCCGAGGCAAGCCAGGTCCTTCAACTCGTCACGCGTCATCGGACCCGTCGTATCCTGCGAGCCGACTGTTGTCATCTTCGGTTCGCAATACATGCCCGCGCGCACCCCGGGTAAGCCACAGGCCTTGCCCACCATTTTCTGCGCCAGTGTATAGCCTTTACCACTGTCTACTGGAACCTTCGGTTTTTCAAATAAATCGGTTTCACCCAGACCCAGCGCCTTGCGCGCGCGCTCGGTTAAACCGCGCCCGATGATCAGCGGAATGCGGCCACCGGCCTGCACTTCATCCTTGAGTACATTGGTACTCAGTTCAAAAGTGGCAACCACTTCGTCGCTGTCGTGGCGTGTGGCCTTGCCCGCATGGGGGTAGATATCGATTACGTCGCCCATTTCCATTTTGCTGACGTCCATTTCGATCGGTAATGCGCCGGCATCCTCCATGGTGTTAAAGAATATCGGTGCGATTTTGCCGCCAAAGCAATAACCGCCATTGCGCTTGTTCGGGATGAAAGGGATATCATCGCCCATGTGCCAGAGCACCGAGTTGGTCGCCGATTTACGCGACGAGCCGGTACCCACGACATCCCCGACATAGGCGATCGGATGATCCAGGGCCTTGAGCTCGGTAATCTTTTCGAGTGGATTGTCGGTCAGGCCTTCGCGCGGGTTTTTCAACATCGCGTTGGCGTGCAACGGAATATCCGGACGCGACCAGGCATCCTGCGCCGGGGACAGATCGTCGGTGTTGGTTTCACCAGGAACCTTGAAAACCGAGACGGTAATCTTATCAGCGAGCTCGGGTTTCGACGTAAACCATTCCGCGTTGGCCCAGGATTCGAGCACCTGCCTGGCGTGCTGATTTCCAGCCCCGGCTTTTTCGGCCACATCATGAAATGCATCGAACACCAGCAAGGTATGCGCCAGGGCCTTGACCGCGGCGGGTGCGGCCTCGTCGTCCTCGAGACAGCGGATCAACGGCTCAATGTTATAGCCGCCCAGCATGGTACCGAGGACTTCTACCGCTTTGACTTTATCGATTAACGGTGACGCTGCCTCGCCACGCGTAATCGCGGCGAGGAATCCGGCCTTAATATAAGCCGCCTCATCAACGCCAGCCGGCACGTGCTGGGTCAGTAATTCGAGCAGGTAATTCTCTTCACCAACCGGTGGCTTCTTGATCAGCTCCACCAGCTCGGCGGTTTGCTGCGCATCCAGTGGTTTCGGCGGAATGCCTTCTTTGGCGCGTTCATCACTGTGCTCGCGGTATGCCTGTAGCATTTCGATATTCTCTTTAGGTCAGTAGATACTAATAAAAGGCATCGTTTCAGCGTTTGTCAATCGGCACGTAATCCAGATCGATCACGCCGTTATAAAGCTGGCGTGGACGACCGATCTTGGTTTCGGAATCCGACATCATTTCGTTCCACTGAGAAATCCAGCCGATGGTACGCGCCATCGCAAAAATAACGGTGAACATGTTCATCGGGATGCCCATGGCAAGGAAAATTATGCCCGAGTAAAAATCGACGTTCGGGTAAAGATTACGTTGCACAAAGTAATCGTCTTCGAGTGCTACCTTTTCCAGTGCCATCGCGGTATCAAGCAGTTTCTGCTGCTCGCCCGTGGCATCCATGTCATTGAGCAACTGGTGGCAAATTTCACGAATCAACTTGGCGCGCGGATCGTAGTTCTTGTAAACACGATGACCGAAACCCATCAGGCGGAACGAATCACTCTTGTCCTTGGCGCGATCGACGAATGCCTGCAGCGGTTTGCCTGACTCGTTGATATCGATCAGCATGCGCACCACCGCCTCGTTAGCGCCGCCGTGCGCGGGGCCCCAAAGGGCGGCGATACCGGATGCGACCGCGGCAAATGGATTCGCATCTGAACTACCCGCCAGGCGTACCGTCGAGGTCGACGCGTTCTGCTCGTGATCGGCATGTAAGATCATGATCAGGTCGAGTGCCTTGGCAAGTAACGGGTCAGGTGTATATTCTTCCGACGGCATCGAGAACATCATGTATAAAAAGTTCTCGGTATAGCTGAGATGATTTTTTGGATAAACGAACGGCTTGCCGTTGGCATAACGATAGCTCATCGCGGCTATCGTCGGCATCTTGGCGACCAGGCGATAGGCCGTGATCATACGATGCTCCTCGTTGTGGATATCCATGTGGTCATGGTAGAACGCGGCGAGCGCCCCGACGACGCCAACCATGATCGCCATAGGATGGGCGTCGCGCCTGAAGCCACTGAAGAAACGTATCATCGCCTCGTGTAGCATGGTGTGATTAGTTACGGTGGTCTGAAAGTAGTCGAGCTCGTCTTTGCTCGGCAGGCGGTTATTCAGTAACAGGAAGCAGACTTCGAGGTACGAGCTGTGCTCGGCGAGTTGATCGATCGGGTAACCCCGGTACTGCAACACACCCTTATCGCCATCAAGAAAGGTAATTGCACTGGAGCAGCTCGCGGTGGACATAAACCCGGGATCGTAGGTGAAATAACCCAGTTCCTTGTAAAGCTTGCCGATATCAATCACCTTGGGCCCCGCGGTTGGCGTGTAAAGCGGTAACTTGATCTCTTTACCGGTGGCATCGTCGATAATGGTTACGGTTTCTTCACTCATAGTTGTTCCTCAATAGTCAGCGATTCCCGCTCGGCTGTTTTAGTAATTGGTGTCAGCGGGTACCATCCCGGCCCTTGCGGTCAGGAAGGTTGGTCAATGGCAAGCGCTCAATATACCCATTATTGGATTATCCCGCTAACGGTGTTGACCACTATTAAGTAAATTTATCCTGAGAATTAATTCTTCGCGCCCGCATTAAAACTGGTTTTGCTCCGCGCCGTGCTTTGAGGATTCGATTCCAGTCAAAAAACATTGTTGACAATTACGATTAATATATGCATATTTGCACCGAATTACATAAAATTAACCTTAAATTGTTGACAATTAATGACTGACACATCCCTGCTTGCCGCTACTGAAGAAAAACCAGAATCCCCAACGCTGGCGCGTCGAACCTTCGACAGCATCAAGACTGACATCATCAGCGGTGAGCTTGCGCAGGGTTCGAAAATCGTCGAATCGGACCTGGCGTTGAAATACGGCATTAGTCGTGGGCCATTACGTGAGGCTATCCATCGCCTCGAAAGGATCAAGCTGATTGTGCGCATTCCCCACGCGGGATCTCGCGTGGTGACGCTGGACACCAAGATGATGGAAGATATCTACAGCGCGCGCGAAGCCATCGAAGGGATGGCTGCACGACTCGCCGCGCGCTTGATGACCGATGGCGAAATCGCGTCGCTGTCGACGTTACTCGATCAGCACGAAACCGCGATCAGCGAAACCGATGGCAGGGCGTATTTTCAGCGCGAGGGTGACATCGATTTTCATTTTCGCATCGCGGTTGCCAGCCAGAACCAGTGGATACTGGAAAAGTTGAATGGCGAATTGTACCAGCTGATACGGATGTGTCGCCGTCAATCCGGGCAGTTCCCGGCACGCGCACAAACTGCGCTAGACCAGCATCGCCAGATCGCCGCAGCGATCGCAAGCCGTGACGAGGAACTGGCCGAGTTACTGATGCGTCGCCACATCAGTGGCGCCTGGCAAATTGTTAAACAAATTCTCGAGGATCAATATGACTGAAGCCATCTCGCCGGGTAAAAAATTACGCCAGGTCACCGCCGCCAACAATCCACTGCAGGTTGTCGGTGCCGTTAACGCCTACAGCGCCATCATGGCGCAGAAATGCGGCCACCAAGCGCTATACCTTTCAGGCGGTGGAGTCGCAGCCTGCTCGCTCGGCACTCCGGACCTCGGTATCAGCACGCTGGCCGATGTGCTCGAAGACGCGCGCCGTATTACCGATGCCAGCAGCCTGCCGTTGCTGGTCGACGTTGACGTGGGCTGGGGTGGTGCGTTCAATATCGCGCGTTGTGTGCGCGAGATGATCCGCGCGAACGTCGCCGGCATTCATATCGAAGACCAGGTGATGCAAAAGCGTTGCGGTCATCGACCCAACAAGGCCATCGTCCCGAGTGCCGAAATGGTCGATCGTGTCAAGGCCGCCGTTGACGCTCGCAGCGACGCCGATTTTGTCATCATGGCGCGCACTGACGCGCTCGCAGTGGAAGGCATGGAGGCCGCGATCGAACGCGCCCAGGCCTGTGTTGCAGCCGGCGCGGACATGATCTTTCCGGAAGCCATGACCGAACTCGAGCAATACCAGCGGTTTGTTGACGCGGTAAAAGTACCGGTACTGGCTAACATTACCGAATTCGGTGCCACGCCGTTATTCACCACCGAGCAGTTAGCCTCGGTCGGGGTCAAGCTTGTGCTTTACCCGCTGAGCGCATTTCGGGCCGCGAGCCAGGCTGCACTAAACGTGTACCGGCATATTCTGAGCGATGGCACCCAACAAAACGTGGTCGACAGCATGCAGACCCGCATGGAGTTGTACGACTTTCTCGATTATCACGATTACGAACAAAAACTGGACCAACTATTTAGCGAGGAGACATCATGAGTGACACACCCGGGTTCAAGCCCAAAAAATCGGTCGCGCTGTCAGGGACAGCCGCTGGTAACACCGCCATCTGCACCGTCGGCAGAACCGGTAATGATCTGCACTACCGTGGTTACGATATTCTCGATATTGCGGAAACCTGTGAATTCGAAGAAATCGCCTACCTGATCGTACACGAAAAATTGCCCACGCAGGACGAACTGGATGCCTACAAGGCGCGGCTGAAGGCGATGCGCGACCTGCCCAAATCGGTAAAAACGGTGCTTGAACAGTTACCCACGAGCACGCACCCGATGGATGTCATGCGTACCGGTTGTTCGGCACTGGGTTGCCAGATGCCGGAAGATTCTGATCAAAATGTTGACGGCGCGCGCGACATCATCGACCGGCTGATGGCCTGCTTCGGTTCGATGCTGGTTTACTGGTACCACTTCAGCCATCACGGCAAGCGTATCGAGCTCGTCACCGATGATGATTCCATCGGCGCCCATTTCCTGCACCTGCTGCACGGCGAGCCACCACGCGAGTCCTGGGTAAAGGCGATGCATATTTCACTGATTCTTTACGCCGAGCACGAGTTCAACGCGTCAACTTTTACCGGGCGCGTCGTCGCCGGTACCGGTTCAGACATGTACTCCTGCATTACCGCCGCCATTGGCGCGCTGCGCGGACCCAAGCACGGCGGCGCCAACGAAGCAGCATTTGAAATCCAGTCGCGTTACAGCTCGGCAGACGAGGCCGAGGCCGATATCCGCGAGCGGGTCGCCAACAAGGAAATCGTCATCGGTTTCGGACACCCGGTTTACACCGTCAGTGATCCGCGTAACGAGGTTATAAAGCGGGTTGCCAGAAACCTGGCCGAGGAAAATGACGATTTGCTGATGTTCGAAGTGGCCGAACGCCTCGAGACGGTGATGAGGGATTTGAAAAACATGTTCCCGAACCTGGACTGGTTTTCCGCGGTTTCCTACAACCAGATGGGCGTACCCACCGACATGTTCACGCCGCTGTTCGTCATTTCCCGCACCTCCGGCTGGGGTGCCCACGTGGTGGAGCAACGCATCGACGGCAAGATCATCCGGCCGTCTGCCAATTACACCGGTCCAGAAGACCTGGACTTTGTCCCGATTAGTGAAAGGAAATAGATAATGAGCAAAGCTGCAGTTCTGGACGCGAGTCGTCCCGATTTTGACCAGGTCATCCAGGATATCGTCGACTACGTGTTCGAATACGATGTCACCCGCTCGGAAGAAGCGATGCAAACCGCACGCTACGACTGGATGGACAGCATGGGTTGTGCATTGCTGGCATTGAAGTACCCGGCCTGCACCAAGTTACTGGGACCGATTGTTCCGGGTGCCGACATGCCGGGACACGGTGCGCGCGTTCCCGGCACCGCCTACGAGCTCGACCCGATTCGCGCTGCATGGAACATCGGCGCCATGGTGCGCTGGCTGGATTACAACGACACCTGGCTGGCGGCAGAGTGGGGCCACCCGTCGGATAATCTCGGGGCCATCCTGGCGCTGGCCGATTACCTGTCACGCAAGCGCATCAGTGAAGGCGAAGCACCATTATCGATGCGCGACGTCATGATCGCGATGATCAAGGCACACGAAATCCAGGGCGTGATCGCGCTGGAGAACTCGTTTAACCGTGTCGGCCTGTGTCACGTTATGCTGGTACGCATCGCCTCGGCCGCGGTCAGTGCACAGATGCTCGGCTGCAGTCGTGACGAGTGCCTGAACGCGGTATCGCATGCCTGGCTGGATGGATCCTCGCTGCGGACCTACCGTCACGCGCCCAACACCGGCTCGCGCAAATCCTGGGCCGCTGGCGATGCATCGTCGCGCGGGCTGTTTCTCGCGTTCACCGCGCTGCGTGGTGAAATGGGTTATCCATCCGCGATTACGGCGCCTACCTGGGGATTCCAAGATGTGTCTTTTGGTAAAAAACCGCTCGAGTTCAGCCAGGGTTATGGCAGCTACACGATGGAAAATATCCTTTTCAAGATATCCTTCCCCGCAGAATTCCATGCCCAAACTGCCGTCGAAGCCGCGGTGAAACTGCACCCGGAAGTCGTCAACCGTCTCGACGACATTGACCGTATCGTCATTAAAACCCAGGAGTCGGGTGATCGCATCATCAATAAAACGGGGCCGCTGGATAATCCCGCGGACCGCGATCACTGCATTCAGTACATGGTCGCGATAGGCCTGCTGAAAGGTGACCTGCAGGCGGAACATTACGAAGACGACGTTGCCAGTGATCCGCGGGTCGATGCCCTGCGCGAAAAAATGGAAGTCAGCGAGGAAGAACGTTTTACGCGCGAATACCTCGAACCGGATAAGCGTGCCATCGGGAATTCGTTACAGGTTTTCTATAACGATGGCAGTGAGAGCGACGAGATCGTGGTCGACTACCCGGTTGGCCATCGCCGCCGTCGCGACGAGGGAATCCCCTTGCTGAAGGCCAAGTTCGAACGTTACCTGCGGGGCCACATCAGTGCCAGGAAAGCGGACCAGATACTCGCCATTTGCGCCGATCACCAAGTTTTCGAAAGCACCAGCGTGACGCGGATGATGGAGTTACTGCAGCACTAAATCAATGGGGCCAGAGTCAGTACTCTGCCCCTGCTTGCCGATAAACCGGTTGATCGTAAGTACCAGAATTTCCGGTTCGAACGGCTTCGAGATATAGTAGTTCATACCTGCATCCAGGCTTTTACTGCTGTCTCCCTCGAATGCATGGGCGGTTATGGCGATGATCGGGATCGATTCGAACTGCCCACCCAGGGCCCGAATATTTCGCGTTGCCTCGTAGCCGTCCATAACCGGCATTTGAATATCCATCAGGATCAGGTCGTATTGCTGCTGCTGAACCTGCTCGATCGCATCGGCGCCGTTGTTCGCAACGTCAACTTCGAGCCCGGTGCCGTCGAGCATTTCCAGTGTAATCATTTTGCTGATGTCATCGTCTTCGACCAGTAAAATCCGGTGACCCGTCAGTAGGCCGTTATTTTCACCGGCAGTTGCAAACTGCTCAGAAACGCGCTCCGCACTGAACGCGAGTTTATAGACAACGTCGAGCAAGGTTGCGTATAAACGCGAATGCGACAGGGGCTTGTGCAGCCTGACATCGGCACTGCCACCTTCGTTTTGCCGGTTCAGGGGAACCAGGTGCACAAAGCGGGTGTCTCGCCATTCACTGTTATTGCGCAGACGCTCGATCAAATCATTGACCCCCTGTTCAGATTCGGACTGATCGATAATTAACAGGTCACAGGGATCCAGTTTCGGCAAGTCCCGCCGCCGATCGGCGTCGAATTCCATTTTCTGGATTCTGCTGATATTCCAGTACTTCAGCATCTTCCCTATCGAGTCACGCTGCGATTTTAACGGGCTTAAAATGGCAACGCTCATTTCCTGTAAGGAACGTGGCGGTTTCCAGTCATAGGTAGCACTCAGTCCAGCATCAATCGCCATTTCAAAGTAAAAGCGACTTCCCACTCCGGGACTACTTTCGATTTGCAGCAAGCTGCCCATGGCTTTTATCAGGCGGCGACTACTTTTCAAACCAAGCCCTGGCCAGTCGACCTGCGGGCCAAAATTCCCGTCCTTTTGACAGGGTCGCAGCAATATTTCCCGCTGCTCGGCATCGATCCCGATACCCGTATCCTTGACGCCAATCTCGATCCGATCATCTTTTTTGACAGCATAGATCGTGATGTTACCTGTTTCGGTATACCTGATGGCGTTACTGAGCAAATTGTTTAATACCTGGCGCAAGCGTATGGCATCACCTTTTGTTCGATACGGGATATCGGGGTCAATGTCACACACCAGCTCGAGTCCCTTGTTTATGGCCTCGGGCGCGAGAATACTGGTAACGTCTTCAATCACTTCCGCGAGAACGAGTTTTTCAGCCTCGATCGACAGAAAAGCCGTGTCCATGCGCGACTGGGAAAGGGAATCGTTGATTATTTCCAGCAGCATGTCGGCTGAATTGGCGGCCATGTCGACATATCGCTGTTGGTTGCGGTCAAGCTCGGTTCGTTTCAAAAGGTGCATCACGCCGACGATACCACTCAGCGGCGTGCGAACCTCGTGGCTGATAGTGACCTTGAACTTTTCCCGTGAGAGATCCGACTGCTGCAGGGATTGCCGGGACTCCTTGAGGGCGCTCTGCTGCTTGAGGTAATAAAACAGCCCGATCGAAGCGAATAATCCCAGCGCTACGAATATCGCCAGGCGTTGAGCGCCAGTTAATTCAACACGGTCGGCACTGGACCAGATCAGTCCGAAGACGAGAAAAGCTAAAAAACATGCACCAGTGGTTACTATTCTTGTTGAATTGGGCATCTCTATAGCAAAACGCGACTACTCGAATAAGTCAAGAATATTCTCAAGATCTTTTTTGCCGGACGCAATTTCGGCGACATCGAGCCCTGACAGTTCATGTGGAAACACCAGCCAGTCAGCACTTTCGTGCAAGTAATAATCCGGTTCGAATCCGACACTATTTTTGCTCGGCTTGTACCAGGGACAGGCAACCCGGATATCGCCCGGTGCATTCAGTCGGGACTGCTTCCGAATCGCCTTGACCAGAGCATCGACGCTGCGACCGGAGTCAAACACGTCATCGACGATCAACAGGCGATCATCGGCATTGGCGTTTTCAATCAGGTAGTGTAATCCGTGAACCCGGATTTTCTTGGCCTGCTTGTTAATGCCATAGTAAGACGAGGTGCGCACCGAGATATGATCGGTCTCGACATTCTTGAATTCAAAGTACTCCTGTACCGCGATACCAACCGGCGTGCCACCGCGCCAGATACCGACGATAAACTCCGGATGGAAGCCATCTTCATAAATCTGGTGCGCAAGCCGGAACGAATCCTCGAGCAGCTCCTGCGCCGTAATATATACCTTGTCCACGCCAACCCACCTGCCAGTATCGAGCTCCAATTCTGTCACAACCCCCCAGTCACCACCAGTTTCCAGTCACCGGTTAGCCTTATATAGCCATCATCTCCTACTATATAAAGCGTACACAGCATTGTTCGCAAACAGAGTTCGCTATCGGCCAGGAACGGGCGATCGGTATCAGTGCTAATATGTTATCTGGTTAAGAATAATTTTATCCTGCAGCTAACCCCTCGAAAACGGAACATTCACCGATGGCCGAAATTCGCAAAGAGGAACCGGGAGATCAAGACTCTGTTCGCAGCGTGAATATGGCCGCATTTGATAACGGCCCTGAAGCAGCACTCGTAGACAAGCTGCGTGGCTCCTGTGAAGACTATCTCGCATTTGTCGCGGTCGAAGATGGAATCGTTGTAGGTCACATACTGTTTACCCCGGTAACTGTTGATGGCTGTGGAGTCATCGGTATGGGTCTGGCGCCAATGGCAGTCTTACCGGCCTACCAGCAGAAAGGTATTGGTTCGCAGCTTGTCCACCACGGACTTGCTCACCTGCACAGTTCAGGTTGTCCGTTCGTTATCGTCCTGGGACACCCGGAGTATTACCCACGCTTTGGTTTCGAGCCCGCATCAAAGTATCGACTTTCCAGTCAGTGGGAGAGCGTTCCTGATGAGGCATTCATGGTGGTTATTTACGACAAGGGTGTCTTACCCGGGGCTGGTAGCGTGGTGCGATATCGTGACGAATTCAATGACGCAATTTAGATGGCTAACAAACGCATGCTGTCGAACAAAGAACCCGCGCTTAGTTTCCTTTATATCTCCAAAACAGACACTGAAACAAGGATGCCGAGCCTCGATCCTCGGCCAGAAGCAGACACCTGCACGAGGGAGAACCCCCCATCCTGGGAAAATCTGCAAGCGATTTTGTAGGCAATTGATGCCGCATCCGATCTGGGCATCGCCTGTCTTCTGAAGGAGGGGACACTATCGAGAGCTAAGATTGCTGCAAGCCCGGTCCCTGTAGTTGGCTGAGAGGTCGTCGATATTCTGGGCTGGCCTGCCGGAGATTTTGGGTTAAAATTGCAATCCCCGGTTTGGGGACCAACAACCTGAGGAGGACCAACCATGAAATTTCTTTCCATGTTGACCGTTACGCTAGTCGCCTGCCTGTCGTTTTCGGGTGCGATGGCGGAAGTCCGCAGTGCGGCCGTTGCCTACAAGGACGGCGGTGACAACCTGACCGGCTACCTGTATTGGAACGATGCGGTCGAGGGCAAACGTCCCGGCGTGCTGGTCGTTCACGAATGGTGGGGGCTCAACGACTATGCCAAGAGACGTGCGGAACAGCTCGCTGAACTGGGCTATGTGGCCTTCGCGGTGGACATGTACGGCGGCGACAAGGTCACCAGCCATCCCGCACAAGCCGGGGAGTGGATGAAAGCAACGGTTTCTAACCTGGACGGCTGGCGCCGCCGCGCCCAAAAGGGCCTCGAGAAGCTAAGCTCGCTGGCGATCACGGACGACAGCCGCCTGGCGGCGATCGGCTACTGCTTCGGTGGCGCCACGGTGATGCAGCTCGCCTATACCGGAGCCGATCTCGATGCTGTGGTCAGTTTCCACGGGTCGCTGCCCCTGCCGAACGGCAGTGAAGCGCAGAGCTTCAAGGGGCGGGTGCTGATCGAGCACGGCAATGCCGATGCCTTTGTCCCAGCTGAGCGCGTCGAAGCCTTCACGGCGGCGATGAACGATGCTGGCGTGGATCTCGTCTTCCACGGCCACGACGGCGCGCGCCACGGCTTCACCAATCCCGACGCGGGCAGTTTCGGCATCGATAACCTCAAGTACGACGAGGCCGCCGACGTGGCTTCGTGGCGCTCGATGCTGCAGACCTTCAACGTGGTGTTCTGATCCTTTTGAATTGCCGTCGGTTACAGACCCTCAGTAGCGAAAATCGAGTGTCTGCTGTGACACCCGCAAAGTATGGGAAAAATTACTAGATATTTGGCGGGGCAGGCTACCCAGTTTACCTGCTAATTAGCAAAATTTTCCATTGAATTTTTGGTGCCGGAGAGAGGATTCGAACCTCCGACCCACGCATTACGAATGCGTTGCTCTACCATCTGAGCTACCCCGGCAATAATGCAAGCGTACAAGAGGATAAACCATGACATCTAGAATTACGGGCGCCCATTTCGGGTCGTAAATTGCCGCTGATTACCTGGATTCCAAGGTTCTGCTTTCTCGTAAGCACACCCTCACAAAGCCCAGACGAGAGGCAATCTTCGGCCAATCAGGGACTTTCGCAAGAATTAATTATTCCCTTCGGGAGGGCTTGATTTCCAATCCCTACAAAGACTAGTAGTCGAATGGCGATGTATTCGTTCTTCTACTACAATTTCCTAATCGGCAAGTCGAGCCATACACCGAAATCTGTTTTTTTAAAAAGCCCGACTCTTTTACCACCAACGATCTCGGCGTTACAGGAAATAATTATTCCTTCCGGTCTCACTTTTTCAATTCGCTTCCTGAATAATCTTGCACCCTTACTCGAAAGGTAACCGACAGTCCTACCATCTATCACAACCCTAATCGCCTCTTTGTCGTGCGGATTAGTGTTTTCATAATGCAATTTTGCTATCAACTCTCTATCGCCACCATTTTTCGAGTAGCGTTCAGATAGAACTTTAAGATGCCTTTGGTACTGCGATTCTTCGATCACTTCCAACTCGTAATGCCCGTCACTTTCTATAAAAACATCTTCAGTTTCAGGAAAAAATTCGCTAGTCACCTCCAACAGAGCACCCTATTACCTGGGTAACGACTGATTAGCCCAAGGCGCTACATACAGTTCGTAGTATCGTCTCGATAACTTCCTTGCCAAAGACATTTGTTCCGCCGACAAATGTGGTTCAATTTTCTTTAGCTTTAATAGCGCTCTTCGAGAGTGTTGCGCCGCTGATACCTTGCACCACGCATAAGCCTCGATATAATTTCTTGCTACGCCAGCACCACGCGCATACATAGTGCCCAGTCGATGCTGTGCCTTGCGGTAACCATGTTTAGCTGAGTGCAAGTACCATTTAAACGCTGACCTGTGGTCACGCGCCCAATCATTCTTCTCAAACATTTCACCTAGTTCAAATTGCGTGATGCAGCTTCGGTCTTCTGCATGTAGAGCCATGATCACATCCTCCATTTTCAGATTTATTTTCAGACGTAAAACTAATTCGGGCCGGCGTGTAACTTCATTACAGAAATAACATTTGTTCCAATTTGGAAATATCTTGGGTCTGTGTTCGAGTGTTTAAATATCGCTACTTGTTATCGATGAAGCCCCAGTTTTGGTTGTTCTGTGGGCAAATGCGAATTATAAAATTCTAATGATGAGTGGCATGGCAATCCCCCAAGAATTTGTTCTATATTGTCCATCTTCCAAATTTGGGCATACCCAAATCAAATATATCAAACTGATCCCGTATAACGCATCGCCCATATAAGGTAAATCTAAAAACTATTTATTGTGATTGTAGGAATCACTTCACCCGGTACGCTTATTGCTGCAATTGCTTATCTAGTTCTCTTTTTTGGGTATTCGCGGCATCCAGAATGACCTGGTTAACTTCGCGGGCTTTATCGCGCGGATCAATTAGATTTGTCTCAGCCTGACTCTCAGGATTGGTGCTCAAACTACTTGAGTACCCCTTAAATATCAAAGTGGCGACAATCAGAATCGAGGCCAACATAAGTACCATACGCATACTACCTAGTATAGTCTGAAAACGGACACTCGATCGTAATCAAAAAACTTCAACTAACGGCCAAAAACGGAACCCTAGCGATTAAATGATATTATGTTTAGCGAGGTTAAAAATCTTTTATCTCTGTTTCGTAACGAGAGCTGTAGACACATCCTATCAAATTAAAAGGAGAACCAATCCGATGTTTATCGTACTACTAAAGTTTTCTGACAATAAAGGTCAAGCTGGTGAATTTATGGAGGGCCACAACGAATGGATAAAACGCGGGTTTGATGATGGCGTGTTTTTGTTAGTCGGTAGTCTTCAGCCTGGACTAGGTGGAGGGATAGTGGCTCATAATACATCGTTGAAAGATCTTGAAACTAGAGTAAATGATGATCCGTTTGTGGCTCACAGGGTAGTAAGTACTGAAATTCTTGAGATCACGCCAGCAAAATCTGATGAACGGCTACGATTTCTGGTTGATTAGGTAACATCCTTCTCTCTCCAAAGGAGACGCTCAACAAACCCAGGCGGGAGGCAATCTTCGGCCAGAAGCAATGGGATGGACGCCTCCTCACTCTACCGGCATCGATGTGCCAAACTGATAGTGTCTTTAACAGTTAACGAGAAGAAGGAGTCCATCCCATTGCTTTTACAACTTCTATTAGGTCCTTACAGATGTCTGCGAAGGCTATGCTGTCCGCTAATACCACCCAATATTGTTGGTATATATGTTGTTACTATCCGTATTCTAGAATCAAATAAATCACTAAAATCAGCAGCTTATTTGTTAAATTCGATTCCGCCCCTGATCATAGTTACCTTTCTACGTCGACAGGGAACCAATGTGGTGGTCAGGGGAGCAGGAGCTGTTCGGGTTCGGGGATGTGAAAGTCGATGCAGTTGTTACCGGGGCCACTGCGGTCGACGCAGATAAAGCGCATGGCTGCATAAGGAGTCAGCAACACATGATGCCAGGTGCCGCGTCGATAGTTGATACCCTGGCGTCCGTTGGTGACGAAAGCTTCAAGCTTGCCTAGGTCCGGTTCACTTGCGGCCGCCGTGACGACCACGATGAAAGGACTGGCATCGAGCGGCAGAAAAGCCTGGCTTCCGAGTGGATGATACTCGAGATGATCGACCTTGCGCGGCATATCATATTTCCGACTCTCCACCAGGCTGATGGTCGCGCGTGCCTGGTCACCGCTGAGTTCGACATCGGCCAACGCATGATAACGGTCAGCCATACCTGCGTTGATGGGGTAGGATTCGTGCCCTTCGAATTCGACAACGTCGCCGAAAGGTGAAAATTCGGCACTCGTCAGGGGCTTAATCGTGAGCGCTTCAGGCATCGATTCTACCGAGAATCCTGACCCGGCTGAGGCCGCCGTCCGGGAATATATTAATGCGGATATGGCTGACCGGTCCAATCGCCTGCAGCTCGTCGGCAAACTCGTGCACCTTGTCCATTTCCAGTTTCTGTGGTGGCAATAGCTCTTGCCAGGTCTGGCTCTGAGTAATGATAGAAATGGCGGTATCCGTACCCACCATCGCCGCCTGGATCGAGCAACGATCGGGGTAATTGCCCTTGAAAAAAGCGGTATCGATGATGACCTGTTCCACGCTGCCGGGATGCCCGAGCTCTATAATACACCAGTCGTTGCCCGGTTCGCGCCGACGTCGGGTTTCCCAGCCATCGCCCATGTTGGCTCCCTTACCCGGATTCAACAGGTTTTCGACGGCGCCGAAATGGGCATCGTTACAGGCGATTGCGCGCGCACCGAGCTCGACCGCGGCAAGGTTATGGATGGCTGATTTATCGAGTAGTGCCGGGTCGCTGATGACCCTGCCGTGCACCCGCAGCCTCGCAATGCCGCCATCGGGATAGATATTAATGCGTACGTGTGTAAAGCACTCGCTATTCGTTATTTCGAAATAATGGTGGCTGTCGCCGTTCAGGCTGGTTGACGGTATCAGCGTGATCCATTCACTGGTTTCATCCGGGGCCGTTTCGCTGAAACAGGCATCGAGTGACGCCGCCGGCGGATAGTTACCGGTAAAATGCGTGGTGTCGATATCGATACCCTTGATTTCGCCGGCAAGTCCAAGCTTGACCACGGCATAGTCATAGCCACCGTCACGGCGGCGGCGGGATTCCCAGCCATCCATCCACTTGCCGTTATCGTCAAACTTGCCTTCGATGAATACCGGTGCCTCCGGGCTCAGCATGCGACTGCAGTCGGCGAAAAAGTCATCGCTGCAGGAAACAACCTCGGCACCCAGTCGCGGTTGCGCCAGGTTGATCCACTGGCTGATATATTCAGGTGTTTTTTCAGTCATCTTGATTACCTTTAAAGGCGGCCTTTCGCAGTAACTGCTCGGCCTTTGCATTATGTTGTGAAACCAGGGATTGCAGATCAAGACCGGTGATTTTGCCCTGCTCGAGCACCACCCTGCCATTGATCACCACCAGCCAGGCCGGTACCGGTGCACAAGTCAGTAAACCCGCCACCGGGTCACCACCCGCTCCGGCGTGCTGGATACCATCGACACGGTATGCCACGAGATCGGCCGCCTTGCCCGGTTCGAGGCTGCCGATATCGTCACGCCCGAGCACCGCCGCACCGCCCCGGGTTGCAAGTTCGAGGGCCTCGCGCGCCGAGAAACGGTCGGCACTGGATTCGAAACCGGGCCAGCCGACGCGCTGTAACAGCATCGCCTGGCGCGCTTCGCCAAGCAGCTGGTTGGAATCGTTACTCGCCGAACCATCGACGCCGATACCGACGCGCACGCCGGCATCACAAAGGTCACGCACCGGCGCGATACCCGAAGCCAGGATCATGTTACTGCTCGGACAATGGCAAACACCGCTCGCGGTCGCGGCCAGTAACTCGATCTCGGCCCGGTTCGGATGCACCATGTGGGCAAACCAGACATCGTCACCGGTCCAGCCGAGACTCTGCATGTATTCCAGCGGGCGCAAGCCGAGCTGTTGCTCGCAAAACCGGTTCTCATCGATGGTTTCTGCGAGATGCGTATGCAGATTGACGCCCGCATGCCGGCGCGCCAAATCAGCGGTTTTACGCAACAGTTCCGGGGTAACGCTGAACGGCGAACAGGGCGCAAGCCCGATACGCAGCATCGAACAGGGTGCGGGATCGTGAAATTCGCGGATAACACGCTCGCAATCGGCGAGTATATCCGCTTCGTCTTCACAAACGTTATCCGGTGGCAGACCGCCCTGGCTTTGACCCAGGCTCATACTGCCGCGGGTGGGGTGAAAGCGAACCCCGAGTTCGCGCGCGGCGCGAATCTCGTCGTCGAGCCTGGCATCATTGGGGAACAGGTACAGGTGGTCCGCTACCGTGGTCGCCCCCGATAACATCAATTCGGCGAGGCCCAGTTTCGCGCTGAGGTAAACTGCCTCGGCATCCATCTCCCCCCAGATCGGGTACAGGGTCTGCAGCCAGTCAAACAGTGATTTACCGGCCGCCGTTCCAATACCGCGGGTGAGGGTCTGGTAGAGGTGATGATGACAATTCACCAGTCCCGGCACGAGTATGCAACCACTGGCATCGATATACTGTTGCGGCTGCAATCCCTTTGACTCGAGCTCCCGCCTGACTTCCCCGGACGATCCGAGCATATCGACAATCCTGTCACGAATGACTATGGCCCCGTTTTTTATTTCACGGCGTTCATCGTCCATGGTAACCAGGACCTTCGCATTGTCGATCAATACCACGGACATTACCCGGCCTTCGAGTACCGGCGCTGTCCCAGGACATGGGTCGCCTGGATGCAACGATCGTCACCCAGCATCATCAAAGCAAACAGGCGCTCTTCCAGCGACAGCGCGGACTCCATGCGTTTTTGCATCAGCTCGGTCGCCCGCAGATCGATGACGACGAAATCCGCCTCCTTGCCGGCATTGAAATTACCAATCCTGTGATCAAGATAAAGCGATTCAGCGCCACCCAACGTCACCAGGTAAAAAGCCTTTAGCGGTGTCAGATCCTGGCCCGACAGCTGGCAGACCTTGTAGGCTTCATTGAGGGTCTGCAACATGCTGAAGCTGGTGCCAGCGCCGACATCGGTCGCGACCCCGACGCGAATATCGTGTTCACAGGCCGCATCGAGACTGAACAAACCACTACCGAGAAACAGGTTGGAAGTGGGGCAAAAGGCAATCGCCGCACCGCTGCTCCCCATGCGTTGACGGTCCGCTTCATCCAGGTGTATGCAGTGCGCAAAAACCGAGCGCGGACCCAACAATCCGAAACTGTCGTAAACGTCCAGGTAACTGCGGCTTTGCGGAAACAGTTCGCTAACCCAGCGGACCTCGTCTCGATTTTCAGCGACATGCGATTGCAGGTACAGGTCGGGATGTTCACCCAGCAACTGTCCGCAAAGCGCCAGTTGTTCCGGGCTGGAACAGGGGGCAAAGCGAGGCGTAACGGCATAGTATGCGCGCCCGTTCAGGTGCCAGCGTTTTATCAGCTCAGAACACTGCCGGTAGCTTTCCTCGGCATTATCACAGAGATTGTCAGGGGCATTGCGATCCATCATCACCTTGCCCGCGATCAGGCACAGGTCCAGGGATTGTGCCGCCTCGAATATCGCATCGACCGATTCGCTGTGAACGGTAGCGAATACCGCGCTCGTGGTGGTGCCGTTGCGCAGTATTTCTTTGCAGAAGAATCCGGCAATCTTATCGGCATATTCGCGATCAGAGAACTTGGTTTCGGTCGGAAAAGTGTACTGCTCGAGCCAGTCAAGTAACTGCAGACCTTGACTTGCAATCATTTCGGTTTGCGGATAGTGGGTATGGGTATCGATAAATCCCGGCATGACAAGCAGGCCGCTATAGTCGTAAAAGTTCGAGCCGTCGGGCAAATAATCGATCCATTCGGCCGCCTCGACCAGCATCTGCACCCGTCCCTGCTTCAGGATCAGCAGGCCGTCATCGAGGTATTCGAAGGCATCACCTGACTTGTCCGGATCGGATATGAAATGCAGAAAACTAGCACGGATAGCGGTATCGCAGGAGTCATTGTCGAGGGCGGAGGGTACCACAGTCATATTCTCCTCCCGAGAATTATGGTTGCTGGATCTGCACGTACCAGCGGGCAACCGTGGCACGTTCCTGATCGGTCATTCCAGTCAGGTTGCCGATCGGCATATACCTGGTCTGCACCGTGAATGCGATCCGCTCGGCCTGGTTCAAGATCAGGTCGGGCGATTCCAGCACGATCCCCAGGGGTGCGGCAACGAATCCCGACTGGGTCGGTTGGCTGGCGTGGCAGGAGACGCAGCGGGCGTCGATAATCTGCGAGATCTGCGCCTCGCTGACGCGGTTCGAGTCGTCACTTTCGATTGCCTCGGGCCTGAGATACCAGATCACCGACAGCAGCAGGACCACCGCGATCGTCGGCAGTGCGAGGCTTGCCTGGTGGCTGTGACGCAGTACGAAATACTGTCGGATCAATACGCCGGCTAACATGATTGTGATCAGCACCAGCCAGCCATGCTCATGACTGTAGGTCACCGGGTAATGATTGCTGATCATGATGAACAATACCGGTAGCGTGAAGTAGGTGTTATGCACCGAACGCTGCTTGCCGATGATCCCCGGCTCGGCATCGGGGGTTTCACCCGCGCGTATTTGCGCAACGACTTGCTTCTGGCCCGGGATAATCTGGAAGAACACGTTGGCCGCCATGATGGTGCCCATCATCGCACCCACGTGCAGAAAGGCGCCCCTGGCACTGAACAGTTGAAACAACAGCCAGGCCGACAGTGATACTAAAACGAATATGATCGCCGCGAGTAACGAGTCTTTACCTCGTAGCGCATTGCATAAAAGGTTGTAAACAATCCAGCCACCGCCAAGCACGCCAATGCTGATTGCGACCGCCGAGGCTGGCGACAATGCCATCACCTGTTGATCGATCAGGTAGGTTTTAGCCCCGAACCAGTAAACCACCGCGAGCAACCCCATGCCCGACAGCCAGGTCGTATAAGCTTCCCATTTTGACCAGTGCAGGTTTTCCGCCAGCGGCTCGCCCACCGGCCCGAGCAGGAACTTCTGGCTCTGGTACACACCTCCGCCATGTACCGCCCACAGCTCACCGCTGACCCCGCGTTCCTCATCCTGTTTGCGCGCCGGTTTGCTCAGCGAGCTGTCGAGCATGACAAAGTAAAAAGATGCGCCGATCCAGGCAACGCCGGCGATGAAATGCAGCCAGCGCAGCAACAGGTTAGCCCAGTCGAGGAGATATGCTTCCATAAACGAATTTCAGCCCGGATGAAGCCGGGTAGTGATACAAAGACATCACTACCCGGTACCGCCTAGTTCGGGATCGTGCTGACCACTCCCTGGAGGTAATAATTCATTTTGTTGAGTTCTTCATCGGTCATGTTCCTCCCCTCGGGAACGATGGTTTTTCCGCCCTGGTCGACCACCGGGCCGGCAAAGGGATGCAAGGTGCGCGCCTCCAAAGCCCTTTCCATGTTCCTGATACGGTTTTGTAAAGGCTCCGGGATAGCGTCATTTAATGGCGCCAGTTTTATCATGCCGCGCGGATATCCGCCCCAGATACTGACGGGAGCCCAGGTTCCGGCAAGCACCTGCTTGACCGTGTCGACATAAAAGTCACCCCAATGGTGGGTGGTCGCGGTCAGGTGTGCCTTGGGACCATACTTGGACATATCAGAGTGATAACCAAAGGCATACACGCCCTCCTCTTCAGCTGCCTGCACCACCGCGGTCGAATCGGTATGGTGGGTGACGACATCGACACCCTGCGAAATCAGGGTAATCGCCGCCTGGCGCTCCTTGCCGGGGTCGTACCATGAATTCACCCAGATCACACGCAGTTCGGCCTCGGGATTAACGCTACGCGCACCCTTGATGAACGCGTTAATGCCTTGCAGTACTTCCGGAATCGGAAATGCGGCAACGTAACCCAGCACGTTCGACCGGGTCATTTCACCGGCAATGACGCCGGTCAGGTAACGGCCCTCGTAAAACCGCGCATTGACCAGGCCCATGTTTTTACCGAGCTTGTAGCCGGTGGCGTGCACGAAAGCGGTATTCTTGAATTGCTTGGATACCTTGAGCGCATAATTCATGTAGCCGAAGCTGGTCGCAAAGATGACCTTGTCACCGCGTTTGGCCATTTCACGAATCACGCGTTCGGCGTCGGCCCCCTCGGCCACGTTCTCGACGTAACTGGTAGTGACGCCCATTTCCTTTTCGAGCTGCAATCGCCCGAGATCATGCTGGTAAGTCCAGCCGGCATCACCGATCGGACTCACGTAAACAAAACCGATATTGTTGTCGGCTGCCTGGCTCGCAGTCGTCATTGCAAATGCGAGCACCGCAATGGCGATTTGTTTAATGGTTATCTTTGTTAGTGTCATTTCCAAACCCTCCCGGGGTTACTTGTTTAAGGTTGATGTTTTCGGGTTTTGCAACCCCTGTTTATAATCTTTCATTAATTAACGCATGCTGAAGGCGAACTCTCAGGCCTCCGGTCTATAGGGCTGCCCCAGGGATACCGGCGCGTTCAGGCGCACCGTGTTCCGGTCGCGCGAAATGATTACCAGTACCACGATCGTCGCCAGATAAGGCAGCGCCGATAGAAATTGCGACGGAATGTTGATCTCGAGCCCCGAACCCTGCACGAATAGCTGCGCCACCATGACGCCACCAAAAAGGTAGGCCCCGACCAGTACCCGGAACGGGCGCCAGGTGGCAAACACGACCAGCGCTATCGCAATCCAGCCACGGCCCGATACCATGCCCTCGACCCACAGCGGCGTGTAAAACACCGACAGGAAGGCGCCACCGATACCCGCCATCGCGCCTCCGAAAAGCGTTGCCAGGTAACGAATTTTAATCGCGTGGTAACCGATCGAGTGTGCCGACGACGGTGATTCACCTACCGCGCGCAACACCAGGCCGGGACGGCTGCGATACAGAAACCAGGCAATCCCGGCGAATAACGCCCAGGAAAAGTAAACCAGTGCCTGCTGATTAAACAACGGTTCGCCGATAATCGGCAGGTCGGCGAGCAGCGGAATACGAATGGCCCCCACGGTCGGCAAAATTTCTGACTCGTAGGGTTTACCGATAAAGGCCGAGAGACCGACGCCAAGAATCGACAACGCCAGCCCGCTGGCAACCTGGTTAGCCATCAGGCTCAACACCACAACGGCAAAAATGAACGACATGGCGGCTCCGGCGGCCATGCCGGCAAGCACACCCAGCCACGGATTGCCGCTGTGCAGGGTCACCGCGAATCCCGCAATCGCACCCATCGCCATCATGCCTTCCGCACCCAGGTTCAATACCCCGGACTTCTCGGCGATCAGCTGCCCCAGCGCAACGATAATCAACGGCGTTCCGGCAACGATGGTCGCGAACAGGATCGAACTGATGATTGAGCCATCCATCAGGCCGGGGCCTCCGTCCAGCGTACGCGGTAGTTGATGAAGACGTCCGAACCCAGCAGGAACATCAGCAACATGCCCTGGAATACGTTGGATATCGATGACGGCAGGGCCAGATATTGCTGTGCCTGTTCACCACCGAGGTAGAGCAGGGCCATTAACAGGCTTGCGAAGAATATGCCGACGGGGTTCAGGCGCGCGACGAAGGCAACGATAATTGCGGCAAAGCCGTAATCATTCGATACGTGCTCGGTGAGCTGCCCCATCGGGCCGGCGACTTCGGACATACCGGCGAGTCCGGCCATCCCGCCACCACTTAACAAGCCGATCCAGACCATGCGCCTGGCCGAAAATCCGGCGTAGCGCGCTGCATCTTTCGCGTAGCCCGCGACCTGCATCTGGAAGCCGGTGAAGCTGCGATACATGAATATATATCCCGCCAGTAAGGCGCCGATGGCAAAAACGAAGGCAAGATTGAGCCTGTTTTCGTCACTCAGCAGTGGCAACAGGGCCGGATCTTCAAACATTCGGGACTGCGGAAAATTAAATCCGTCCGGGTCCATCATCGGTCCGTGCACCAGCCACGAAACCAGCAGCTGGGCGACGTACACCAGCATTAATGACACCAGGATTTCATTGGTATTGAACCTTGTTTTCAAAAAAGCCGGAATCGCTGCCCACAGCATCCCGCCGATAGCGCCCGCGATCACCATCAGGATCAACACGTGCGCACCTTCCGACTCGTGAAAGTAAAGCGCCACGGCGCTGGCCGCAACGCCGCCTAAAATGAGCTGACCCTCGGCGCCGATGTTCCAGACATTGGCGCGAAATCCGACCGCGAGCCCGACAGCGATTAACATCAACGGTGTCGCCTTGAGCAGCAGTTCTGATATTCCATACAAATCACTGATGGGATTGATGAAGAAGACCTTGAATCCCTCGAGCGGGTTTTTGCCAAGGAAAGTAAACAGCAGCAAACCACCGATCAGCATCAGCACGATTGCGATTAACGGTGAGGCATACGACATCATCTGCGAAGCCTCCGGACGCCGCTCGAGCCTAATCACGTGCCACGGCCCCCACGGCTGTCGACTGATCCCACATGCCGCTCATCCAGACCCCGATTTCATCGATGTTGGTATCGGCGAGTTTCTTTACCGGCGAGAGGCGGCCATTGGCGATGACCGCGATGCGATCCGAAATTTCGAACAGTTCCTCGAGTTCTTCCGAAATGACGAGGATCGCCGTGCCCTCGTTGCGCAGGTCGATTAATGCCTGGCGTATAAACGCGGCGGCACCGACATCGACACCCCAGGTCGGTTGCGCCACTACCAGCAGTTTCGGGGTTAACAAGATCTCGCGACCCATGATGAATTTCTGCAGATTACCGCCTGAAAGCGAGTTTGCGGCATGTTCGACACCACCACACTTGACGTTGAAGCCATCGATGCATTTGCCGGCAAATGCCGAGATCTTGTCGAACTGGATCATGCCGTGTCTCAGCATTCCCGAGCGATGCGCGGTCAGTAACGCATTCTCGGTCAGCGACATGCGGGGTACCGCGCCTCTCCCAAGACGCTCTTCGGGAACGAAACCCATGCCACTGCTGCGACGCAGGTCGGGTAGATCCCGACCCGATGGCTTACCACAAATCGTGATCGCACCCGCATCGCTAACCGGCTCCTCGCCCGAGAGTGCGTACAGCAACTCCTGTTGCCCGTTACCCGATACCCCGGCGATACCGAGGATTTCCCCCGAGCGCACCTCGAGATTGATATCCTGTAAATCGGTACCGAAAGGATCGTCCGATGTCTTCGACAAGCGGCTTAGCTGCAGGCGGATTTCACCGAGTTCCGTCGGCGCACTATGCTCGGGAACCGGCAGTTCCTTGCCGATCATCAGGCTCGCCATCGATTTCGGAGTTTCCTCGGACGGAATACAGTCGCCGGTTACCTTGCCATCGCGTAATACCGTGGCCACGTGGCAGAGCTCCTGAATTTCGTCCAGCTTATGGCTGATATAGAGAATACTGCAGCCCTCGGCGGCCAGTTGTCGCAGGGTATCGAACAGTTTACGTACCGCCTGCGGCGTTAATACTGAAGTGGGTTCGTCCATGATCAGCAACTTCGGATTCTGCAGCAGGCAACGGATGATCTCGACCCGTTGCCGCTCACCTACCGAAAGCGCGTGCACCAGGCGCTGGGGATCGACCGGCAGACCGTAACGATTGGAGACCTCGGTAATCTGCCCGGCAAGCTGCTTCAAATCAGGATTACCGGGTAATGCCAGGGCCACGTTCTCTACCACGTTCAGGGTTTCGAACAGCGAGAAATGCTGGAACACCATACCAATGCCAAGACTCCTGGCATGCGCCGGGTTCTCGACCTGAACCACTTCGCCTTCCCATTTCATTTCGCCGGCGTCGGGCTTGGCAACGCCGTAAATCATTTTCATCAATGTCGATTTGCCCGCGCCATTTTCGCCCAGCACCGCATGAATCTCGCCACGTTTTACCGCCAGGGACACGTCTTCATTGGCGATTACCGACGGATAGATCTTGGTAATCCCGTGCAGCTCGAGCCTTGGTGTGTGATCGGCATCCGTGCTGGACGTCATGCTCTCCCCCCTGCCTGGTAGGATGATTTATTATTGGTTTGCTTATCGTTATGCGCACGATCGTATACCTGCAGGATTTCGGCAGCAACCGAAATCGCGATCTGGGCCGGTTGCTTGCTGCTGATTCCGTCAACACCGATCGGGCAGGTCATACGTTTTAACTTTTCATCAGAAATTCCACGACGCTGCAGGCGGGTTTCGAAGTTGCGACGTTTCGACCGGGAACCGATTAATCCAAAGTAGGTAAAATCGTCACGCTTGAGAATCTGCTCGCACAGACGCTGATCGAGCCCATGATCGTGCGTCATCACCAGGAAATAACTTCCCGCTGCCGCGGCATCGATTTCCGCTTCCGGGGTATCGGTACAGATCGTGGTGATGCCCCGCTGCGCCTGCTGCGGCAGCACATCGTCGCGAGTATCGATCCAGCTGATCTTTATCGGCAGATCTTGTAGCGCCCGGACCACTGCCTGTCCGACGTGTCCCCCACCGAACAGGTAAAGTTCAACAGGTTCTTCCTCGCTCGCGATGCTGTCCCAGTCACTGTTTTCGGTGAGCCACTCGAACATCAGGTTTACCAGTCCACCGCAACACTGCCCGAGGCCCGCACCGAGCGGAAAGCGCTGGACTCCGTCATCGGCGCCGCGCTGGAGTTGATCTCGTGCAATACGACAGGCCTGAAATTCGAGATTACCGCCGCCAATCGTGCCGTACAGGCGTTCGGCCGTGACGATCATTTTTGCGCCCGGTTCGCGCGGCGCCGAACCGACAATCGAATCGACACTCACCAGCACCGCCGGGGTCTGATTGAGCTGCAGTTCGATCACGCTATCCTGCCAGTCGGTCATTTCGCCTCCGAGCGAACCGCATCGATTGCATCAAGAATTGCTTCCGGGGTCGCGGGCGCCCGTAGCGGCGGATTGATGCGGTTATCGGCGAGGCTTGCGATCGCATCGCGAATCGCGAAAAACACCGAGAAAGGCAGCAGCAGCGGCGGTTCACCCACCGCCTTGGAGCGCAGTATCGTGTCTTCGACGTTGTGGTTCTGGTACAGCCTTGTAGTGAAATTTTGCGGGCAATCGGTGATAGTTGGAATCTTGTAAGTGGAAGGTGCATGCGTCGTGAGCCTGCCCTGTTCGTTCCAGCAGAGTTCTTCGCTGGTCAGCCAGCCCATGCCCTGGATATAGGCGCCTTCGATCTGGCCGATATCGATTGCCGGGTTTATCGAGTTACCGGCGTCGTGCAGAATATCGGCCTGCAGCAACTTCCATTCGCCGGTCAGCGTATCGACAATCACTTCCGAAACCGCAGCGCCGTATGCAAAGTAATAAAACGGGCTGCCCTGCATCGCGTCTCGGTCCCAGTTAAGTCCGGGCGTCTTGTAAAATCCGTCGGACCAGAGCTGCACCCGATTCTGGTAGGCCTGTACCACCAGTTCCTGGAACGAAATCTGCCCGGAGCCCCAGCTGACGATGTTATCGGCAAACTCGACTTCGGATAAGTTGGCCCCATGCTGTTCGGCGACAAATCCGGCCAGGCGGTTACGAATCTGGCGGGCGGCGTTCTGCGCCGCCTTGCCGTTGAGATCGCTGCCAGTCGAGGCAGCGGTGGCCGAGGTATTGGCCACCTTGCTGGTATCGTTGGCGGTGGCGCGTACCCGCTCGATATCGATGCCAAGCTCGAGCGCGACCACCTGTGACACCTTGGTGTGCAGGCCCTGTCCCATTTCGGTACCGCCATGATTGACCAGCACGGTACCGTCGGTATAGATATGAACCAGCGCACCCGCCTGGTTGAAGTGGACCACGTTAAACGAAATACCGAATTTAACCGGCGATAACGCGAGGCCTTTACGCAGCACCGGGCTGCCGCGGTTAAACATGGCTACCGCCTCGCGGCGCGCATCATAATCGCTGCTGGTTTCGAGCTCGGCAACCAGTTCATGGATAACGTTATCCCTGACCAGTTGGCCGTAGGGCGTGGTGTTACGCTCATCCTGCCCGTAAAAATTGACCTTGCGCACTGCCTGCGGATCCTGGCCAAGCTCACGCGCAATATTATCGATGATATATTCGATCGCGATCGCACCCTGCGGGCCGCCGAAACCGCGAAACGCGGTATTGGACTGGGTATTGGTTTTAACGCTGTAAGCATCGATGGCGACATCGCCGAGGTAGTAAGCATTGTCAAAATGACACACCGCGCGCGTGACGACCGGCCCGGTCAGGTCTGCCGAAAACCCGGCCTGTGCCGCCATTTCGACTTTAGCCCCGTGGATCAGGCCATCATCGTCGTAACCCACGTCGTATTCAAACTCGAAGCCATGGCGTTTCCCGGTTATCAACATGTCGTCATCACGATCAAGACGCAGCTTTATCGGGCAATGAAGACGATAAGCAGCGACCGAGGCAATGCAGGCAAAGATCGCCGACTGCGATTCCTTGCCGCCGAATCCGCCACCCATGCGGCGCATTTCGACCACCACCTGGTTAAAATCGATGTCGAGCGCATGGGCGACAACCTGCTGCATTTCGGTGGGGTGTTGCGTCGAGCACCACAAATGGAAACAACCGTCCTCTTTCGGGGCGACGTAGGAAATCTGTCCCTCGAGATAAAACTGTTCCTGGCCGCCAACTGAAATCTGGCCCTGCATCCGGTGCGGCGCCGACTTCAATGCCTGTTCGGCATCACCGCGTCGTAACCGCATCGGTGGCAGCACCCAGGATTGCTGTTGTTTGCCCGTGGCGACATCGAGCACCGCCGGCAAAGGCTCGTACTCGATACTGGCCAGGCCGACCGCCTTGCGCGCCTCGATGTACGAAGTCGCTACCGCGGCAAATATCGGTTGCCCGATAAACTGCACCAGGCCATCGGCGAGAATCGGGTCATCGTGAATAATGGGGCCACAGTCGTTGTGACCGGGAATATCGTCGGCAACGATGACCGCAACCACACCGGGTGCCGATTGCACCGCCTCCAGGTCGATGGATTTGATCCTGGCATGCGCCTGCGAGCTCAAACCCAGCGCAATATAACGGGTACCTGCAAGTTCCGGGATATCGTCGACGTAAGTAGCTTCACCGGCAACATGCAGCGCCGCCGATTCGTGCGGAATGGAAATGCCAGGCGCGGTTTCCCTGGCCTGCTGTATGACCCGGTCTTCCATTAACCCGTCACCGCGAAAACGTTAACTGCAGAAGGCTCGAGCGCCTGCTGCGATCGGGTTTCGAGGTAAAACCGGTACAGCAGGTTGGCCGTGGCACGACCGCGATAGCCGGCGCTTGCGCGCATGTCTGACAACGGCGCAAAATCCTCGGCGAACTTCTGCATCGCCGCGCGTACCGATGGCTCGTCCCAGTTTCCACCAGTGAGTAGTTTTTCGGTTAACAGGGCGCGTTTCGGGATCGCGGCCATGCCGCCCAGGGCGATGCGAATTTCGCTAACGGTATCACCATCGAGTCGCAGTGCGAAAGCAGCACAGACCGCCGATATATCCTGGTCGAAACGTTTGCTGAGCTTGTAACAGCGTAGCTTGAGCTGATCATCCCGCGGTGGAATCTCGATGGCCTCGATAAATTCACCCGGCTGCAACGCGTTTTGCATGTAATCGACATACAGGTCTTCGAGCGCCATTTCACGCACTGCTTTACCGTGGCGCAACCTGACCCAGGTTTTAATCGTGATCAGCGCCGGCATCGAATCGCCGATCGGCGAACCGTTGGCGATATTGCCAACCAGGGTGCCCGCATTGCGCACCGGCACCGACGCAAAGCGACGGAACATTTCGGTAAATTCCGGGTATTGCGCGCAAATAGCATCACCGGCATCGCTCAGTGTCACCGCAGCGCCCACCTCGAGGTTGCCCTGGTCTGACCTGACCTGCCTGAGCTCCGCGACATTACCGAGGTAGATAACCACCGGCAATTCCCGCAGCTGCTTGGTTACCCACAGACCGACATCGGTGCCGCCGGCGAGAATCAGGGCCTCGGGCGTTTGCTGGTAAAGGTTTGCGAGCTCATCCAGGCTGGCCGGCGCATGATACTGCGCCTGTTCGAGTTCCAGAGACAGGCCGGCTTTGCGCCGCATACCAAGCAGCTGTTTACGCAGCTGCCGATCCTGGTTTCGCGGCGTCGGGTAGACGTACATGCGCACACAGGCCTCGACGATGGGCCGATAACCGGTACATCGGCAAAGGTTACCGGACAATGCATCGTCGATTTCATCGCGGCTGGGACTGGCATTATTTTTGTACAACGCAAACATCGACATGATGAAGCCCGGCGTGCAGAAACCGCACTGCGAACCGTGGCAATCGACCATGCTCTGCTGCACGGGATGCAGGCTGCCATCCGCCGCCTTCAACGACTCGACTGTAAACAGGGCCTTACCGTCAAGGGTTGGTAAAAACTGAATGCAGGCATTGACCGCGCGGTAATTAAGTTCATCGTCTATCAGTTCAGCAACCACGACGGTGCAGGCACCACAATCCCCCTCGGCACAGCCTTCCTTGCTGCCCGTGCGCCGCAAGTCTTCGCGCAGATACTGCAGTACCGTGCGCGTCGGTTCGATCTCATCGATTTCGATCAACTTGCCATCGAGAAAAAAACGGACCGAATCCACTAGGATCCCCGGTAAGTCGAGTAAGCCCACGGGGAAACCAGCAAGGGTACGTGGTAGTGCTGCCCGGAATCGGCAATACCAAAACGAAGCACCACTTCATCGACGAAGGGCGGCTCAGGTAAATCAGCATTCCGATTTCGAAAGTACTGCCCGGCGTGGAAAACCAGTTCGTAGATACCGGGAACAAATGCATCGGCTTCGAGGATCGGCTTATCCAGTCGCCCATCGGCATTGGTACTGTCGCGACCCAGTTCCTGCCGCTCTGGATTGACCCGGTAAATTACGATTTCAACGCCACCAGCCGGACAGCCGTGCGCGGTATCCAGAACATGCGTTGTCAGCCTCCCCATATCTACACCCCTCAGTAGCAGACGTGCTAAAGTCGCATTAAATGATAATATTGTCAACACTTTGATAAATTATTGTTAACAATTTTATTATCATGCTACACTCGCAGACTAATGCGACAAGCGACTCGAACAAAGATGGCAGTACAAAAAAACAAACCCAGCCAAACCGGGATCAGCGAAGATGACGTCTTGCGGCAGATCGAGCAGGCGGTACTTGACCATCGACTGGCGCCGGGAACCAAGCTGAAAGAGGTACAACTTGCCAACCTTTTCGGCGTCAAGCGCGGCCTGATACGCAAGGTACTCACGCGCCTGGCGCATTCGCGCCTGGTGGATCAGACGCCCAACCGGGGCGCAACCGTGGCGAAGCCATCGGTCAAGGAAGGACAGGATTTATTCGCCACTCGCAGGGTAATCGAATCGGCAATCCTCGAAACCCTGATCGGTCGTGTGGAGGAAAAGCATATCCAGCAGCTTGGCAAGATGCTGGACCAGGAACAAAAGGCCTACCTGCGCGGCGATAGCGAACGCGCACTGTCGCTGTCGGTCGATTTTCACCGCGAGCTTGCACACATGGCAGGTAACTCTGTGCTTGAAGAATACCTCAACGATATCATTCGCCGTACACCGCTGGTCATCCTGACCCATCTCGGGATTGATGAACAGAATCGTTGCCGTAACCAGGAGCACGAGGCGATTGTTGACGCCATTGCAAAACGCGATGTCAGGACTGCAAAAAAGGTCATGAACCAGCATCTGCTGCATATCGAAAGCAAGATCAAGCACAAACCCGAGAAACCACCGGCCGACCTGGCCACTTTGTTGCGCCCGCAAAAGGTCGAGGAGCCCGCGTGAGCGCCTACCCGCGCGACATGGTCGGGTATGGACGTAATCCACCCCATGCCCATTGGCCCGGCGAGGCGCGTGTCGCGCTGCAGTTCGTGCTTAACTACGAGGAAGGCGGCGAAAGTTCTGTCTTGCACGGTGACCGGGGCTCAGAACAGTTTTTATCGGAAATAATCGGTGCAAAAAGTTACCCGGCACGCCACATGAGCATGGAATCGATATACGAGTACGGCTCACGTGCCGGCGTCTGGCGACTGCTGCGAGAGTTTGAAACACGCGCACTGCCGCTAACCGTATTCGCCGTGGCCATGGCGCTCGAGCGTCACCCGGAGCTGGCAACCGAGCTGGTCAGACTGGATCATGAAATTGCCTGCCACGGGCTGCGCTGGATTCACTACCAGGACATCGACGAAGCGACCGAACGCGAGCATATGCAACAGGCGCTCGGCATCATTACCCAACTGACCGGGCGCACACCGCTTGGCTGGTATACCGGGCGCGACAGCCCCAACACCCGCCGCCTCGTGGTCGAACAGGGCGAGCTGCTGTACGACTCGGACTATTACGGCGATGACCTGCCGCTATGGATGCCAGTCAAAACCAGCAACGGTGAAGACAGGGCACACCTGGTCATACCCTATACGCTCGATGTTAACGATATGCGCTTTGCAACCACGCAAGGGTTTAACAGTGGCGAACAATTCTACGAGTACCTGCGCGACAATTTCGACGTGCTTTATGCCGAGGGCGACGATATGCCCAAAATGATGTCGGTTGGACTGCATTGTCGCCTGGTCGGCAGACCGGGACGCTTCCGCGCGCTGCAACGATTTCTCGATTACGTGCAAACGCACGACAAGGTCTGGATATGCCGCCGCATCGATATCGCCCGCCACTGGATAGACAGGCACCCGCCACGAACTCCATAATTACCGCCATGGGCATCAGCATCGATGAAATCAATCGCAGCAGCGCCAAGCGCTTCGTCGAATTGCTGGGCGGGATTTTCGAACATTCTCCGTGGGTTCCGGAGCTGGTGTACCCCGACCGCCCCTTTGAATCGCCTGTGGCGCTACATCGAGCGATGGCAGCAGCGGTCAGGCGCGCACCGGAGGTACATCGCATGGATTTACTCTGCAGTCACCCCGAACTGGCAGGCAAGGAGGCCAGCGAGGGCACCCTGACCGATGCATCGAAGGACGAACAGGCCGGGGCCGGATTGAGCCAGTGCAGCGCTGCAGAACTCGAGAAAATCGGGTCACTCAACCAGGCTTATCATGCGAAATTCGGGTTTCCGTTTATCATTGCGGTGACCGGCCTTGACAAGCATCAGATTATCGCCGCGATGAAAAATCGACTTAAAAATACCGAAGACCAGGAATTTGAGACGGCGCTTGGCGAGGTCGAGAAGATAGCGCGCATTCGTATCGACGCCCTTATAGATGAGTAGAATCGATACCCTGATCGAACGCTCAGGGGTGCACGATGACTGGCAACAAATCCTCGTCGAATCGCTTTTGACCCTGGACCCGGATTACCTCGAATCCCTGTTACAGGACGACAGCTGGCTGCCCGGTATCGACCGACTGCTGGCCGCGTTTCGGCGTGACCGAACCGGGGTAGGTTACCTGCTAATCGGCGAATCGCCCTACCCGCGCCCTGAGTCGGCGAATGGGATCGCATTCTACGACGCCGCGGTCGGCAACCTGTGGAGTGAAAAGGGCTTGAGCAAGGCAGTTAACCGCGCCACCTCGCTGCGCAACATCGTCAAAACAGCCCTGGTTGCCGAGGGACATCTACAGAAGGACAGCGCAGGTAAAATAACGCAGGAGTCGATCGCAGGGCTCGACAAGGGAGGCTTGATCCAGACACTGATCGAGTTGTTCGCGAACCTTGAACGCGCCGGGTTTCTTATGCTCAACGCGACCCCGGTGCTGCACCCCGGGCGCAAACCCGCCTGGGAAGCGCGCCATTGGCAGGAATTCCTCATTCGCCTGTTAGCCCTGATCGCAAAAAATTCCACCGAGCGCATTACCTTGCTGCTGTGGGGCCGGATTGCGAAGCTATTAGAGGACATGCCTGCTAGCGGGGAATACGACAAGCTGGTTTGCGAGCATCCTTACAATATTTCGTTCATCGATAATCCCGACATGCTGCAATTGTTTGCCGAACTGCGGGTTCTGCAAAAGCACGCAACAGTCAGTTGAGGATTTTCAGAATCGATAGTTCATTCCAATCCGAAGACCATATACCAGATAATCATCGTACGAATCGGTTCTGCCGCTAACCCTGTCCTCTATTTCCCAGTCGGCAATGTGCTGTTCGAGCGTAGCCTCGTAGCGCGCCGACCAGTGTTCGCCTAATCGCTGCAACGCGCCGACACTGCCGATTAGAACAGTCTCGGTATCGGCGTCGACTTTGATATCAAACCTGCCCCCGCCTTTGACATCGCCATCCGCATCATCGACATCTATGTCGGCGATGCCGACACCCAGATTCCAGAATCCGACCCAACCCTCCGAGTCAAGTGCGTAACGACGCTCGGCTACCACCGTAAACATATTCATTGTGCCCAGGGCATCGGTTTCGCTAACACTATCGATGCTAAGCTCTTCGTTCGGTCTTTCCACATCGAAATCGGTCGCATTTTCGAGGCTGAAACCCAGATACCAGTCATCGGATAGTTTACGGTGCAGGATAATCCCAAATCCCAGTATGTCATTGGAAGGCGTGCCATTGGCCCCGACTATATTCAGGTGACCCGATAGTTCATACTGATTCCTAGAATCGGCTTTTAGCCCACCTGGAAGAGTAAATAAGAACGAAGTTAATACGGTAGCTATCGATAAATTCTGCAAGAATTTCATAACATTTCCTGAGTATCAATTGCCAGATTATAAAGAGTAACCTGGCAACCTGAATTCTAGCTTAGGAATTAATGGCGAATTTGATAAGTATCAATCGATTTACGAGTTATCTTAAGCCAATCTTCAGATTCGTCCGCTACAACGAAACCATGAAAGTTCTCGTGGTAGAAGATTCCGCCAGGTTGCAAGATTCGATGAGCGCCGGATTGCAGGCCTTTGGTTACGCGGTCGACGTGGTCGATGAGGGTACCAAGGCAATCAGCTATGCATCGAACCACGACTACGACGTTATTATTCTTGATTTGATGTTGCCGAAAGAATCCAGCCTGCTGGTTCTGCATGAAATTCGTGAACTGGATCGCGAGGTTGATATTCTGATTCTGTCGGCGCGTGATCAAATCCATGACCGGGTAACCGCACTGATCCAGGGTGCCGATGACTACCTGGTGAAACCGTTTTCCTGCGATGATCTGCATGCACGAATTCAATCCCTGGTGAGACGCAGGGTCAATCCAAAATTACCCGCGGACGATCGCGAGGAGGGCATCGACCCCACAACCCACCTGAATCGATTGATCCAGAATCTGCTGCAGCAATGTCACTGTGATCATGGGGAAATCGAGCTGGTGATTAGCGAAATTAAATTCTCCAAACTGCTTAACAGAGTATCCTCAAAGCTTAGGAAAGATGCAGAACAAAATGAAATTTCGCTGCAGTTGCCTGCAGAAAAGCTGCCAACCCTGTTGGTGGATGCAAAATGGATGGAGCATTTACTCGCGAACCTGATTATGAATGCGATTTCGCACAGCCCCGCGGGATCGGAAATCAGGATCGAGGTTCAAGCAGGGGCTGAATACTGTGCGGTTGAAATCGAAAACCCAATGTCGAAGTCGCTCACCAGCGACGAGCTGAAAACAATGTTCAAGGATTTCTATAACGGCAATAACAATGATGGCTACGATGGGCCTTTGGCCCGGTTCTCACTGGTTAAATCTTACGCTGACCTCATGAATCTCAAGCTGAATGCTTCAATCGAAAATGACAACCGCTTCCGAATTCGTGTCTCGAATATCAAGCTAGTCTAGATTCTGTGGCATTATTACGGCTTGCGAGTTTACGGACCGGTAAGGCTGCCAGCATGAACATTCCGACATTTGACGATGTAGTTGAGGCGCATGAGCGTATCGCCCCCTATATTCATCGCACCCCGGTGCTGACCTCGAGCTACCTCAACCAGTTAACCGGCGCTGAAATCTTCTTTAAATGTGAAAACCTGCAAAAGGTCGGCGCCTTCAAGGCACGTGGCGCGACTAACGCCGTGTTTGGCCTGAGCGATGCTGATGCGGCAAAGGGAGTCGCCACGCATTCCTCGGGTAATCACGCAGGGGCACTCAGCTTCGCTGCCGCGCTGCGCGGCATCGATGCAACCGTGGTCATGCCCCATAACGCGCCCGCGACAAAGAAGGCCGCGGTGCGCAGTTACGGTGGCAATATAATTGAATGTGAACCCACGCAGGCATCGCGCGAGGCCACGCTGGAGCAGGTGATTGCAAAATCAGGCGCTGATATGGTGCACCCTTACGATGACCCACGCGTCATCGCCGGACAGGCGACCTGCGCGCTGGAACTGCAGCAGGAGATCGAAGGCCTCGACGCCGTGGTCGCGCCTATCGGCGGGGGCGGATTGATCTCCGGAACCTGCCTGACACTATCGACGCTATCACCGCAAACGAAGATATATGCAGCCGAACCTGCCAATGCCGATGACGCCTACCGTTCCTTTCGGGCGGGGGAAATTATTACTCGAGATGCGCAACAATCCGTTGCCGATGGTTTGAAAACCAACCTGCGACCACGCACCTGGTACTTTGTTTCGAAATATGTCAGCGATGTACTGCTCGCCAGCGAGAATGAAATTCTCGATGCGATGTACCTGACCTGGGGGCGCATGAAAATCATTATCGAACCGTCGTCCGCAGTGCCGTTGGCGGTGATGCTTAAAAACAGGCAATTGTTCGAAGGGCAACGCGTCGGTGTCATCATTACCGGGGGTAATGTCGACCTGAAACACTGCCCGGGTTGCAAATAGCCGAGCGCCAAATGAACATGAAAAAGGGCACCGATCAAGAACAGCTGGTGGTGGGACTGGACATCCCCGCGGCTGTCGGCATGGATCTAAGCGATGTCGCCACGCCGGCACTGATCATCGACCTGGACGCGTTCGAGCATAACGTTGCCATGTTACGCGATCGCCTTGCGGGTGCAGGGGTACGTTTACGCGCACATTCCAAGACACATAAATCGGTCGATATCGCCCGCTATCAAATCGATCACGGTGGTGCCAGTGGTATTTGCTGCCAGAAAGTTGCCGAGGCGGAGGTTATGGTCGCGGGAGGCATTACCGACGTCATGGTTTCAAACCAGGTCGTAGATCCGCGAAAGATTGCACGACTCGCGCAATTGGCGAAAACCGCACGCGTGCTGGTCTGTGTCGATGATTTGCATAACGTTGACGACCTGTCTGCCGCCGCGAAAGCCCACGATGTCATCATCGAATGCCTGGTCGAAATCGATTGCGGTGCCGGGCGATGTGGCGTTCAGCCAGGTGAGGCGGCGCTAGGGATCGCGCAAAAAATCGAATCTTCCACTGGATTGAGCTTTGCCGGTCTGCAGTCCTACCAGGGAGCGGCACAACACGTTCGCGATTATGCCGAGCGTCGCGACAAAATCGACCTGGCCACGCGAATGACTACCGATACACTGGCCTTGCTCAAGCGCAACGACCTCGATTGCACTATCGTTGCCGGCGCCGGTACCGGCAGTTACTCCTTCGAAGCAGCTTCCGGCATCTACAACGAAATGCAGTGCGGGTCCTATATCTTTATGGATGCCGACTACCAGCGTGTGCTCGACAGTCAGGGTGAACAGATTTCTGAATTCGGAAACAGCCTCTTCATCTGGACTTCGATCATGTCCAAAACGCGATCAAATGACGCCATTTGCGATGCTGGTCTCAAGGTGATGAGCGTCGATTCGGGACTACCGGTAGTCTACGGACGTGACGATGTTGAGTATATCGGTTGCTCGGATGAGCATGGGGTCATCGCCGATCCGGATAACCGACTGAAGCTAAATGACAGGCTTAAACTGGTGCCCGGTCACTGCGATCCAACCTGTAATTTACATGACTGGTATGTCGGGATTCGCAACGATAAGGTCGAATGCCTGTGGCCGGTTAGCGCACGTGGCATGGCCTTTTAGACGGCTCCGCAGAGCAGACAAAAAAACGCCGGCATGAGCCGGCGTTTTTGGTTTACATCTGCTGGCTAACGGCTGGCAAGATAGCTATTCAGATCGTCCAGAATCTGATCCTTATTCACCTCGGCACCCATGTCGATCATCGCATCGGCAAAGCGGCCTACGATTTCGTTTATGGTATCAAAATTCAGATGGTTCAGAATCCCTACCCGTATCTGCGCTGGTTCCGACAACGTATTCCAGATTGCGAAACCCGCCGCGCGGCAACCGGTAACCAGTTCTTTCTCCTTACCCTCGAAAGCCTCGGGCAGATCAAAGACCACCAGGCTGGTCATGTTTGAGGTGACCTTGCATCCCATCGCCGCGATTGCGCTGCTCAATCCTTTTTCGAAAAACGCATAATCGGCCGCTTTTTGCTCACGGCCATGCCGCAGCAACAGGCGCAGGGCTTCGTGGAAAGACGCAACCGCATAACCCGAATGCGTACGGTGGTAGGCGGCGGTTTCGACATCCTGGCCATCGGCGATACACCAGTGACGCGCTTCCAGAATCGGATGGTGCACATAGGTGTAGCAACCGCGTTTTTTGAGTAATTCGATAACCTTGTCGTTAAAACTGATCGGTGCGTAAGTCAAGGGCAAACCGAGTATCCCTTTTTGTGGACAGGAGGCCCAGGTGGTTACCGCCGGGTAATCATCGATATTAAAGTAAGCGATCCCGAGGCTGGAAACCGCGTCGACGATACCCATTGCACCGTGTTTAGCACAGGCATCGTTGAAACCCTGGATGTCGTTGATACGACCGCTACCAGTTTCCCAATGCGCCATGAATGCCCACATCGGTTTGTGCTCGGCGAGCGCCGCCTCGACGATGTCGCCAGTAACCGACTCACCGTGTGGCACATTAATAGTTATAACATTGGCAGGTTTCGGATTCAGCGGATCCGCCGCAAGATCTTGCGGGGTTGATGCTTTCAAGCGGATATTGAAATCATCGATACCGCTGAAGGTACCGTTGACGAATGTAACCACGGTGTCGCCGGGAAGAATGGGCGAGAAGGCGCAATCAAGGCCATCCCAACCGGTACCACAGACCGCGAAGGTGTACACATTTTTGGTACCGAACACTTCACGCAACATAATCTTGGCTTCTCTCATACCCCGCACCACGTCGGCTTGCATATGGTCGGCAACCCCGGCCGCGGCAAATCTTGCGAGGACGCGTGGATCCGTGTTGCCAGGTCCCGGTCCCGCGGCTAGCGTGTGCGGAATTTCAAGTTGTGGGAACATTTCATTGCCCTCTGCTAATTTCTGCTTAGAGTCTGGTTGTGCTGACATTTGCTTGTCTCTCGTTTCTCTAATAATTGTTAAGCCGTGTCTTCCAAGCCGGCGACATGGCATTTATGGCTCAGGCTGGTCGATAACCACCCAGTGCCTGGGTAATTTCATCGGCTGCCTGCTGAACTGCATGGCCGAGTTCGCTCAGGCGGCCATCCATTATCCGCACTTTTGGTCCCGATATCGAAATCGCGGCGAGTGGCTGGCCGTTCTCATCAAAAATGGCCGCGGCCACGCAGCGCAAACCAACCGCGTGTTCTTCGTCATCCAGTGCGTAACCCAGTTTTCTTACCTGTTTGAGTTCCTCACGCAGCTGGGTTGGATTATCAATCGTGTGATCGGTATAGCGTGCCAGGCCCCGACGCTGCAAAATGCCCGCGACCCACTGTTCCGTCATGTTCGCCAACAGCGCCTTACCAACGCCCGAGGCGTGAATGGGCGACCGGCTGCCCAGACTAGCGATCATGCGCATGACTTCCCGCGATTCCACCTGGCTGATAAATACCACTTCGCCATCATCGATCACGCCCAGGTTGACTGTTTCACCGCACAAATCGACCAGTGCATGCATGTGCGGCCTGGCGCTGGATACCAGGTCACGTCGATTTAAAAATGCATTGCCGACGGTAAACGCCTTCAAACCCACGAACCACAAACCCCGCTCGGCGTCCTGCTCGACAAAATTGAACTCCTCAAAGGTGTTGAGCAAGCGATGCACGGTCGCGGTCGGCATACCGAGCTGATACGACAGATCGGTCAAATTCAATCCCCAAGGCGTCTCGGACAAACGTTCCAACAAGGTTAATGCCCGGATTAATGACTGGTTCTTGCCGTCGCCGGCACGACTATTCGGTCCCGGGGGTCTGCCGCGTTTGCGCGTAATATTGGCAACCTGGTTTGTCATGGCGCGTAATTTACCAGCCAGCAGTTAATGGAACATATCCAAAAACGACATTTATCTTTTAAAAATATATTCCAAAATAGGTAAGTTGATTATATATATTTTTATAATTCTTTGAATTTATTAACTATTATTTGAAAATTAGGTATCTTTTAAGTAATGAAAAATATTACCATTTTTTAGTTAACTTGTTATTGCTCGGACAATTTTACTGCCCCACAGCGAACGATCTCCGGCCAATCAACCGGCAGCTTGCGGTCAAATATTCATTTTGCGTGACGCCGGTTCCGGAATTTTTCTTACAAAACAATGACACTGCGCCATAATGTCTGGATAAATCTATCTTTTTCAGTGGAGACAAAATGCGTATAGCGGTCTACGGCAGTGGCGGCGTAGGAGCATATTTCGGTGGAAGACTGGCCCAGCTGGGCCAGGATGTCGTCTTTATCGCGCGTAACCAAAATCTATCGGCGTTGCGCTCGAGCGGCCTCAAGGTCGGCAGCATCGCCGGTGATTTCAGCATCGACAAGATCAACGTTACCAATAATCCCGCAGAAGTCGGTATCGTCGATTACGTGCTGTGTTGCGTAAAGGCCTGGCAGGTACCATCAGCCGCGCGCGCGATGAAGCCCATGGTGGGCCCGGACACCCTGGTTATCCCGCTGCAAAACGGTGTCGAGGCACCCGAGCAGCTTGCCGGTATTCTCGATGCGGAAAACGTGCTGGGTGGGCTTTGCGCCATTGTCGCCTTCCAGGCGAGCGCCGGGCACATCAAGCATAGTGGTGGCAATCCCCTGATTCGTTTCGGCCACCTCGACAATCGGCCCGATCCCCGCGTTAACGCGTTATCCGAGATCTTCAATCATTGCAGCGGCGTCAAGTCGAGCATTCCCGAAAATATCCAGGTCGCGATGTGGCAGAAATTCATGTTGATAGCACCCTGGAGTGGCCTCGGTGCGGTGTCGCGAGCACCGATCGGTGTGCTACTCGACCAGCCGGAAACACGTGACCTGCTCACCGAAGCAATCGAAGAAGTGTTACGGCTCGGGCGTGCCAAGGGCATCGACCTGCCGGCAGACAGCGTTGACAAGACCCTCGCCACCCTGGGAGACATCCCGCCAAATTCGACTACATCGATGCAGCGCGACCTGGTTGCAGGCCGGCCGTCGGAGCTTGATGCTCAAAACGGAGCGGTGGTGCGCCTGGCCTACGAAGTCGATCTCGATACCCCGGTCAATCGTTTCATCCTTTACAGCCTGCGTTCACTTGAACTGCGCGCGCGCGGCGCTTTGAAATTCAACCGCCGCTCGAAACATCGCTGAAGCTGGCTCCGATACCATATAAAACTGCTACGTTTAAATTGCGGCGGGCTCAAGTCGCGGAAACTTTAACGCCCAGATAGTATTGACCACGAGTGTTGATATGACGATGGCCCCGCCCAGCAAGGTACTGGCCCCGGGCTCTTCCCCGAGCGCCAACCAGACCCAGACCGGCCCCAGGATCGATTCCAGCAATAACAGCAGGCCCACTTCAGGCGCGGGGATATAGCGTGGTCCGAGAAACATTAGCGCGGTGCCGATGGGCAACATGTATAAACCCATGACCATCAGGTACCCCAGGTCCGCCTGGGAGACCGACAGCGGTGCGGCGAAAGGCAGTATTACCAATGCCGTTAACAGGCCGCTGCAGGATATTGCCGAAAATGCCGAAACCTGCGGAAAACGGCGCACGAAGCTAAAGCCGCAGGCCAGAAAAAACGAGCCCAGAATTGCCGCGAGGTCCCCCAGCAACCCGTTCTGCTGATTAACACTGCCCGACGTCATAATCGTTATCCCGGTCGCCACCAGCAAAATGGCGATGATGGTTCGTGGCTGGATTTTCTCATGCAGCAAAAGGCGCCCGATAATAGCCGCGAACAGAGGTGTGGTACTGAGGATGATTAACGTGTTGGCGACACTGGTATGCGTAATCGCAAAAATAAAAGAAATCGTACCCAGTGAATAGGCTGTGACCATCCATAACCCGGGGCCCTTGACCGTTCTATACTGCTGCCATACCCGGTTGGGGTAGGCAAAACTGATTACCAGCCACATGCCAAAGGACAGAAACAGCGCGCGCCAGAAAATCATGGTCCAGTGATCCGTCACGATCAGGCGCGTCAGCAGCCCATCGGGAGAAATCACCAGGACCCCACATGCTGTGATCAGCAAGCCTTTCAAATGTGTCGACTTCATGCGTGAGATTCTAAGTTCTTCTGCTATCTTCGCCTATCCATTTTTTCGCGCGAGAGCGGGGGATTTTCGGCCAACCGATCGCAACAACTTCAATCTTTGACAGGCATTGCTTTTTATCGGGATCATGGCGAAGATACGAGTTCCTCGTTCCCGGACGCTAAAAAACAAAATCCGACGCCGGCATAAATGGGGTACAGCCCGATTCATTTATATTGGCGATAGTTGTTGTGACGACACCAGACAAGTTCCGCAGTGGAGCCGAAGTTTTGATCGACGCCTTGAAAATAAACTCGGTCGAGCGTATTTTCTGTATCCCCGGTGAAAGCTACCTGGCCGCGCTGGACGCGCTATTTGACCGCAGCGAAATTTCACTGATCGTGTGCCGCAACGAAGGTGGTGCGGCTTACATGGCCGAAGCCGAAGGCAAGCTCACGGGTAAACCCGGCATCTGTTTCGTGACGCGCGGGCCCGGCGCCACCAATGCCAGTGGCGGTCTGCATGTCGCCATGCAGGATTCAACCCCGATGATCCTGCTGGTGGGACAAATCTCACGCAAGGACCTGGACCGCGAGGCCTTTCAGGAAATCGATTACCGCCGGATGTTTTCCGAGGTGGCCAAGTGGGTCGCGCAAATCGACGACGCGGATCGCATCCCGGAGTATATGAATCGCGCCTTCAGCATCGCTACCGGTGGTCGCCCCGGCCCGGTCGTGCTGGCGTTGCCTGAAGATATGCTGACCGATCAAACCGAGGCCACGGATGCAAGACCCACGCAAATCGTCACAACCAGTCCCGCTGCGGCCGATATTTCGCATATGGCAGAGCTGCTGGAATCTACCGCACAACCGCTGGTCATTGTTGGTGGCAGTGGCTGGAGCGAGGATATACGCCTGCAGCTGCAGGATTTTTGCACAGCCAATAATCTTCCACTCGTCAACTCGTTTCGCTGCCAGGATTTTATCGACAACCAGCATCCAAATTATATTGGTGACCTCGGGATTGGCGTCAATCCGGCGCTGGTCCAGCGCATCAAGGCCGCTGATTGCCTGCTGGTTATCGGTGCCAGACTGGGCGAGATGACCACCGGTGGTTTTACATTAATCGATATTCCCTGCCCGCGGCAAAGCATGATTCATGTCCATCCGGGTGCCGATGAGCTCGGACATATCTACCAGCCCGACCTGGCGATTAATGCCAGCGCCGGCCCCTTTGTATCGGCTATAGCCGACACCAGGCTTAAACCGGCAAACGCCGATACCTGGCGGGAACAGGTTACGCAGGCGCACCAAAATTATCTCGACTGGAATCGCAGCATCAGCATCGACAGCAAGGTCCAGCTATCCGATATCATTCATCAGATTCGTGACCGCACCGACAACGACGCGATTATATGCAATGGTGCAGGCAACAATACCAGCTGGTTGCACCGGTTTTTTCGCTATCGGCAATTTCGCACCCAACTGGCAGCTACCAGCGGCACCATGGGCTATGGTCTGCCTGCTGCGATCGCGGCAAAATTGCGCTACCCCGGTCGTTGCGTGGTGGCCTTTACCGGCGATGGAGACTTCATGATGAACGGCCAGGAACTTGCCACCGCGATGCAGTACCGCGCCAATATCATCGTGATCGTCGTTAATAACGGCATCTACGCGACTATTCGCATGCACCAGGAGCGTGAATACCCGGGTCGCGTGATCGGCACCGACATGGTCAATCCCGATTTCGTTGCGCTGGCCAAGGCCTACGGCGCACATGGCGAGCGAGTCGAAAATACCGGTGAATTTGAAGCGGCCTTCGAACGCTGCCTGGCAACTGACAGACCGACCCTGATCGAGGTGATGCTCGACCCCGGTATCCTGACCCCGACTACGACCGTCGATAGTTTGCGTGCCCAGGCAAAGTGAACAGCGTACAGCGAGACCCTTGGGCTGCCAAACTGCTAATTTACAACGCTTAAAATGACCGCTTCATATAGTATAATTCGCCGTCTTTGCGCATACCGAACGAGTTGCAATGGAAATTGAAGCACTTTTGACGCAGAGCTTGCAGTTACTGGGCCTGGGTATGGGCACGGTGTTTATCATTCTGATTTTGCTGATCGCGATTATTTCCATGGTGTCAAAAATAGTCCCCGAAGAGATTGTAAAGCCACCTGAGGTCATAAAAAGCACTGTCGACAATAAACATATCGCCGCAATATCCGCAGCAATCCATCTACATAAAAAGAACAGGTAGCCAAATATGTCGAACCCACTATTGATTACCGACCTGGTATTACGCGATGCCTCGCAGTCGTTACTGGCCACGCGGGTGCGCATCGAAGACATGCTACCCATCACCGAGAAGCTCGACCGGGTTGGCTTCTGGTCGCTCGAAACCTGGGGGGGCGCAACCTTTGACGCCTGCATTCGCTTTCTCGGTGAAGACCCCTGGGAGCGCCTGCGGCAGCTCAAGGCCGCAATGCCCAACACGCCGATGCAAATGTTGCTGCGCGGACAGAACGCTCTGGGCTACCGTCACTACGCCGATGACGTGATCGAAAAATTTGTCGAGCGCTGTGCGGTAAATGGCATGGACGTATTCCGCATCTTCGATGCGATGAACGACATGCGTAATTTCGAAACCGCGGTCAAGGCAACTATCGCCGTCGGCAAGCACGCCCAGGGTGCACTGTCCTACACCTTGAGCCCGGTGCACAACGTCGATCTCTGGGTCGACATGGCGAAGAAGCTGGAAGACATGGGCTGTCATTCAATCTGCATCAAGGACATGGCTGGCCTGCTCAAGCCCTATACCGCCGAAGAAATGGTTACCCGTATCAAGGAGAGTTGCGAGATTCCGTTGGCTATACACAGCCACGCAACCACAGGCCTGTCGACTGCGACCCTGATGAAGGCGATCGATGCCGGCGTCGATATTATCGACACGTCAATCTCGTCGATGAGCCTGACCTACTGCCACTCACCCACCGAAACCTTTGTTGCGATCATGGAAGACAGCGAGCGCGCCACGGGACTCGATCTCGACCTGCTTGAAGAGATCTCGCTCTATTTCCGGGAGGTACGGAAAAAGTATGCAAAATTCGAAGGCGCATTAAAAGGCGTCGATCCACGCATTCTGACCGCGCAGGTTCCAGGCGGAATGCTGACCAATCTCGAGCATCAACTGCGCGATCAAAACGCCAGTGACAAGCTTGACGAAGTACTGAAGGAAATCCCGACGGTGCGTAAAGACCTGGGATACGTGCCACTGGTTACGCCGACTTCGCAAATTGTCGGTACTCAATCCGTGATCAACGTCCTCAGCGGCGAACGCTACAAGTCGATCAGCAAGGAAACCGCGGGCGTGCTGCGCGGGGAATATGGCGCTACCGCGGCGCCGGTAAACAAGGAACTGCAGGCGCGCGTACTCGATGGCAAGGAGCCGATAACCTGCCGACCTGCCGATTTAATCGAACCCGAGATAGATAAGCTCAGCGCGGAGCTACGCGAAATCGCCAAGGCCGAAAACATCAAGCTGGCCGCAGACGAAATTGATGATGTTTTAATTTACGCGCTGTTTCAGCAGGTTGGCATTAACTTCCTTAAAAATCGCGGCAATCCAGACGCCTTCGAGCCCGCACCGGGAAGCGAACCGGTGGCGGCACCGGCACCAGCCGCTATCGCGGCGGCGCCAGCGCCTGTCGCTGACGCAACAACCGAGAGTTACCGTGTCAGCGTAAACGGAACCCAGTACGACGTCGTCGTGGGCCCAGGAGATGGCGATATCAGCCAAGTCACCCCGGTCGCGACAGCCGCTGCCGCGGCTCCAGTGGCAACTGCAGCACCCGTCAGCGCGGGTGGAACCGAAATCAGGGCACCACTGGCCGGCAGCGTTATCGATATCCTGGTCGCGGTCGGGGACACCGTCAATGAAGGTGATCCGGTGATCCTCGTCGAAGCGATGAAAATGGAAACCGAGATTCGTGCCAACGCGAGCGGCAAGATTGTTTCGATCGCGATCAAGAAGAGTGATGCGATCCAGGCCGATCAATCCCTGATGACCATAGGCTAAACCAGATGGAGCAAGGCCTACTGCAACTCTGGGCTTCGACCGGGTTGTACAATTTCACCTTCGGCCAGGTGATCATGATCCTGGTGGGTGGTTTGCTCATCTTCCTCGCAATCCATAAGGGCTTCGAACCCCTGTTGCTGATTCCAATCGGCTTCGGTGGCATTCTCGCCAATATCCCGGTCGCCGCCATTGCTGGCCCCGACGGATTGCTCGGTATTCTTTACCAGGCAGGCATCGAGACCGGCGTGTTCCCCTTGCTGATTTTCATGGGTGTTGGCGCGATGACCGACTTCGGCCCGTTGCTGGCGAGACCCAGCCTGATGATACTGGGTGCCGCAGCGCAGTTTGGGATTTTCTTTACGCTGTTTGGCGCGATCGCGATGAACCTGATTCCGGGTATCGAGTTCAGCCTCGCCGACGCGGCCGCGATCGCAATTATTGGTGGCGCCGACGGACCGACCGCGATTTATGTCGGTTCGCGCCTGGCACCGGACCTGCTCGGCGCGATAGCGGTTGCGGCTTACTCCTACATGGCGCTGGTGCCGATCATACAGCCGCCGATCATGAAGTTGCTGACCACCAAGGAAGAACGCAAGACCAGAATGACGCAACTGCGCAAGGTTTCGAAACTGGAGCGGATTTTATTTCCCCTGATCCTGCTGCTGGTAACGCTGCTGCTGTTACCGTCGGCGACCCCACTGGTCGGGATGCTCTGCTTCGGTAACCTGCTCAAGGAAAGCGGCGTGGTCGATCGTTTGAGCAATACCGCGCAAAACGAGTTAATCAATATCGTGACTATATTCCTTGGGCTCTCGGTTGGCTCCAAGCTAGCTGCCGACAAGTTTTTAAGTGCCGAAACCCTCGGCATTCTGCTATTGGGCATGATCGCATTTTCAATTGGAACCGCGGCCGGTGTCATCATGGGTAAAATCATGTACCGGGTCACAGGCAAGGCGGTTAATCCCCTGATTGGCGCCGCCGGGGTTTCAGCGGTACCGATGGCAGCACGTGTCGCCAACAAGATCGGCTTGCAGGCAAACCCACAAAACTTTCTGTTAATGCACGCGATGGGCCCGAATGTGGCAGGGGTCATCGGCTCGGCCGTTGCGGCAGGCGTGTTGCTCGCGATTGTCGGCTGAACCGAAGGTCAATCCGGAGAGGTTGTTGTTTTCCACTCGCTGAAGAAATACGGGAGCCGGTTACCCGGAAAGCGAATTGTTGAAATTATCTGGATCAAGCTTCGAAAAACAAACCTGTCAAACCGATCCAAGCATGCTTTCGATGGCGGCGACTTCAGTTCGGGACTCCTGGACAAAGCTGGCACTGTCCTCGGCGCTGAATTCCAGCTGCAGTTTTAAAAATGCCGGCATCTTTGCAAGCGCCGGCAGACCTTTCTGGGCACGGGTACCGATGAGACTGTAATAGCGAGCAACAAGCACGAGGTCACAAAGGTCGGCGGCGTCGCGATGGTTTCGAAACCATTTACGGGATTCCTCGCCAACGGTGACGATATCGTCACCCAACTTCCACTGGTAAAGGAACATGCCATTGATAGGGGAATGCATCGCGCGGATGGTCTGGTCGAGGGCCTCATCATCGTCGTAGAGATCGCCATGCGTTTGCGCATAATCCAGTATTGCGACTATCCCGAGGTCGCATATCAATCCCGCCATCTGGGCCATTTCAGGATCGAAATGTCCCGACCTGACTGCAAGAATACGGCTGAATGCAGAGACTTTACGACTGTTTTTCCATAGTGACTGCATTCGGTTTCTCATGCCTGCTGATTTTGACTGGAACAGTTCCGACGCCGCGTAAATCATGATCTGCTTTCGAATCACGTCCATTCCCATGCGCAGGATGGCTTGCTGCAAGGTCTCGATAGGTTCGCTACCTCGATACAGCGGGCTGTTGGCCGCTTTCAGCAGCTTGGCTGTTATCGACGGATCAGACTGGATCAGCCCCGTTATCTTAGCTACATCAAAGTCATCGCCGGCAAATTCCTGCTTGATCTTGTGAACCACTTCTGGCATCGTCGGCAGTGAAATGCTGCCGCTGCTGATATCCTGGCACAGGCTGATGGTAAGACGATTCGCTTCTTCCGATTGCTCTATGATATCGACTTCCATGCCGGCGCTGGCGGTTTCCTCGAGCAATGACATCTGGGTGAGCAGTTCGTTGGGAATCTCGAGATATACAACCGGTGAAAGCGTTTCGATATCATAAAGACTCGGCCGAATCTGCGCGATCGGCTGTAGCTGACCATCGCTTTCGGATACCACCTTGCACCGGGTGCCTTCCCGGTCCTGGCTGATTGCTTCGCCACTCAACAGGTACAGACCGTAGTCGCCCGTATCACCCAAGCCGATGATGCGCTGCTTCGGCTGGGCAGTTTTTAGTTCAAGCCTGGCGGCCAGGTTGTCGAGTTGTTTATCGTTGAATAGCGCCAGACTTCGAATCCGTTTCAGAGCCGAATGGTCGAGTGTTGCAGTATTGCTTTGCATGCTTATGCTTCCCCGGGGAAGAATCAGATTATTCAAGGACCATAGAATATATTAGACCTTATCGGCTGATGTCGGCCGGACTTAAACCGGGATTTACGCGGATTTTATTGATCTGCGTCGATAGCCGTTTCCCGATTTCATAGTAGAGTCAATTTATTTATCCAATATCTAGGGGGTACGAAAATGTCCATATGTGTTGTGGTCGCAGACGGCAGTAAGGCAAGAATTCTGGTGGCTGAGAGCGGGCAAAGCCCGTTGATCGATGACAGGGATTTCATTCATCCGGAGAGCCGCCTGCGCGAGCAGGACCTTGTCAGCGATGGAACCGGTAGCGAATCCGATGCAGGGGGATATGGTAAACATTCCATGGGGCATGAAAGAACGGCTCACGACAAGGAGATGAAAAATTTTGCCGATGAATTATGTGTTGAAATTGACAGGCTTCGACAAGGCAGCGACCTGCGCAGGGTTTACCTTGTCGCATCACCGAAATTCCTGGGTTTGCTGCGCTCTTCTATGAACAAACAATGCAGCGCGCTGCTCGAGGGCGAGATAAGCAAGGACCTGGTCAACCACAGTATTGACGACATTCGTTCTCATTTACCGAAACGACTCTAAATAAACGCCCGAATTGCTAGGTCGTGGTGGAGCGCTGCAGCGTTTCCCAGTCCTGGCCAAGACCGACATTGGCGTCGGAGGCTTCGAGCATGCCCTTGCCCTTGATGATATCCGCCGCACGCTCGGCCAGCATAATCGTCGGTGCGTTCAGGTTGCCGTTCGGAATGGTTGGAAAAATCGACGAGTCCACCACGCGCAAGGCATCGATTCCGCGCACCCGGGTTTTCGAATCGACCACGGCCATATCGTCTTCACCCATGCGGCAGGCACAGGAGGGATGATAGGCCGATTCGACCGCGCTACGCACGAAGGCATCGATTTCTTCATCAGTTTGAATCGATTCGCCGGGTTGAATTTCGGGGCCACGATAGGCATCCATCGCCGGCTGACCAATGATCTCGCGCGTTAAGCGCACGCAGGCACGATAGGCCTCGATATCCTCCTGGCGTTGCAGATAATTAAAAATAATCTCGGGCTTGTCCTGAACACTCGGCGTGCGTGCCTTGATGGTGCCACGACTATTGGGCTTGTTATGGCCGACATGTACCTGGAAACCGTGTCCATCGAAGGCGGCATTGCCATCGTAGCGCATCGCCCCCGGCAGAAAGTGATACTGGATGTCGGGCCATTTCACCCCGGCCTTCGAGCGAATAAACGCACAGGATTCAAAATGGTTAGTCGCGCCCAGGCCCTTTTTGGTCAGCAACCAGCGGGAACCGATTAAAAACTTGCGCCATGGGCTGAGTTCGGCGTTCAGCGTAATGGGCTGGTTACAGCGAAACTGGAAGTAGAATTCGAGGTGGTCCTGCAGGTTTTCACCGACACCCGGCAGATCGTGGGCAACCTCGATACCGGCCGTTTGTAATACCGCGGCCGGGCCAATGCCAGATAGTTGCAGCAAATGGGGTGACGCAATCGGGCCGGCGCTGAGTATCACCTCGCGACCGGCATTCAAGGTCTGCTTGCCACCTGCGCGGATGAACTCGACTCCAGTAGCGCGCTTGCCGTCGCGCACAATGCGCTGGGTCAGGGCACCGGTGATAACTTCCAGGTTGGGTCGCTCCCGTGCCGGCTTTAAATAAGCATTTGCCGTTGACCAGCGCACGCCGTCCTTTACCGTCATGTGCATCGGACCGAAACCTTCCTGCTGGCGACCGTTGTAATCCGCGGTTTTCATGTAGCCGGCCTGTTCACCCGCTTCAATGAATGCCCGGTACAGGGGATTCTGCATATTATTGCCATTGCAGACTGCCAGTGGACCATCCTGGGATCGATATTCGTCACTACCGAAGGCCCAGTTATCGGCTTTCCTGAAATAGGGTAGGCAATGGCGATAGCCCCAGTCTTTCGCGCCCTGGCTTTCCCATTCGTCAAAGTCCTGCGCGTGGCCGCGCACGTAGACCATGCCGTTTATCGATGACGACCCACCAAGCACCTTGCCGCGCGGGCAATCCATGCGACGGTTATCGAGATAGGGTTCGGGCTCGGACTTGTAACCCCAGTTGTACTTCGCCATATTCATCGGGATCGACAACGCGGTCGGCATCTGGATAAAGATACTGTTATCGCTACCTCCAAATTCGAGCAATGCGACCGTGACCGCCGGGTCTTCGCTGAGACGATTAGCGAGTACGCAACCGGCCGAGCCCGCGCCGACGATGATGTAATCGAAAGTTAGTGCCATAAATTGCTGTCTGAATTAAGCGATTTCTGGAGATCCTATTTTGAATGGCCGCTCATTATTTGCAAATCTTTCTTTATAACTGTAGGCGGGACGAGCCTTCAATAACAAGCCGACCCGATCATCAAAATATTCTTGACTTACAACCATATGTCGATTATCGTCGACATATGGACATATCTAATGCAGCAAAGGCGCTCAATGCACTGTCGCAGGAATCCAGGCTGAAGGCTTTCCGGCTGCTGGTACGCAGCGGCAGCGAGGGCTTGGCCGCCGGCCGCATTGCCGATGCGCTGGAAATCCCGCATAACACCCTGTCGACACACCTGTCGACCCTGGTCAACGCGGGCCTGGTCAACTCCAGGCGCGAAAGCCGCTCGATTATCTACAGCATCGACTTCGATGGCACCCGCGCGCTGTTTTCGTTCCTGATGGAAGAATGCTGCGAGGGTAATCCCGAGGTCTGCTTGCCGGTACTCGAGAGCCTGCTACCCCGCTGCTGCGACCCAACCAACCTCAATGGAGTAAACTCATGAAACGCCTGCACGTTAATATTTCGGTTTCCGATCTCGATTCCTCGGTCGGTTTTTACAACTCGTTATTCGACGCCGAGCCCACCGTGCTCAAGGAAGATTATGCCAAGTGGATGCTGGACGACCCGCGCGTCAACTTTGCCATCACTACCCGTGGTGAGCGCAAGGGCCTCGATCACCTTGGCATCCAGGTCGAGAACAACAGCGAACTCGGTGAAGTCTACGCGCGCCTGAAAACCGCCGGCGCGCCGATGATCGAGGAAGGCGCAACGACCTGCTGCTATGCCAACTCGGAGAAGAGCTGGATCTTCGATCCCGACAGCATTGCCTGGGAGACTTTCCTGACGCTGGGTGAAAGCCCGGTTTACGGCACCGATATCATCAAGAATGCCAATGCTGATTCGGCCTGCTGCGGTCGCCCGCAAGACAAATCCGGTTCCAGTTGCTGCTAACAACGATTTCAACCAATACGACACGACTTACGGCCAAAAAATAATGGGCATCTTCGAACGTTACCTGTCAGTCTGGGTGGCACTTTGCATCGCGGCCGGTGTGGCCTGTGGCGTTGCGCTACCGCAACTTTTTCAACTGGTTGCCGGTATCGAGTACGCCAGCGTCAACCTGGTGGTGGCGGTGCTCATCTGGATCATGATTTACCCGATGATGGTGAATGTCGATTTCGCGTCGATCAAGGGTGTTGGCAAGAAACCACGTGGACTGTGTATCACGCTGGTGGTCAACTGGCTGATCAAGCCTTTTACCATGGCCGCACTCGGCGTGCTGTTCTTCGAGCATGTCTTCGCCGGACTGGTCGATCCCCAAACCGGCAGGGAATACATCGCTGGCATGATCCTGCTGGGCGTTGCCCCCTGCACCGCGATGGTGTTTGTCTGGAGCCAACTGGTGCGCGGGGACGCTAACTATACGCTGGTACAGGTTTCGATCAACGACATCATCATGGTGTTCGCGTTCGCGCCGATCGCGGCCCTGCTACTCGGCGTGACCGATATAGTCGTGCCCTGGGAGACGCTGCTGCTATCGGTAATCTTGTACGTGGTTATCCCCCTGGCGGCAGGATACATGACTCGCAAGATGCTGGATAATACGGGTAACCACGAGCACATCGCGGATTTCACCGCGAAGATCAAACCCTTCTCGGTCATGGGGCTACTGGCTACCGTCGTGTTGTTGTTCGGATTCCAGGCGCAGACCATCATCGACAAGCCGATGGTTATCCTGCTGATCGCAATCCCGCTATTGATCCAGAGTTACGCAATCTTCGCCGTTGCCTACGGCTGGGCTTACCTGTGGCGGGTACCATTTAACACCGCGGCGCCGGCCGCGCTGATCGGTACCTCAAATTTCTTCGAGCTCGCTGTGGCGGTTGCGATCAGCCTGTTCGGCCTGAACTCGGGCGCCGCGCTTGCCACCGTCGTCGGCGTGCTGGTCGAAGTGCCGGTCATGTTATCGCTGGTGGCCTTCGCCAATCGTACCCGGCTGCATTTCGCCTGAATCCTGCCCGCTATCCTCTGTACCCGTCAGCTCCAGGGAAACGGGCTACTCGATACCGGGTGCAACCTGCCCTCAGCGTAACGCGAGAAGCGAAACGGTTCCAGTAACCTGCTTTTCTGACCGCACAGCTCTTCGGCTACCAGTTTGCCAACGCCGAGCATCTTATAGCCGTGATTGGAATCGGCGATCAGGTAGCAGTTTTCGCGGAACACATCGAACACCGGGAAACTATCCGGGGTGAAAGAACCGATACCACCGGAAGGCTCATTCTTGTAGAACTCGAACTTGCCCTCGAAACGCTTCTGGCAATGCGCGAGCGCCGAAACCCACATGTGGGCAAAGTCTTCGCCAACCACGAAATCGGGGGAATCGACGCCGTAGGGATCGACCGCGACATCATCCGGGTCGGTATCAATCGCGTACGGTGCAGCACCACCCTGGATGCCGCCGAAGTGAAAATCAGGCTTGTAATAGATGCCCCACATCTTGTCGGTGATCAGGCTGCCATCGTACGTCGAATACAGCGGCGCGTTGCTGTCGACATGGATAACCGGCGGGAACTGACCATCGTTGGTTTTCTGCAGCTCGGGATCGACGCCGAGCGTGCCTTCCTGCAATGACCAGTAAATCCACATCGGTATATTGTTGTGCATTTGACCGTCCGCGCCCTTGATGCTGATTGCTTTTGGGAGTTCGAGCATATCCCAGACGGTCTTGGCCCAGGGTCCGGCGCCAATGACAACCTGGTCGCAACCTATTTCACCCTTGTCAGTCGCGACCGCCATGATCGCGCCACCGGCCGAATCACTCTTGAAACCAGTAACGGTACAGCCGGTCAAGATGCGTACGCCCTCGTTCTCGGCCCTGGTCGCCAGCGCATAGATCGCCCTGGTGTTGTTGGCATAACCGCCGCGCTTTTCGTGCAGTACCGAGGTGATACCCTGGGCCTGCCAGTCATGGAACATGTTCTTCATATAGTCCGCCGATTCCTTTTCACCCTCAATGAAGACAGACTCATAACCGATATCCTTTTGCTGCTGCGCAATGGTAGCCACATCGGCATGCATACTTTCCGGACTGATTTGCATATAGCCCACCGGGTGGTAGCTATAGCCTTCTGGATCGGTTTCCCAGATGCTGACGCTGTGCGCCATCAATTCGCGCATTGCCGGTTGAAAGTAATTGTTCCGTACCACGCCGCAAGCGATGCCGGAAGCACCAGCAGCAATACCACTCTTGTCGACAACCAGGATATCCTTTCCGTCGCCCTTACCCTGGGCTCTTAACTGCTGTGCCAGGTGATAGGCGGTACTAAGACCGTGGATGCCCGCCCCAATAATGAGATATTTAACATGTGTCGGAATTGCCATTACTTGACCTGCTGTATTTGTTGTTGCCAGCTCGAATAGAGCACCGCTGCCGTACTCCGCTTAATTAATCAAAGGTTATCCGAATTAGATCGTTTAACGCCGCACTAGAACGACCTCGGAAAAGACAATAACGACATGACCAATCAAGTCCGCAGCAGGAAAATGATCGCTTCTAGACAAGCGCCTCGACGGCCTTGCGAATGCGTTCGACGGCCTGCTCCACGCGCTGCCGTGGACAACCGAAATTAAGCCGCATGTAGTTCACATCACCAAAATCGCGACCGGGCGACATCCCAACTCCGGCATTTTCGAAGAATTTCATCGGATCCTCCAATCCGAGTGCCGACACATCGATCCAGGCCAGGTAAGTTGCCTCGATCGGACCCAGCTGCAATCCGGGGATGCGGTTGATCGCATCGATCAGGTAATCCCGGTTGGCGGCGAGGTATTCACATTGCTGCCGATTCCATTCGTCGCCGAATTCGTAAGCCGCTTCTGCTGCGGCGAGACCCATCAAATTCACGTGCGGAACGATGTACGGATTTACCTTCATGCCCCGGCGCAGACGCGGATTCGGAATAATCGCAAAAGCGCAACCCAGACCCGCGAGGTTGAAGGTCTTGCTCGGCGCCATCAGGGTGATGCTGTGTTGCTCAATACTCGGACCGAGCGAGGCAATCGGAATATGCGATTTGTCCCTGTCGAGAATCAGGTCGCAGTGTATTTCATCCGACACCAGGGTTAACGCCTGTCGTTCAACGATGTCCGCAAGCCGCTGCAGTTCCTCCTTTCGGTAGACCGAGGCGCCGGGATTCTGGGGGTTGCAAAACAGCAATAATTCTCCGGGGCGACGCGGTTGCTGCTCAAGCCAGTCCATGTCGATGATCATGCGCTGTTCGCGGTGACACATCGGGATTGGCTGGTTAACCATGGCGTTAAAGCCCGGGGCCTTGGCGAACGGGGGATAGATGACGGCAGGGAGGTATACCGGATCTCCGGCTTTACCGTTGGCCCGACAGGCAAGGTAGAGCGCGCCGACAATACCTGGCAAAGACACCAGCCACTCGGGATCGACCGTCCAGTTATAGAGTCGCTGCATGCGCGCAACGAGAAGCTCTATCAGGTGTGCAGGTGTCTCGGTGTATCCGAAAACAGGGTGATCCGCCCTTTTATGCAAGGCCTGTTGAATTTCGGGAGCAACCGCGAAATCGGTGTCCGCAACCCACATTGGCAGGATATCCCGGTTGCGGTATTTCTCCCACTTGGCGCTATGACTCCCGCTTCGATCGATTTCACGATCGAAATCAAACACTTCAGTCATGTTTATCCCTGCATTTTTAAGAACGCTTCGATCATATGACAAGCCCCTCCGCCATCCAAGCAAATTGATCAATTTGGTTTGACCTCAAGTAAAACAGTTGCGATGCTCTGCGCATGAAACCCGAATATGACTACATCATCCTCGGTGCGGGATCAGCTGGGTGTGTGCTCGCTAATCGCTTGAGCGAGAGTGGCGAGTATTCGGTGTTAATCGTCGAGGCCGGTCCGATGGATCGCAAGCTAATGATCCACATTCCAGCCGGCGTGAGCAGCGTATACAAGGATCCCAGCATCAACTGGAATTACCAAACTGAGCCCGAGGCGAATCTGCAACAACGCCAGGTCGAGCTGCCGCGAGGTAAAGTGCTTGGCGGTTCGTCATCGATCAACTCGATGGTCTACATGCGAGGCCATCCTAAAGATTACGACCGCTGGAATGACACGCTGGGATTGACCGGCTGGAGCTACGCCGACTGCCTGCCTTATTTCAAAGCCGGTGAAACTTCGGAGCGCGGCGCCAGCGCCTGGCGTGGTGACAGTGGACCGCTGAGCGTATCAACCGCCAAGCTGGAAAATCCTTTATTCGACGCTTTCCTGGAAGCGGGTTCGACCTCGGGCCAGGGTAAATCGGACGACCTCAATGGTTATAAACCGGAGGGACTGGCGCGTCTGGATAGCACGATCCGCGATGGTCGTCGCTGCAGCGCCGCGGTCGCTCATCTGAAGCCGGCACTTTCACGGCCCAATCTGGATCTCGTCATATGCGCCCTGGTTGATCAGGTGTTACTCGACAAGCAGCGTGCTATCGGTGTCAAGTTTCAGCATCGAGGCAAGATACAGATTATTCGTGCCAGCCGCGAAGTCATCGTTTCCTGCGGCGCGATAAAATCACCCCAGCTGCTGATGCTTTCGGGTCTGGGTCCGGCAGAAGAGTTAAAGAGACACGATATTGTAATCCGGCAAGTAATGCCGGGGGTGGGTCAAAACCTGCAGGACCACCTCAAGATTCACTGCACCTGGAGATGTACACGGCCGATCACTTATCAACACGTCGCCCGTCCCTGGAACAAGCTCAAGATTGGTTTACGTTGGCTTAGGACTCAAGATGGCTTCGGCGCCTCCAACATCTGGGAGGCCGGGGGCCTGATTCGAGGCAATCAGGACGTCGACTATCCAAACCTGCAATATCATTTTGCACCGATCGCGGCGACCTACGAAGGCCGAAAAATCAGGCTTTCGCAGGGATTCACGCTGCAAGCCGACCAGCTAAGGCCGGCCAGCAGGGGTCATATTTCGCTGCATTCGGCTAATCCGGCTGACAAGCCAGCGGTAAATTTCAACTACCTGGGCGAGGAATCTGACCTGCGTGAACTGGTCGAGGGCTATCACAAGATTAATGAACTGATTTCCCAATCCGCATTCATTGCTTTTCGCGGTGAACGCACAGAGCCCCACGCCAAGGCCAGGTCTCATTCCGACATCGAGAACTGGATTCGGGCAACGGCATCCACTGATTTTCATCCCAGTTGCAGCTGTCGCATGGGCGACGATAACAATTCTGTCGTTGATCGGGAGATGAAGGTGCATGGCATCGAAGGATTGCGCGTGGTAGACGCCTCGGTGATGCCCGATATAGTCAGCGGTAATCTCAACGCGCCTATACAAATGATCGCGGCCCGTGCCGCGGATTTTATTCTCGGCAAGAAGTCACTGGAGCCCGAACAGGCAAGTTTTCATTTTCAGAAATAGCAAAACAAGGCTGTCGGTGTCAAAATTCGGGATGAGCCCTCAAATCGGTGATTAGAAACTGGCGAGATTTACAGTATGAAACAAAAGCTACATAAAGAACTTCAGGCATTGCTCGATTTTTACCTGCAACAACGCAATAACCTGCCCGAAGCCTTCACTCATCGTTCCGGGGTTATTAACAATCCCAGTTTTTTTAAAGTGGAAGACCTGCAACGCCATCTGAACAATCCATTGCTAAAACCCGAGTGGGTACACGTCAAGCTTGACGGGATTCGCGTGGAACTGGAAAAGAGTTGTTTTTACAAAACCGTGCAGAGCAGGAAATTGTATTTCATGGACAAGGAACTGCTGAATAACGAAATCAACAAAGGTGCAGCGGTTGTACTTGAAGGGATCGATGTGCTCGATTCTAACATCAACGATTTTGCCGCCCGGCTCGATAATTCCCTGCCCTGTGTGCTGACCACTGCCGAGGTGTTTTTTTCACAGCAGGATAATGAAGCCTACGAGGGTCACTGCGATGCCGACGATGTTCTCGTGGTTCAGCTCGCCGGTAAAAAGAACTGGCAATTGTTTCAACCGCAGCAGCGGCGCTATGCCGAGATACAGGACCTGAACGATCAACAACTAGGGCCCGTGATGCAGGAAATTCCGATGCGACCGGGCGATGCGCTTTATCTTCGCGCAGGTGTGCCACATCGCTGCATAACGAGTGCCCCTTTCAGCCTGCACATGTCATTCGACCTGGTTGACAATACCCCAACGACCGCGGATATCGCAGGTGAAGCGACTAACCAGTACAGACATGCCTGCGAATTACCTTATGAACCCGCCTCGCGCGTCGTGGATCGATATGTTTCAATCCTGAAATCCGAAGAATTTCAGGCAGCACTGGAGGAAGCCACAGCCTACAAGCGCGAGGATATCGGGAAGTTTCGGCAGATGCTCGGACGCTCTTCGGCGATCAGAAGTTTGAGCAAGTTCAACTAGCCCTGGAGGTATCGTGCCGGATCACAGGCTCGTGGCGAAATCGGTTGATCGCATCCGTCGATAAAGTTGGCAATTAACTGTCCCGTGACCGGACCCATCGTCAGTCCCATGTGTGAATGCCCGAATGCAAGCCACAGGTTTTCATGATGCGGCGCCGGTCCGATCAGCGGCAGGGTATCGGGTACCGTCGGGCGTCTTCCCATCCACGGATCCCGCATGATGACGTCACCCACCGGAAAGGCCTCGCGCACTCGTGGAATAACCAGCGCGACCTGGCGCGGGTCTGGTGCTGTTTCACGTCGCGTCAGATTGGTTCCGGTTGTGACCCGAAAACCCATATCCATCGGTGCCATGACATAGCTCGCATCAACATCGAAGATTGGGCGGGATAAGCTGGCCGATCCTGCCGCTGCAAAAACCGTGTGGTATCCGCGTTCAATTGCGAGTGGATTAGAGTAACCGAGCTGACCGATCAGTTCGGGAGTCCACGCACCCATACAGACAACCAGCCGGGTAACAGTTTCAATACCCTGGTCGTTGGTCAGCTCCCAGCCCTTGGGCTGTTGACGCAGCGTTTGAATATTGGCGCGCCTGATCTGCCCGCCCGCTGCGACAAACATTTGTGCATAAGCCTTGCAAAGTTTCTCGGGATTGCGAATCGAAACCGATTCATCGATCAAAACACCGCGTGCGAAAACAGGTTTCAGATACGGCTCTAGCGCGTAGACCTCATCAGCGTTGAGTAATGTATGCTTTACCGCACAACGTTCCAGTAACTCACGCTCTAACTCATCGCGCAGAAAAGTCACTTGATGTCGATATAGTTTCAGGCCGCCGACCTGATTTAGCAAATCCTGTGCATTCGCCTCTGCAATCCATTGTTTATGCAGATCTATCGATGCCAGGGTCAAAGCGGCCATTGCATCTCCATCGTGTAAAAAGGTTTTCCGTCGACAGCGTAAAACGAATCTCAGCAACCACGGAAACAGTGAGATCAGATGGGGATAGTGCATCAAAAAATCGGCATCAAGATTCAGGATCAGTCGATGTAACCGCGGCAGTAGCGAAGGATCAGCCAGTGGTGTGATATTGCTGTAACTTAAAATACCTGCATTGCCCGAAGATGTTTCCTCCCCGGGGCCCCGGCGGTCGATGAGTGTTACGCGGTAACCGCGCCGCTGCAACTCGAGCGCACAGCTGATTCCGACAATACCGGCACCTAGTACTAGGACGGGCTGGGTCATTTCAGTGTGACTAATCTTTTATTTCGGTAGCCACCTGTGACCGATGGTTACGCGGTGAACTCCCGAAATGCTTGCGGTAGCAAGCAGTGAAATAGGACTGGGTTTCAAATCCTGTGGCTAGCGAAATATCGATCACGCTATGATTGGTATTGAGTAAAAGCTGCTTGGCATGCATCAAGCGCAACGACAGATAATACTGGCTCGGCGTTACATTACGGTACTTGTGAAACAGGCGTTCTATCTGGCGCAGCGAAAGCTTACACTTTGCGGCAATTGCAGGCAGCGGCAGCGGCACTTCAATATTATTTTCCATCAGGTTGATAACATCGATAAGTTTCGGCGCATTCATTGCCAGGTCCATGCGATCTGCCATTTGCTGCGAATCGATCTCGGTACGGATACGGTCGTGTTGAAACTGCTGTGAAATCTGCTGGGCGAGTTTCCGCCCGTACTGATTTTCAATCAACTTGAGCGTCATATCGAGTGCCGCGATACCCCCGGAACAAGTGAAGCGGCGCTCGGCAATTTCGTAAAGTGTGAAGCTAACATCGAGCTGGGGGTACAGTTCCTTGAAAACCGGAATGTTTTCCCAGTGTATTGTGCAACGACATCCATCGAGCAGGCCGGCGCGCGCGAGGATGAAGCTGCCTGAGCTTGCCGAACCCAGGTTCACTTTCTGCCGATCCATCGTCTTCAACAGTTTAATCGTATTGGCGTCGTCAAAATGTTGTGCGGTGTTGGGTGCGACAATGATCAGGGTTTTCAAATTTTTTACATCAGCGAGTGCCCGGGTAGGCACGGTAATACCACAGGATGCAGATACCGGTTCGGCATCGGGTGCGTAGTACTCACATTGATAAAGTTTCTTGCCCGATAAACGATTGGCCGCACGCAAAGCATCGACCACGCAGCTGAAAGGAATGATCGGGTAACCCTCGATCAAAAGGATACCGATTATTTCGGGATCATCGCTGATAACCGCAACCTCCGTTGATTTCTCTGGATTCGAACCTCATTCTAGCGATATTAGCTGCATCCACAACTGCTAACACTGCCCTCCCAAAAACCGATATGGCGCTGGCAAACAGTTCAGGGTCGCGCTTAGATCAGCCCTTAAAATGGTCAAAAACCATACTTGATTGTTTATTTCGCAATTCCTTCGACAGGATTACGAGGAACCAACCATGAGCGAAGCAAGACGGGCATCCAGGAATCGACGCGGACGCGGCGGGCGTGACGCGCGACGGGCTGGTGTCACGACCGAAAGCGTCAGTGCGCCATACATAAAACGCAAGATCCCCGTTTTCGAGGTGCTCGACGAGGAAGGGTTGCAAGTTATCGAAAACAACGCCGACACCATTCTCGAGGAAGTCGGCATCGAGTTTCGGGATATGCCCGAGGTACTCGAAATCCTGAAACAAGGCGGTGCCGAAGTCGATGGTGTCACGGTTCGTTTTCCCCGCGGCCTGTGCCGCTCCATTATCCAGGCTTCGGCGCCGGCTGAATACACGCAACACGCGCGCAATCCGGCACGCAGCGTTCGGATTGGCGGTAAAAATACTGTTTTTGTTCCCGCCTACGGTAGCCCGTTCGTATTTGACCTGGACAAGGGTCGTCGTTACGCGAACCTCGAGGATTTTCAAAACTTCGTCAAGCTGACCTACCTGTCACCAAGCCTTCATCACTCCGGTGGCACCATTTGCGAGCCGGTCGATGTTCCGGTCAACAAACGCCACCTGGATATGGTTTACTCGCATATCAAGTATTCCGACAAGGCATTTATGGGCTCGGTAACCGCGCCCGAACGTGCGGTTGATACCGTCGAAATGATCAAAATCATTGCCGGTGAAAATTATATCGATCCCGAAACCGGACGCCCGCGCACCTACGCAACCAGCCTGATCAACGCAAACTCGCCAATGACCTTCGACGATACCATGCTGGGTGCCGCCAAGGTATATGCCGAAAACAACCAGGCCACGATCATCACGCCGTTTATCCTTGCCGGTGCGATGTCACCGGTAACCGTAGCCGGCACCGCGGCCCAGTCTCTCGCCGAGGCACTCGCCGGTATTACTTTCGTACAGCTGGTTAATCCCGGTGCGCCAGTTATTTTCGGCAGCTTCGCGAGTTCAATGTCGATGCAGTCGGGTGCCCCGACCTTTGGTACTCCGGAACCCGCGCTGGTACTTTATGTCATGGCGGCCCTGGCGCGCAGACTCGGCGTACCATTCCGTTCCGGTGGCGGGCTCTGCGGTTCCAAGCTACCCGATGCACAGGCGGCCTACGAGGCTGCCGCCACACTTTACCCCGCGGTGATGGCCGGCGTTAACTTTGTATTGCATACCGCGGGCTGGATGGAGGGTGGTCTCGCGATGGGTTATGAAAAATTCATCATGGACGCGGATCAGGCGGCGATGATGGAAATCCTGCTGGGAGGTGTCGATCTCTCCGAGAACGGCCAGGCCATGGATGCGATTCGCGAAGTCGGTCCCGGCGTACATTTCCTGGGATGCAATCACACACAGAATAATTTCAAAACCGCGTTCTACCGATCACCGATTACCGACAATAATAGTTTCGAGCAATGGGAATCCGAGGGTAGTCTCGATCATGCACAGCGTTGCAACAAGCGCTTCAAGAAACTGCTCAACGAGTACGAGGCACCGCCTCTCGATCCCGATATCGACGAAGCCCTGCTGGCCTACATCAAGCAGCGCAAAGATTCGATGCCCGACTCCATGGTCTAACTTACCATCCCCTCGAAACAAATCTGCACATGTGATCGGTTTCTTGACTGAGCATTAAATCCAGGTCGCTCGTCGCGTTTAAACTATACGAACGCCCTCTCTGGATATAGCTCGCAAAAGACGCTCCCAACCGGCGCAAGCGCCGGTTGGTCCATCCATGGAATCGCTTGGAGCGCGGCATCCCTGCCGCGCTACACTTTTGCGAGCTATATTCGGAGAGACTTACCATACGATGAGGCACCTCGACGGGCTCAAAGTCTGCTGTAAAAATGACGTGCAATGGGGGAAATTAGGGGCTAGTATTTTGGCGATTGATCACTTTGTGATCAAATTCGAGACGCGCTCCGCTACAATCAACCCTATGACTGACGAAAAAACCGCATCAAAACCCGAGCACTTCGGTTTTTTACAAGTCCCAAATTACTCGATGATTGCGTTTACCTCGGCCATCGAACCGTTGCGTATGGCCAATCGCGATGCCGGCAAGGAACTCTATTGCTGGAGCGTTTACACCATTGACGGTTTACCGGAAAAGGCCAGTAACGGACTGGAAATAACTCCCGACGACAGCATCGAAAATGCCGGCGAGATGTCCATTTTGTTTGTTTGCGGCGGCGCCGACATCGTCGATGCCTGGTCCAAGCAACTGCAGTTTGCGCTGCGCCGAATCGCCAAGCGCAACAATATCGTCATCGGCGCCCTCTGCACCGGCAGCTACCTGCTGGCCCGTGCCGGTTTACTGGACGGCTACAAATGTACCATTCACTGGGAAAACATCGCCAGCCTGCGCGAGGAATTTCCCGAGGTTAACGTTAGCGATGATCTGTTCCTGATTGATCGGGATCGAATTACTTGCGCGGGCGGGCAAGCCTCGATGGACATGATGCTGAAACTGATCCAGGACCGTCATGGCAATAAACTGGTTACCCACATATCGGAACAATTCATGTGTGAACGTATCCGCAATTCGGACGATCGCCAGCGCATACCCCTGCACCTGGCACTGGGTTCGAATCAACCCAAGCTCACCGAGGCCGTGACTTTAATGGAAGCCAACATCGAAGAACCGATCAGTCTCGACGAGCTCTCCAACTACGTCGGAATTTCGAGGCGCCAGCTCGAACGCCTGTTTCAAAAGCATCTGAACTGCGTTCCGACGCGATATTACCTGAACCTACGCCTCAACCGCGCGCGCCTGTTACTGCTGCAAACCAGCAAATCGATTGTCGACATTGCGCTTGCCTGCGGATTCATTTCTGCGCCACATTTCAGTAAATGTTATCGGGACCTGTTCGGTATACCACCACGCGATGAGCGTCGCAAACTACAGCAGAAATCCGCCGCCGAGGAAGCCGACCTCGCGAGCTAATTGCGATCGCGACGACGACGGGAGCGGCGCTTGCGTTCGTCGCCCGGGCTACCTTCAGCCTTGGCTTTGGGCGCGGGCAGTTTTACGACCTTCGAGAGTTCCTCGTAAGCATCGGTTTTGTGCGGCAGTGCCATCGCGTCAATAAAATACTCCTGGAATTTGGGCTCTATCGCGGTTTCGATTTTTTCCACCTTGGGCAGAATTTCACCGATTTCAATACGTGATGGGAAATTCAATAACGCGATTCGCGCACCGGTACCCGCCGCGTTACCCACCGACCCGACATTGTCGAGATCGCAGTCCGGTATCAATCCCAGCACCATCGCGTACTTGACATCAATATGGCTGCCAAAGGCACCGGCCAGGCCGATGCGATCGACCTTATCGATGCCCATGTGGTCGATTAACAAGCGGGTCCCGGCATGCAGCGCTGCCTTGGCAAGCTGAATCGCACGCACGTCATTCTGGGTAATGCGTATCGGACGCTCGCCATCCTGCAGCAGGTATGAATAGGTGCGGCCATCTTTAACAATGCGCTCGCTGTTTTTACCCGGGACAGGTCCAATCACGCCGTCCTGATCTATGACGCCGGCGAGGAACATTTCCGCAACCACTTCAATAATGCCGGATCCGCAAATACCACTAACCCCGGCCCGTGCACTCTTGTCCATGAAGTCAGGTTCGTTGGACCAGGCATCGCATCCGATCACTCGAAAACTCGGTTCCAGTGTCCCCGGATCAATGCGGACACGCTCGATCGCACCAGGAGCCGCACGCTGCCCGGACGTTATCTGGGCACCTTCGAAGGCAGGACCCGTCGGGCTGGATGCCGCCAGCAGGCGATGGCGATTTCCGAGCACGATTTCGGCATTGGTGCCGACATCAACCAGCAACACGTTTTCCTCGGCCAGGTCTGGTCGTTCCGACAGGATGACCCCGGCAGTGTCGGCACCGATGTGGCCGGCAATACAGGGTAAAGTGCATATGCGCGTTTCCGGATGCAGCTGAATATCGAGTTCGGCGGCACGCAATACTTGGGTTTGATCGGTCGTCAGCGTGAAGGGTGCGGTGCCCAACGGCGTCGGATCGATACCCAGAAACAGGTGGTGCATGATTGGATTCGCAACCACGGTCATGTCCAGGATATCCTCGGGCTGTACGCCGGCCGACTTGGCAGCACGCCTGGCAAGCTGGTTAAAGGCTTCCCGAACCACCTGCGTCATCGCGGTGTCACCGCCCTCATTCATCATTACGTAAGAGACGCGACTCATTAAATCCTCGCCGAAGCGGATTTGCGGATTCATCGTGTCTGCCGTGGCAACCACTTCGCCCGTATACAAGTCACAGAGCTGCGCCGCGATTGTGGTCGAACCGAGATCTACCGCCAGCCCGAATATTTCCTTTTTTTCACCCGGCCAGACACCAATTATCTGCTGGAACTGGTATACCGCCACGGTAATCTTACGGCCGGCTTTTGCGAGCGCGGGCTGCAGCAATCGCAGTTGCGACAGTTCGCAATCCATGACGGGTAATTCATGTTCTTTCACCAGGGCCTGCTGCAGGCGTCGTTTATCGGAAATCGGGGAATGCATGTCAGGCTCTGGCAAGGTCACGGTGTACAAACGTACAGCCGGCAAGACCTGGATATCGTAGGCGGTAACTGCCTTGGCGATATGCTGCTTGTGCTGCTGGCTTTCTTCGGGGACGTCGACCACCAGGTCACCGAGAATACGGGCATTACATCCGAGGCGCCGACCGTTTTTAAGGCGTTTCCTGGATTGGTGATGAAGCTCGGTCTCGGTGAGGCCGGAAAGATGCTCGGCGCGCGAAACAATACCGTGTTTCGAAAATTCACCTTCCTGAGGTAACACCTGGCACTTGCGGCACTTACCCTGGCCGCCGCAAATTGATTCTAGATCAACACCCAGGCGTTGGGCTGCCTGGAGTACCGTGGTCCCGATTGGCACCTGGCCACGCAGACCCGAGGGCATGAACAGAACACTGGCTTCTTCTTCCAAGGTAATGTAACCCGGGTTCAGAGAATCAACTCAGGCGACCGAGCGCCGTCGACGTCCGCCACGACGACCGGTTCCGCGAACCATACTACCCTCGGGTGCAGGCTCACGAAAATGTTTGATCCAGCGTGCGCAATCCGGGTCCTTACCGAGCATGACATCGGCGCCCAGACTCGCTGCGACGACTTCGGCATGCAACGGATTGGTAATTGCCGAAGTCATCCCGGCCTGGATCGCCATGCTGATAAATGCACCGTTGAAACCATTGCGATTGGGCAATCCGAAGCTGACGTTGGACGCACCACAGGTCGTGTTGACCTTGAGTTCGGTACGCAAGCGGTGGATCAACCTGAGCACCTCGCGTCCGGCACTGTTGATCGCGCCGATCGGCATAACCAGCGGATCGACCACAACGTCGCTGGCTGCAATGCCATGATCAGCGGCACGTTCAACAATTTTTTTGGCGACGCTATAACGCACGTCGATATCTTCCGAAATACCGGTTTCGTCGTTCGAAATTGCGACCACCGCGGCCCCGTGCTTCTTGACCAGCGGCAGAACCCGTTCCAGGCTCTCGTCTTCACCGGTCACCGAATTAACCAGCGCCTTGCCCTGGTAGACGGCGAGCCCGGCTTCAAGCGCATCGATGATGGACGAGTCGATACTGAGCGGTACGTCGGTAAGGCTCTGCACCAGTTGTATCGATTCGGCCAGAATGCGCGGCTCGTCCGCCAACGGGATACCAGCGTTGACGTCAAGCATATGTGCGCCCGCCGCAACCTGGGCGAGGGCATCGCTTTGTACACGGCTGTAATCGCCATTCTTCATCTCGTCGGCCATGATTTTACGGCCGGTTGGATTGATGCGCTCGCCGATCAGTACGAACGGACGCTCAAAGCCAATCACTAATTCTCTGGTAGCTGAACTGACAACCGTTTCTGTCATTGTTATATCCTCAAAATATCAACTTCTCTGACTCTTGAACCGATTCGAACCCGGATTCAGGCAGAATTGGACTGAACCTCACAACCCGGGTACCACGGGACTCGCCCATCAAGCACGCCAGACTGTTGAATGATTTCACCGACCGCTTCTTCCTGGCGGTAGGCCATCACATGCACGCCGCTGACACCTTCGATCTCCTTGATCTGCTGAATCAGCTCGATGCAGATTTTGCGGCCTTCTTTCTTCGGTTCCTGCGCTCCCTCGAGCCGCTTTATGATTGCATCCGGGATATGGATGCCGGGTACGTTGTTGCGAATCCACAGCGCGGTGCGGGCCGAGGCCAGAGGTCCCACGCCCGGAATAATGAAACACTGCTCGAGCAATCCGAGGTCATGCGACTTTGCCATGAAGGCACGCAAATGATCGATATCAAAAACATACTGTGTCTGAATAAACTGGGCACCCGCGGCTATCTTCTTGGCCAGCCGATAAGGCCTTAAATCAAACGGAGGGGCGCTCGGATTCTCCGCCGCGCCGAGAAACAGTTGTGGTGGTGACGTAATTGACCGGCCGCTCAGGAAGCGCGATTCGTCGCGCATGATGCGAATGGTTTCAAGCAGCGACATGCTGTCGAGATCGAATACCGGCTTGGCTTCCGGATGATCGCCAACCTGAACCCCGTCTCCGCTCAAACACAGGACATTGGAAACACCCATCGCCGCGGCCCCGAGCACATCTCCCTGGATCGCAATGCGATTCTTGTCACGACAGGATATCTGCAACACGGGCGAGTAGCCGACATTGGTGAGCAATGCACACATTGCAACACTGGACATATGGCAGTGCGCCCCCGACCCATCGGTCGCATTCATTCCATCGACGTACCCGTCAAACAGACGCGCGCGTTCGTAAACGTCTTCGGCCAGCGCGGAATCCGGTGGTGCCAGTTCGGCGGTAACCACGAATTTCCCGGAACGCAAAACCCGCTCGAGCCGGCCGGTCGAAACATGACCTTCTTTTTGCGGCAGTGGATTTCCAGAATGCGGTTCGCGAGTTACGGTCATTGGACGGTCTCTTTTTCACGTGCGTCATACACGTCGCGTACCACGCGCAACCACGACGAACTGCCTTTGAGCAAATGGTTGACGGGTATCTGCACCTGCTGGATTGCCTGCGAATCCCGCATTTGCTTACTGCCCTGCCAGGCATCTACCCAGACACAGCGCATTTCGGGTTTGATTTCACAGTGACCATTGAGCCTCACACCACCACAGGGACCATTACGAATCGATTTCGGGCAGTTCATCGGACAGGACATGCCGGTGGCGCTAAGCGCGCATTTACCGCACATCTGGCAATCGAACATTAATCCCTTTACCGTTTTCTCGAGGACACGCACCGGTTTCTCAAGCCGCCCGTAACCAAGCGTCTTGAATATCGGGTGCAGCTTGATCAAAACCGGTTCAAAGTTTCGATAAACCGCTTCCAGTTTTCTCGAATGCTTAACCGACCATTGACGAAATCTATACAAGGATTACTCCGATCATGCGTTTCGGCTACGGGTTTCGTCAACGCCGCTGGCTCGAATTAAAGTTTCCAGAACGTCATCCGTGTAACGTTCCTCCAGCTGTCGTACCAATTGCGCTGCCTGCTCATTGATGTCACCTTCAAAAGACTGGGTAACATCGTGCCAGGGCTCGAATAATGCATCCTGCTGTTTTTTCCTGAGACGATACCCGGCGCGCTCGATCGCTTTCATGAATCGCAGCGGCAGCCGCAACCGCTTACTGCGTCGTCCTTCACGAACCACGACCTGTCCGGGAATATCGCGCCAGTAGACAATTTTTATCTGCCCCACATTGCCTCCTGCATCGCCGCATCCAGTTCCGGCACCATTTCACCCATGCCGGTGAACTTGCGCTCGAAACGCAAACCCAGCTGATCGGCCGCAGCGCGCGCCAGCTTCGTCAACTCGCCCGAATCCGTCTGCGCCAGGTAAACCAGGCGCGTGTAATTGCCGAAGTACATCTCCAGTAATTCGGGATGGCGATCGATGCCCAGTATCTCGATCACCAAACGTTGAAAATGCTGCGCCAGGAAGTCGGTCAGGTAAAAAGTGCCTGGTTCCTGTTCCTGCATTTGCTCGTAGTTTTTGCGTCCGGCAAGAAAATCGTAACAGTGCGCGCCCGGCAAACGCTTGACACCCTTCGCCTCAAGCACCCGGTCGAGTTCGCCGCTGGTTCCGCAATCACCATAGGCAACAAATATATGGTCATACTGGTCGCGCGCACGGTCAATCTTGTCGGCAACCGCGGCCGGGATTTTTTCGGGTCGGGCATGCAGGTCGGCGGTGATAGCCTGCAGATCCATTTGCGACCACTGCCCGAGTTTCTTTATTTCATTGACTTCGCGCGCGATCGCAGCACAGGTGATTACCAGTATCGAGTCTGATTTTTTCATCCCGCGCTAACACTCCGGCAGCCTGGCCCGACGCCCCTAGCCGGCCCGCTTTTCGGCAACGAGCTGCTTGGCGGTATCGGCCGCAACCGCTGCATCACGACAGTAGGCATCGGCACCGATGGCTTCACCGAATTCCTGGTTCAGTGGCGCGCCACCCACGAGGATGATGTAATCATCACGGATTCCCTGCTCCTTCATGGTATCGATGACGACTTTCATGTAAGGCATGGTAGTAGTCAACAGTGCCGACATGCCGAGAATCTCGGGCTTATGCTCCTCGAGCGCGGCCAGGTAATCTTCAACCGGCGTATTGATGCCCAGATCGACAACCTCGAAGCCGGCACCTTCCATCATCATGCATACCAGGTTTTTTCCGATGTCGTGGATATCGCCCTTGACAGTACCGATGACCATCTTACCGGCGGTGGGTTCGTCCGATTGCGACAGCAGAGGCTTGAGGAGCGCCATACCGGCTTTCATCGCGTTGGCTGACATCAAGACTTCCGGCACGAACAAAATGCCGTCACGGAAGTCGATGCCGACGATCGTCATACCCGCAACCAGGGCTTCGTTCAAAACCTTGTTGGCATCCCAACCACGTTCGAGCAGAATCTCGGTACCCTCGGCTATTTCTTCCTTGAGGCCGTTGTACAAATCGTCATGCATTTGCTCGACCAGTTCATCATCGGGCAGAGTGCTTAAATCGAGATCGTCTTCTTCGTCGTAGTCGTCGTCATCGTAATCTGTCATTAAAAAAACCTCACGCGTTCAATAACCGCCCAGGCAGGCAGTTAAGCTACTGAGAATAGGTTCTAACTGGCAGTTGAGCTAACACTGCAGCGACTTCACATTGCCTTAACGCGACACTGCCAGGGGGTGCGGATATTGTTGATTATTAGTTAGTTTTCTGCACAACACGCTATATATTTTAGAGACTCAAACCGGGTTAAGCGGGGTGAACCTCACCCTGTGCTCGATCGCCGATATAAATACTGTAGTTCCCGAGCCTCTTTTCACGGATAAAACGTTCGAGCATCGCGATAATCGCGCTATCGCTAATTTCCTCCCAGGTGATGTTATCAAACTCGTAAAAACACATGGTGCTGGTTTCAACCGCATCATCTATCGATAACAATTCGCCGAGGTAATAAACAAAGCGCTGTGAATCTTCATGGTAAGCCGCATAGATAAACGGTAAATCAACCTCGATGCCTGCAGAAGCGAGCTTGGCGAGCAGGCTGCCGGGCGTTGCGACATCGCCTACCGATTCAGACGCGGGCAGGTGTAACTGACCGGTTTCATGATTGCGCTCCAGCAATATCTTACCGTTGGACTCTATGATGGCGCCAACCCGCAGACTACCCGGAGATGAAACCAGCTGCAGCATGCCCGGTGTCATGCCGAATGAAACATAGGCGCCGCGACAAAAACCGAGCGGCGCATGCGTGTTATAAGCGTACTGCAACACCCTGCCAATCAAAATGATGTGATCGCCCGCCTCGACCTGCTCGAAATGCTCACAATCAAACCAGGCTACAACTCCTTCGATTATCGGCGAACCGGTAATCTCGGCATGCCAATCCTGGTTGGCGAATTTATCGGTACCCGCCCTCGCAAAGCGATTCGACAGGTCGCGCTGGTTGGCGGCAAGAATGTTGACGGCAAATCCGTGCGACCCGGTGAATGCATCACATCCGTAGGCTGACCTCGCTATATTGACCAATAGCAGGGGTGGATCAATGGAAACTGAGGTGAACGAATTGGCGGTGAAACCACAGGGAGCGCCGGTTGTATCAAGCGTAGTTACCACGGTAACGCCCGTGGCGAAATGTCCGAATGCGCATCGCAGATCACGGGCGTCGATTTCGGCTTCTTGATTATTGGTCATACGGTGGAGTTCCGGCTAATAGATCAGCGCTTCCATTTCCCGGGTTTTTTCGAGCCCATCTGGCAAGTCACTGTCATCGTAAATTTTGCCGGCCTGGTCGAGATAGCGCTTGGCCCTGTCCATCGCGAAATTAGAATTGTAAAGCACCGCGATAACATCGGCCTGGCGCTGATACATCGAACGGTCACTGGTATTGGCGAGAGTTTCGCTGGACTTGATTCTGAACTTCCAGGCGCGCTCAAGCTGGCCTATGCGCAGGTAGTGATGATAGAGCATCTGGTAATCACGCGCCTGCGAGGTTTTTATCAGGTCCTGCTGGTGTTGCTGGAACAAACCCTCGATTTCGTTCTCGATATCACCCAAATCGGCATCACTAATCAAACTGCGATCCAGACCGTCCATCAAACGGTGCACATGGCTCATTTGACCGGTTGAGGCAAACAACCTGGCCGCTTCGATACGTGCCTGTTGCGCCTGGTAGTCATCGTGAACCTTGTCGTGTAGCGAAGCCAGTGCTTCCCAGGCATCGGCAGCGGCACCGAAGCGCTTGATTTCAAGGTTATCCTGAATGACCTGTTGCAGATTTTCGTTTACTCCGTGGTAGAACCCGCGCGCTATCGAGTTACGCGCCTGCCAAAGCTCGTCATAGGTGTTGGCTGCGCGTCGCGCCAATTCGCGTGCACGGATATTCAATTGTCCAAGTAACTGGTAACAGCGCGCGGTACCGACAACATTATCTTGCGACATGGCCAGGTAAAGCGCTTCCTGCAGATAAATCTCGGCGGTCGATAATTCCTGCTGATTGATCGCGACTTCACCGAGTAACTGCAGGGTATCGCCCAACCGGGTTTGATCATCCTGCAATATCGACGCTGCTGCCACTTCAAGTAACTGGGTGCGTGCCTGCTTGAATTTCCCCTGGTGCAATAAATCGCGAATCAAGCGGTCACGTTTGACATCATCGAGTTCGAGCCGCGACAGTTCGGCATCGATGTCAAACTCGTCGACTTCGGTGCCACGCTGCCAGTGATCGTAATAAGCGGGGACACTCGAAGTGGACTCGATTCCACTATCCGCGGGATCGTCGGGTGACAGGAAGTAGTACAGCGCAACCAATAGCGCGAGCGCCGGTACTGTCGTCACTGCGTGGTCTGGAATATAGCGCTTCAAATTCATCATTCAGTCAATGTTACGCCGCTCACCAACCATTGCAAACGGGCTTGTTAAGATAACTTCATGGAAGAGTTTAGCCTGGATCCCGCGGTTAAACCGCGGGATGACATGACTAAGCTGGGAGGGACTTGCTCGGCGTCTCAGCCCTGCGTGGGATGGCGAATGGCGGACTAATCCAGGCTGACACCCATCGCTTCGAGGTAAAGCTGCTGGAAATGATGCACCGCGTGCTCGGATAATTCACTGCGCTCGGGATCCACCACGAAGCGCCCCTGGTTATAGCCTTTCGATTGCAATCCCCGGTAAACACTTTCACAAAGACCAACGTCTTCAGGTTGCAATACGTCGCGCTGGTAGTCCATCGCATCGAGTTGCTGCTGGCTCGGTTGTGGATTCGGCAGGTACCAGTCCTGGTATTCGATGGTGCGTCCGACCCCGTCCGGTATCATTTGCAAGACCGAAATATTGGGTTCACCCGGGTAGATCCAGATCGTCTGGTTAGGCCATAAGAAAAATCCGGCATAGCCAAAATCGACCTCACCTTTTTCGAAGTGATAGGCGCTGCTCTCTGTCGTGGCGGCAGCATCGGACACATGGCTCGAGTAGATATCGTGCACCGTGGTGGTATAGCTCTTCATATCGACCAGGTTTACAAAATCCTTGTGCGCCGGATGGCAGTGATAGCATTCGAGGAAATTATCGACCAGTACCTTCCAGTTGCTCGCAACTTCGAACCGGTCACGTTGCGCAAAGACAACCTCATCGACGCGTGGACAAAATGCACGAATTTCGGTTTCCAGATCCGCCGCCTGTTGCTTAAGCGGGGCAGCATCAAGATCGAGATTGACAAATACCAGTCCGCAAAATACTTCGACCTGCACCGGTTTCAGCGCAAACTGGCATTTGTCAAAATCGATCATCTTCTCGGTATTACGCGCGACCTTGAGTTCGCCATCGAGACCATAGGACCAGGCATGATACGGGCAGGTAATCGTGCGCACCTTGCCGCTGCCGGTCAACAACTCGTGACCGCGATGCTGACACACGTTGAAATACGCATTGAGTTCACCGTTGCGATCACGGATAACGATAATGTTCTGATCACAAACCTGTACCGTCAGGTAACAACCCGATTCCACCAACTGACTCTGGTGTCCGGCATACCACCAATTGCGATAGAAAACAGCTTCCTTTTCCTGTTCCATCACCGTGTCGTCGAGGTAATAACGCGCCGCTATCGTGAAAGACTTTTCGGGATTGCGATTAAACGGCAGATCGTCGACTCGCTTTTTCAGGGCAGTAACACTCATGTCTGTCTCCGGGATACGATTCTTTCGAATTCTATAATTTAAACTAATGAATAAGCTGGTTCAAATGGTCAATATTTATTAAGATGGATAATGAAATCTTATTGATCGATGTTAAAAAATCGCCTGCCACCGCTTGACCCGTTGATTGCTTTCGAAGCAGCTGCACGCCTGCTCAGCTTCACGCGGGCCGCCGAGGAGTTACATTTATCACAGGCCGCGATCAGTCAGCAGATTCGAAGCCTCGAGGACAGTTTACAGGTCAAGCTGTTCACGCGTTCGCATCGTGCGGTGCAATTAACCAACGAGGGGCGTGAATACCAGCACACAGTGGTCGCGATACTGAAGCAACTCGCCGGTGCGACGATGGATATCCAGAATGTCGAATTCGCGCAGCAACTGGTCATCGGCTGCGACCAGTCCTTCGCCACGCAATGGTTAAGCCCACGACTCACGCAACTGCGGCAATTGATGCCGGCGGTTACGCTACGCATTATCGCCTCAGATGACTACAACGAGAGCCTCGGCAGCGAGGTACAAGTGGCCGTTTTGCACGGTGACGGCCTGTGGCCAGGGTTTCAAAGCGTAAAGCTGTTCGACGAGGAAGTATTTCCGATATGCAGTCCCGGGTTTGACTACGAGCTAGCACAACAGGACTGGGTAAGCTGGCTGCTGCAGACGCAGTTGATCGATCTTGCCGACAGCCACTGGAACTGGATGAACTGGCGTTTATGGTTCGGAGGCAACAATATCGATCAACCGCTTGGCAATCGTAACCTGCAACTAAACAGTTACCCGCTGGTCATCGACGCTGCCTGCGCCGGACATGGTGTAGCACTGGGCTGGGGATACCTGGTGGACGAGCTCGTCGCAACCAACCGATTGGTGCGTCCGATAAAACAGTCACTCAAGACCGATCTGGGATACTACTGTATATGCCGCGAAAACCTGGAAAATGATGTCAACGTGGTACGCTTTCGTGACTGGCTGGTGCAACAAATTGGTCCGGTCATCGAACTCTAGAGAACACTAAATGCCCTTACAATATTTAAAAATTAATAATTTAATCGCATAACCTGTCCCGGGTTGGATTACATTTATCAATCAACATCAAGAATCTCCCATAAGTATTTATTAACCATGCCAATAAAAGGTGCCATTTGCACCCAAATACATGCCGTTTACCCAATTTCGTGAATAGAATTTTACAATTAGTGTTAGCCGGACTGACTACTAATATAGGTTGTTCAGCCCCCGGAAACTGTCGTCTTAATGCAGAACACTCAATTCAAGGATCGTGTCAACAGCCTGTTAGCAAAAGGCAACCGTGAACTATCGACGACGCTCGGGGTAGTCGCACGAATCGATAATAATAATTACGAAATCTTCGCGGTGCAGTCCAACTCGGGCGCTTACATACCCGGAGAAATATACGCGCTTGGCGAGACCTTCAGTCGAGAAGTATTTGAAAATCAGCTACCCGTTGTCAAAAACCATATCGACAACTCGGCAAAGACAACACACCATCCTCTATATCGGTCGCTACCCATCGAGTGCTATATCGGTGCGCCAATCCTTGTCAACGGCAAGCCCTGGGGCTGCGTCGATTTCAGCAGCATGGCCCAGCGTGACGGAGCGTTTGACGAGCAGGACGCTGACCGGATCAAATCGCTGGCCGCGGAACTCTCGGAGCTCATCGCCTCAACCGGCTAAGCTTCCAACGGCCTAAAGCGAGTAATAGTGCCCCATGATGCCGGCGAAAACCGCAGCGCCGACCCAGTGGTTGTGCAGAAAAGCAGAAAAATAATGTGCCGGTGCCCGATCGGCTATCAGGAATTGTTCGTAAGCCATGAACAGTGTTGCGACGCCGAGCCCCAGGTAGTAAACCAGGTTAAATTCGAGCTCCATACCGACCAGCACCAGGGCCAGTAAAAATAACAGTTGAAAAATGGCCGTCATGGAGCGGTCATACGCGCCAAACAGGATCGCCGTCGACTTGACACCAAGTTTCAGGTCATCTTCGCGATCCACCATGCTGTACATCGTATCGTAAGCAACGGCCCATACGATGTTCGCCACGAACAACAGCCACGCCTCCTTCGGCACCGCCCCGGTTTGCGCCGCGAAGGCCATTGGAATCGCCCAGCCAAAGGCGGCCCCCAGGTGGACCTGGGGCAAGTAATGTAAACGCTTCATGAAAGGATAACTCACGGCTAGCAGAATTCCCCCGAAGGAAAGCAGTATCGTTAGCCGGTTCAGGCTCAATACCAGCAGAAAGGCAACCAGGGCCAGTACAGTGAATACCGCAAGCACCTCTTTTGGTGTGATTTTCCTGCTGGTTAACGGACGTTCCCGGGTGCGTTTCACGTGGCGATCAAAATCACGGTCGGCGAAGTCATTGATCGCGCAGCCCGCCGAGCGCATCAGAAAACACCCGAATACAAACACGAACAGAATCCAGCCATCCGGTGAGCCTTGACCAGCCACTGCAAGCGCCCACAGCGTCGGCCACAGCACCAGGTAAAATCCAATGGGTTTTTCAAAGCGTATTAACTGGGCGTAGAGGCTTAGCCGTGTGCCAAGCGCGGGCGGCAGGTCAGGTATTGTCAGCCCTTTAATTTTCACCAAAAATCGATGCGTGTCGCGAAAAAATCGTTACTATACGCGTTTCTTTCAGCAGGGCGAAACAATGATTCGCAGTTTCAAGGATACGACCCCGACTATTGGAGCAAACAGCTATATCGATGAAACCGCGGTTGTCATCGGGGATGTCGTAATCGGTGAAAACTGCTCGGTTTGGCCGTTGACCGTGATCCGGGGAGATATCAATAAAATCCGTATCGGTAATAACACCAATATCCAGGATGGTAGCGTGCTGCATGTTACCCACCACGGTGAATACAGTCCCGATGGTGCCGAATTACATATCGGCAACGAGGTTACGATCGGGCACAAGGTCCTTTTGCACGGCTGCCGAATAGGCAACCAGTGCCTGGTCGGCATGGGTTCGATTATCGTCGATAACGCGGTAATCGAAGACCGCGTCATGATCGGCTCCGGCAGCCTGGTGCCGCCGGGCAAGGTTCTCGAATCCGGATTTCTTTACCTCGGTAATCCGGTAACACGTAAACGGGAACTCAGCGAGCGTGAAATCGAGTATCTGTCTTACGTCGCCGAGCACTACAGGCTGCTAACTGAAAATTACTGAGGTTTGTTCGATGAAGCGCTGGGAATGCATCGTGTGCGGGTTTATCTATGACGAGGGCGAGGGCTGGCCAGAAGACGGTATAGCTCCCGGTACGCGCTGGGATGATGTTCCCGATGACTGGATATGCCCGGACTGTGGTATGGGCAAGGACGATTTCGAAATGATAGAGATGGAGACTTAAGGCTCCATCTCTAATCATCCCGGAAACCCGCGAGGGTTACCGATGCATCGGACCGCCGGAATCTTACGATCAAGCTGTATTTTTTAGATTCCCCCTCACCCAGCTTCCCATTGGCTCGCGATCTCGCGTAACCCGGCTAAGGCCAGGTCGAGGGTTTCCTGGAAACGTGCCACTTCTGGGTAAACCATGTAGGCCGGGCGCTTCATCTCGGGCGCACCCTGCACCAGGAATAGTTCCTTTGTATCGATAAACGGCTGCACCACGCGCATCGGGAAGTAACCCGAGCCACCGTTTTGCCTTATATACTCGAGCCCGAGCGAACCAAGCCCCACCGAAATCGCGGGCGTGTCCATATCGGGGAAGGCCTCGCCGTGAAGGCGACGGAACTCTTCACCCCAGTCAACGAAAACGTAGTCCTCGACCCAGCCATCCACCATTTCGCGCGGATTCGTTGCTACCAGCAACAGGGTTTCCTCGAGCAGATCCTCGACTACGAGTCCGGGGGTCTGACGCGGGTTATACATGACGCCAATATCCAGCAGTCCGTCGGAGAGTTGGCGCATCAGGCTCGGTGAGTAGTCGGCTTCGACATGAATCGCGATATCGTTGGCGTTTTGCCGCATCCACGGTATCCACCGCAGTATCAGGCTATCCCACAGGCTGACCTGGGACCCGAGACCAATGCCATGGCTGAAATTTTCGGGCAGCGATACCCGCTGCTGCGCCTGCTGCCAGAGTCGCTGAATATTGAGTGCATACTCGCGAAAATGCTGACCGGCAGAAGTCAGTTCAACCCCGGAATGACCCCGTGTAAACAGCGTTCTGCCAAATCGCTCTTCCATGGCCTTGACGCGGGCGCTGACGGTGGACTGCGTGACGTGCAGATTCTCGGCAGCGCGATTAAAATTTCCGCAATCCGAGATCTCGAGGAAAGTGCGAATGTGATCGATTTTCAAGCGCGACTCCTAATGTTAAGGGCTATCGAATTTATCGATAATACTAACCATAAAAATTCACTTTTCAAATACTCTCGAGCCACTAGACTACTTCGTCAAATCGAATCCGCGGAATAGTATGAGCGCCAATCCGGCAATTGCCGTCCCCAATGCGACCAATGCAGCCATTGTCCTGGTTGTCGGGCTGTTCCTGTTTTCAATTCAGGACATCATCATCAAGTACTTCAGTGATCATTACTCGGTCTTGCAAATCGTTTTCGTGCGCGGGATGATCGCGCTCGGCCTGTTGCTGTTAATGATCAAGCTCGCGCGTGAAACCATTACGCTGAAATCGCGTCGCCCGGGTTTAATGGTGGCAAGAGGTTTGCTCGGGTTCAGTTCCTACACCACCTACTACCTCGCGGTTGCGGCGATGCCATTGGCCGAGGTGGTTTCGATAACGTTTACGATGCCCCTGTTTGTCACCGCGATGTCGGCGCTGATACTCGGTGAAAAAGTCGGCTTGCGGCGTTGGAGCGCAGTCGTGGTCGGTTTTGTTGGCGTGCTGATAATTTTATCACCGCGCGGTGAATTCAATTCACTCGCGGTCGTTTTCGCGTTTACCGCAGCCATAACTTACGCCTCGCAAACCATCCTCACTCGTTTTCTCGGCAACCACGACCACCCCATGACCATCGCCTTCAACGCGATACTGGTTTTTTCCATTGCCAGCGGAATCCTGAGCCTGCTGCTGGTCAGCGGGATTATGTCGATTCCGTCGAGCCATCCCTCGCTGGCTTTTTTTGGACGAGAATGGGTCATGCCGACTGATGTCGATTTCATGTTAATGCTGGTAATCGGAGTAATAGCCGCGGTCGGATTTTACTGCCTGTCCCGTGCCTATTGCTCATCGGAGGCGAGTGCAATCGCGCCCTTTGAATTCACCTACATCGTCTGGGCCGTAGTCTTTGGGTACCTGTTCTGGGACGAAGTGCCGGGATCAACGACGGTTATCGGCATTCTCGTGCTGATCTCCAGCAGTCTTTACATCTGGTACCGCGAGCGCCAGATCGAGCACAACGAAACCGTGCTGTTACCGGTTCAGGCTGCCGAATTGCCGCAGCAGAATCCGAATTAATCCCACTGGTAGGCGCTGGCGATAAATCCGGCGACCGGCTCCTGGAAAACCCGCTTCGCCGCACCCTGACCGATGCCATAGCATACCTGTAATGGCAACAAATGTTCCTCGCGCGGATGACAGTAGCGCGCATGCGGTGCCGATTCCCAATCAATCAGACGCTGCTCCCGCTCGCCAGCGGACAGGTCGGGAGCGCTGCAGGTTTCGGCCAGCCAGTTTTCAAATTCCTGGTTACGCGGGTCAATAGAGTCATCGCGCTTGCTCATCAAGGCCTTCATGTTATGAAACGAAAATCCGGAACCCAGAACCAGCAGATTTTCAGTTTTCAATGCTGCCAGTGCCTTGCCGATACCGACATGCTCGGCCGCATCGAGACTCGCGGCAAGTGAGACCTGGATACACGGAATATTGGCCTCGGGATACATCAGCAATAACGGTACAAACATGCCGTGGTCGAAACCACGCTGATGATCGAGACGCGAATCAATTCCCGCCCGCCGCAATAATCCCTGAATCCGTTCGGCAAGCTCGGGATGACCGGGCGCCGGGTACTGGTACTCGTAGGTTTCGGCAGGAAATCCGTGATAGTCGAACAACAATTCCGGCTTTGATGCAGCGGTAATCGCAATTACGGTCTCTTCCCAGTGCGCGCTGATGACAACGATGGCATCAGGTGTACCGATGGCTGCCGGGTGGGTGCGCAGAAATCGCTCCAGATTGGCGTGACCTGGATCATCGAGTAACGGTAACGGTCCCCCGCCGTGCGGAATATAGAGAATGGTGGTGCCGTTACTCATTCTGCAAAAAGTCGGCTAATCGCCGCGTGAATCTGCCCTGCAATTTCGTCGTTGGTGATTACACCCGCCTCGATATCGAAATTTTCTCCGAACGAGGGCACCGCAACACTCGCCTTTACCAGTCCACCGAAGCGGGGTATCTGACTCAAGGCCAGCTCGAGCACCGATTTACCGCCACGACCACCCGGTGAAGTAGACAGCAGCACCATCGGCTTGTCCCGGTAAACCTTGGGCTGTATGCGTGAAACCCAGTCATAGAGGTTCTTGTAGGCGGCACTGTAGGTACCGTTGTTCTCGGCAAAGGAAATAATGAGCCCATCGCAGTCAGCAATCTTCTGTAAAAACGCCTTCGCCAGATCCGGCTGACCCAATACGTCTTCACGATCGACGCTGAATAACGGCATTTCGTAATCGTTCAAATCGAGCACTTCCACGTCGACATCGTCGAGTAACGAAATGGCATAGGTCACCAGTTTTTTATTGATCGAACGACTGCTGTTACTGGCACCAAAAGCGATAACTTTTTTCATTGATCAGACCTTCATCAGAATCAGGTTTTCACGATTGATTAATTCGGGATCATCCTGGTAGCCGAGAATTTCCGGAATTTGATTACTGGCCTTACCGATGATTTGCTTGCATTCATCGGAAGGATAGTTCACCAGGCCACGCGCGACCTCGGTACCGTCTGGCGCAAGGCAGGCAACCACTTCACCGCGATTGAATACACCTCTGACGGCCTTGACGCCGATCGGCAGCAGGCTCGCATTCTTGTTCACCAGCACATCAACGGCACCGTCATCGAGGCGCAGCTCACCGGCGCAACGCATGTGCCCGGCGAGCCATTGCTTGCGCGCGACTAGATGGCCTTCACTCGCTTCCAGGAAGCTACCCAGGGCTTCACCCTGGACGATTCGAGTAATTATATTATCAGTTTTACCTGAAGCGATGACAGTGTGCGTACCCGACCGTGCGGCGAGTTGCGCCGCGCTGACCTTGGTCTGCATGCCGCCTCGACCTAGCTGGCTGCTGCTGGGCCCCGCGTATTCAACTAATTTGGGATCTTGCGCATCTGCTCGTTCAATCAGTTTTGCCTGTGGATTATCAATGGGATTGTCATCAAACAAACCCCGCTGGTCCGTCAGAATAATCAATAAGTCGGCTTCGATCAGGTTCGCAACCAGGGCGCCCAGGGTATCGTTATCGCCAAAACGAATTTCTTCGTTGGAGACGCTGTCATTTTCGTTAACCACCGGCACCGTGCCGAATTCAAGTAGCGTGCGCAACGTGGTGCGGGCATTCAGGTAGCGCTGCCGGTTCGATAAATCGGCATGAGTCAGCAGGATTTGCGCGCTATTGATTCCGTGTTCCTGGAAGCATGCCTCGTAGGCCTGCACCAGTCCCATCTGCCCGACCGCCGCGGTGGCCTGCAGCTCCGAAATACTGCGGGGCCGGGATTTTAATCCGAGGCGGGTGATACCTTCGGCGATCGAACCCGAGGAGACCAGTACCACGTCGACCCCCTCGGCACGCAACTGCGCCATTTGATCCGCCCAGGCGCCGATCATCTGCCGATCCAGTCCCTTACCGCCCGCCGTGATCAGCGCGGAACCAATCTTGACGACAGCTTTTTTATATCGATTCATTGTTTTCAAGGAAACTCATAATATCGCTGCAAAGTGGCTCGACACCCTGCCGATTGATCGCACTAATTGCATACACCGGCCCTGACCATTCGAGCCCGGCGGTTATGCCAGCGCACACGTTTTCGCGTTCCTCGTCGGTTAACAGATCAAGCTTGTTCAACACCAGCCAGCGCGGCTTGTGATAAAGCGCTTCATCATAGCGTTTCAACTCTCGCAGTATCTTGCTTGCCGACTCAACCGCAGTATCTGCACCAGGGTCCGGCAAGACGTCGATTATATGCAGTAGTAGACGGGTTCGCTGTAAATGTTTCAAGAACCGTATCCCAAGGCCAACACCGTCGGCCGCACCTTCGATGAGCCCCGGGATATCCGCCACCACGAAACTGCGGTGGGTACCGACACTGACCACGCCCAGGTTTGGATGCAAAGTGGTAAACGGGTAATCGGCCACCCTGGGCCTTGCCGCCGACACGGCGCGGATAAAGGTCGATTTGCCCGCGTTGGGCATACCGAGCAGGCCAACGTCGGCAATGACCTTGAGTTCGAGCTTGAGATCGAACTGCTCGCCCGGGCTGCCATTAGTGCAATGACGCGGCGCGCGATTAGTCGAGCTTTTGTAGCGCGTGTTGCCCAGGCCGTGGAAACCACCGCGCGCAATCAGTACCGGTTCCGTCAGCGATGTGACATCGGCGATCAACTCACCCTGATCCAGCGTGGTTATCACGGTACCGAGTGGTACTTCGATAATGACATCTTCACCCTTGGCACCGGTGCAGTTTTTGCCCCGCCCGTTGGCACCCCGCCTGGCAACAAAGCGGCGGGTATGACGAAAATCAGCGAGGGTATTCAAATCGTTTGAGCCGATTACATATACCGAACCACCGTCACCACCATCACCGCCGTCCGGTCCGCCCATCGGAATATATTTTTCGCGCCGAAAGCTGACAATGCCGTTACCGCCATTGCCAGCCTTGACGAAAATATTGGCTTCATCGATAAATTTCATCGCGGGATCATACCATCGGGAAATAAAAAAGCCCCGCGAGGCGAGGCTTTCAGAGTTCGTTTAGGACCAGGATTCCGGCTAGCTCACCACACTGACGAAAGTGCGGTTGCGCGGCCCCTTGACCCTGAATTCGACCTTGCCTTCTGCCTTTGCATACAGGGTATGGTCCTTGCCACAACCGACATTGATACCAGGATGAAACTTGGTGCCACGCTGACGGACCAGGATGTTACCCGGAATAACTGCTTCACCACCGAACTTCTTCACGCCGAGCCGTTTGGATTCGGAATCGCGACCGTTGCGGGTGCTGCCCGCTGCTTTCTTGTGTGCCATGCTTTAGAACCTATGCCTTGATATCGGTTACTTCGATTTCAGTATAGCTTTGACGGTGCCCTGCCTGGGTACGCGAATGCTTGCGGCGGCGGAATTTGATAATTTCGATCTTGTCGCCACGACCCTGTGCCATGATCTTTGCCGTCACGGATGCCTTGTCTAGAGTCGGGGTTCCCACGGAAACCTTGTCGCCGTCGGCAACCATCAATACCTTGTCGAGCTTGACGGTCGATCCTTCCTCGCCGTCGAGCTTTTCGACACGCAGGGTTTCACCCTTGGTTACCTTGTACTGTTTTCCGCCGGTGGCGATGACAGCGTACATGTGTGGCTCCGATGCAATACTGAAAAAGGTGGCGAATTCTAGCGGCTGCCAGCCCGCAGGTCAATGCCTTAGACCCCTCGCCGTCACAAATTGATCCAGGCACCTTGCCCTCCCCGGATTATGTTCGCAAAAGACGCTCCCAACCGGCGCAAGCGCCGGTTGGTCCATCCATGGAATTGCTTGGAGCGCGGCATCCCTGCCGCGCTACACTTTTGCGAACATAATCCGGGGAGGGCCTGGGTTCGCTAGTTGTAAAGGCGCGGGCATCGTAAATTGTTTGCGAGACGCTGCGCAACAGGGATGTTGCGCGCGAGCCTACATGGAAGTATTCACGGCGTTCTCGCAAACAATTTACGATGCCCGCGCCAAATCGGAGGGACTAATTGAAATAAGGCTTGAAGCTGCGGGTGACGGCGAGCGTCACCAGCAGTAACGCGGTAGCGCTGACGACGATAGCGGGACCGGTCTGCCAGTCGAAATGGAACGAGCCGCTGATACCGCCGACAAGCGCGCCAAGGCCGTAAAGCGCACTGACCAATACCATTTGTTCCGGGCTGCGACTGAGCAGGCGGGCACTGGTGGTCGGTATGACCAGCATTGCTGCAATCAGCAGCACACCCATAACCTTCATCATCACCGCGACCAGCAGCGCAATCATGATGTACATCAGGAACTGGACCTTGCGCACCTCGATGCCCTCGGCCTGGGCCATTTCGCGACTAACCGAGACCGCGACAAACCCTCGCCAGTGGTGCAGCAACACAAACAACAACAGTACAGTCGTTATCAGTAATGTCGCCAAATCGGTGGTCGTTGTAGCGAGCAGGTCGCCAAACAGTATCGCCTCGAGATTAACAGTATTTGCCGGCAACAAGCCCACCAGGATAATGCCGCCTGCAAGTCCTGTATGGGAAATGATTGCGAGCGTGGTCTCGGAAAGCGCGGTATTGAAACTGGTTACCCGGCTCAGCAAATACACGATCAACAAGGCGACCGCCAGTACACCAAAAATCGGCTGCACCTGCAGCAACAGGCCAAGACCTACGCCCATGACCGCGGCATGTCCCAGGGTATCACTGAGGAATGCCAGTCGCTGCCATACCATCAGGCATCCCATGGGCGCCGCAATCGTAACCATGATGAGGCCGGCAATCACGGCGCGCACCATGAAATCGTCGAGCCACTCAGTCATGACGATGCCCCGCCGACTCAACGTCGACATCGTGCTCGTGGTCGTGATGATGCGCGTAGATCGCAATTGAATCTGAAGCCTGCTGCCCGAACAGCGCCAGGTATTCCGGATGCTGGCTAACCGATTCGGGCAACCCGGAGCAGCACAGGTGCTGATTCAGGCACAACACCTGGTCGGTTTGCGACATCACCAGGTGCAGGTCATGCGACACCAGTAACACTGCGCACTGCAGTTGGGAGCGCAGTTCAACGATCAACTGGTACATTCTGATCTCTCCGCTGACGTCGACACCCGCAGTCGGCTCGTCCAGTACGAGCATGTCAGGTTGTCCGAGGGTCGTGCGGGCCAGCAATACTCGTTTTAACTCGCCCTCGGATAACGAACGCACCTGGCGCTGCTTCAGGTAAGCTACTTCGGTCTGCGACAACGCCTGATCGATCTCGCTTTCGCTAGCGTTATGAGTTAATTGCATTAAGCGTCTCACGCTGAGCGGCATTAACGTATTGACATAAACTTTTTGCGGCAGGTAGCCAATCCGTAAATCAGGTGCGCGTTCTATTACACCCTCGAAATCGTCAATCAGGCCGGTAACGATATTCGTCAACGTGGTCTTGCCGGCACCGTTCGGACCGATGATCGTAGTGATCTCCGCGCGCCGCAGTTCGAAGCTGATGTCATCAAGGATCTGCCGTTTACCCTGCACGTAATTGAGATTGCTTGCACGCAGCAATAACTCAACCTGCATGTTTCCGACACTCCGCACACACGCCGGTAATCTCAACCACCGAGTGGTCTACCGCAAATCCGAGGTTACTGGCTTCAATCAGCAAGGGGGGATTACTGCTCTCGAGTTCAGCCACCTGCTCGCAATCCCGACAGATCAGGAATTGAGCGGTACATTCATGCCCCGGATGCACACAGGAGATAAACGCGTTGAGACTCTCGATCCGATGAATTAATCCTTCGGACATCAGGAACTCCAGTGCGCGATAAACGATGGGCGGTGCAATTCTTTCGGCGGGATGAGCGCGGTTAAGCTCTGCCAGGATATCGTAAGCTCCCATGGGCTGGTGACTGACGAGCAGGATTTCCAGCACTTGCCGACGCCGGGACGTCAGGCGCAGCTTGCGCAAATCACACAGCTGCCTGGCTTCGGACAATAACTGGCGCTGACAGCGGCGATGGTCGTGCTTGCGAAAAGCGATATCGGGATACTTAGTTTTTGCGGACATAATGTTATATTATAACGTAACTATAACTTTCACCACCATTCCTGCCGCATGCGTCTTATTATTCTGCTGTTATGCCTGCAATCGGCTGCCGTGTCCGCGGCTCCCCGCGTGGTTACCTCGATTGTACCGCTGCAAGAACTGACAGCGTCAATAATGAAGGGCATTGCAGAGCCGGATTTAATTATCGAGGACCCGATTTCCACGCATCACTTCGCCTTCAGGCCTTCACATATGCGCCTGCTGCAACAGGCTGACCTGGTGATCTGGATCGGAAGTCAATTTGAAGCCGGATTTAACCGATTGCCGGAAATTCTGCCAGGCTCGACGCGCCCGCTTGAACTGATACCTGAACTTGGCATCAACAACGGAGATGGTCACATCTGGTATTCACCGAAGCAGTTACTGCGCAGCATAGAAATCATCGCAACCGCTCTGATGGAACTGGATCCAAAGCACCAGGCACAATACAGGCTGAGTGCTAACGAGCTGGCCAATGCGATAGCACGCTGGCGCCAGGATACACAGGCTAAATGGCAAGATAAGTATCCGCGCTTTATCGCCGATCATGCTTTTACAAACCATTTTGAAGCAGACATGGATCTCAGGGCAATCGCAACCATTCACGATCAACACGATAGCCACGGAGGCTTCAAGGACCTCGAGCGAATCGAAAACCAGCTTGATTCGAGCCCGGCGGCCTGTTTATTAACTCTGGAATATCCCGCATCACCGCTCGCACAAAGCCTCGCACAAAAATACCAATTGGAGATCGTTAACGTGTTGCTTGTAAAAACAGACGGCCAGCAGATGCCACCGACCGTGCAACGCCTCGAACAACTCAACATGGCTCTACTGGGATGCCTCTAGCGAACAACGCTAATAAACCCTCTGAATACACCTAAAACCAGATTCGATTGCGAACTGCGTCGGCAGTCGTTACATTTCGCTATATCAAAATTATTAAAAAAATCCCCATGACCAACCCAGTCGGCACAGATAGCCTTAAACCCCTGTACGTTTCTGACGAAACGCAGCGCAACGCACTCATCGAGGAGGCCCGACAGCTGCCTTCGGTGGAAATCAGTTCGGCTGCAGCCGCCAACGCGGTCATGCTCGGAGGTGGCTATTTTACCCCGTTGACTGGATACATGAACCTGGCCGATGCGCTCAGCGCTGCCGAGCGTATGCATACCGTCGATGGGCGCTTCTTTCCGGTGCCGATCCTGAACCTGGTGGAATCGATCGCCGATATCGAGGACGCCGACAGGATCGCGTTGCGTGACCCGAACGTTGACGGCAATCCGGTCATTGCCATTCAACAGGTTGAAGCGATCGAGCTGGTCAACGATGAGCAGATGGCGCTGATGACTGAAAAAGTCTATCGCACCACTGACAATGACCATCCCGGTGTAGCAGCATTCAACAGTCACGGACACTATGCGATCAGCGGCCCGATCCAGGTGCTCAATTTCAGTTATTTCGAAACCGACTTCCCCGATACCTTCAGGACTGCGGTGCAGATTCGCGAGGAAATCGAGCGCCGCGGCTGGAAACGCGTGGTCGCATTCCAGACGCGCAACCCTATGCACCTGGCGCATGAAGAATTGTGCCACATGGCGATGAAGCGTCTCGACTGTGACGGGCTCGTGATCCATATGCTACTGGGTAAACTCAAAACGGGTGATATTCCTGCCGACGTCCGCGACGACGCGATTCGCACCATGGTGCGACTTTACTTTCCGGAAAACAGCGCAATCGTTACCGGTTACGGATTCGATATGCTCTACGCCGGCCCGCGCGAAGCGGTGTTACACGCCTATTTCCGCCAGAACATGGGCGCGAGCCATTTCATCATTGGGCGTGATCATGCCGGTGTCGGTGATTACTACGGCGCCTTCGATGCGCAAACGATATTTGACACCGAGGTTCCTGAGGACGCGCTCGAAATAGAAATTTTCCGCGCCGACCATACCGCGTGGTCGAAAAAGCTGAATCGCGTGGTGATGATGAACGAGGCACCCGATCACAGCAAAGACGATTTTGTCCTGCTTTCCGGCACTCGGGTGCGCGAAATGTTGAGCGAGGGAATCGCACCACCTAAGGAGTTTTCTCGCCCCGAAGTCGCCAAAATCCTGATCGATTACTACCAGTCTCTCTAAATAAAACCTGCGCTTATGCTAGATCGCAAGCAGTGTCTTTGCGATACTCCGCACTATGTCTGAAGCCGCATTTACATCGAATCAGTCGTTCACACTGGAGGACCTAAAAAATCTGACCGATAGCGATATGCTGCGGGTAAACCAGGTGATCACCGACAACCTCGCATCGCAGGTGGCACTGATCAACCAGCTTAGCCAGCACATTATTCTAAGCGGCGGCAAACGCCTGCGCCCGATGCTGGTTATTCTTTCTGCGAAAGCCTGTCGGTACTCGGGGGAACAGGACGCACTGCTGGCCGCGGTCATCGAGTTTATTCACACCGCAACCCTGCTGCACGACGATGTTGTCGATGATTCGGATATGCGTCGCGGCAAGGAAGCGGCCAGCGCTATCTGGGGAAACGAGGCCGCCGTGCTGGTCGGAGATTACCTGTATTCACGCGCATTCCAGATGATGGTGCGCGCGCAGTCCATGACGATCATGGATTTGCTGGCAAACACGACCAATACCATCGCCCAGGGAGAGGTGTTACAGCTGCTTAATATCCGGAATCCCGATACCGACGAAGCCAAGTACCAAGAGGTGATCTACGCCAAGACCGCTTGTCTGTTCGAGGCCGCGGCACGTATTGGCGCCCTGCTCGGTGACGCACCTGCGGAGCAGGAGCATGCGCTGCAGACCTACGGCAAGCATCTGGGCATGGCATTTCAGCTGATCGACGATGCACTCGATTACTCAGCGCAAAGCGATGAGCTCGGCAAAAACGTCGGCGATGACCTGGCCGAGGGCAAGCCGACCCTGCCATTGATTCGCGCCATGGAAGTTGGCAACGCTTCACAAAAAAAATTGATCCGGGATGCGATCGAAAATGGCAAGGCCGAGCGTTTCCCAGATATCCTGCAGGCGATTAAGGATACCGGTGCCCTTGAATACACCATCGGAAAGGCTCAATCGGAAGCTGACCAGGCTAAGCGCCAAATTGCCGATCTCGAACAGAGCCCGTATAAACAGGCATTGATTTTCCTGGCGGACTACGCGGTTGAAAGACGCTGTTGAATCGGATCGATAAACTACTCGGCGAAAAGGCTACCTTGCTTGCCGACGGCGCCACCGGCACGACGTTCTTTGGCATGGGTCTGCAAAGCGGGGATGCTCCGGAATTATGGAACATCGACTTCCCCGACCGGGTAGCAACACATTACCAGTCATTCATCGACGCCGGGTCCGACCTGATACTGACCAATAGTTTCGGCGGCACCCGTTACCGCCTGAAACTGCACCAGGCCGAATCTCGAGTGGCCGAGTTAAATATCGCTGCAGCGGAGATACTGCGTGAAGTTGTCGAATGCTGCAGCCGCGAAATCGTGGTGGCAGGTTCGATCGGTCCAACCGGCGAAATTCTCGCACCGCTGGGTGATTTGCAGGCCGAAGATGCCATTACCGCGTTTGCCGAGCAGGCACTGGCGCTGGAGCAGGGTGGTGCCGATGTGATCTGGATCGAAACCATGTCGTCGCAGGAGGAAGTCGAGTACGCGGTACAGGGCGCACAGCAAACCGCATTACCGATCATTTTCACGATGAGCTTCGACACCAATGGCCGCACCATGATGGGCGTTGGCGCCTCCGATGTGATGGCGTTGCACCAGCGCCTGGGCGTGCACGCCTGCGGTACCAACTGTGGTATTGGCGCATCCGAAGTGGTTGCAACGATCCTGAACATGCAGTCCAGCAAACCCGCCGACAGTGGCGACCCGATTCTCGTGGCCAAGGCGAACTGCGGAATCCCCGAATTTATCGACGGCGAAATTCATTACAACGGCACACCCGAGATCATGGCGCGTTATGCCACCATGGCACGCGATGCCGGGGCGCGTATCGTCGGTGGCTGCTGCGGCACCACGGCTGAACACGTGGCGGCAATGCGTCATGCACTGGACAGCACTGCTCCTGGCCCTGCGCCGAGCATTGAAGATGTCGAACGCGAGCTCGGCGCAGTGACTAAAGGTGCACAGGCCCAGGCCAGCGGCCAGCACGAAGTGCAAACCCGTGGCAGTTCACGTCGCCGCAGAAGACGCTAGATCCCATAGTCGTCTCGCGACTTGATAGCGGGACCCAGTTTTCTATATCGACTGTTCCCGTGGATACCGAGACCAAGCCGCGGTATGACAGTCTAAAATGCAGTTTCGATTGCCAGTTTCTTGCAGAGCTGCGACTAGCTGCGGTATTCAACACCGGGGAACACGCACAGCATTTCGAACAGCAGGTTGGCCGCCACCAGCGCCGTATTACCCGAGGTATCGTAAGCAGGTGCCACTTCGACCAGGTCGGCACCGACAATATCGAGCCCTCGACAGCCCCTGACGATCTCTAGTCCCTGGTGCACGGTCAGACCACCTATCTCCGGGGTTCCGGTGCCGGGCGCATAGGCCGGGTCAAGACCATCGATATCAAATGTCAGGTAAACCGGACCGGCACCCAGCTGTTCGCGCACTTCGGCCATCAGCGGAGCCAACGACTGGTACCAACATTCCTCCGCCTGCACCACGCGCACACCCTGCGACCGCGGCCAGTCAAAATCATCCGCCTCGTAACCGCTGGCGCGCAGTCCGATCTGAACCATGCGTGTTGGCTCGATCAGGCCTTCCTCGATGGCACGTCGAAACGGCGTACCGTGCGCGATTGGTTCACCAAACATATGGTCATTTATATCGGCATGCGCGTCGACGTGGACAATACCGACGGGGCCGTGTTTGTTGTTAAATGAGCGCAGTATCGGCAACGAAATGGTGTGATCACCACCGAGTGTGATGGGCTTGCAATCGGCCGCCAGGATTTCATCGTAGGCCTGTTCGATAATCGCTACCGATTTTTCAAGGTTGAAGGTGTTGATCGCAATATCGCCGATGTCGGCTACCTGCAGTGAATCGAAGGGGGCCGCACGCGTCGCCATATTGTAGGGGCGGATCAGGCAGGACTCGGTGCGAATCTGTCTGGGACCGAAGCGTGCACCGGCGCGGTTGGAAGTTCCGATGTCGAAAGGCACGCCGACAAAACCGACATCGAGTCCGACGGGATCAGGTGAATGCGGCAACCGCATCATCGTCGCGATACCGCCGAAACGCGGCATTTCGTTGCCACCCAGGGGCTGGTTGAATTTGTTATCGCCCATGCTCTAGATTCGAAAAGACGCGGCTCCCTTGGCGGGTTTAATCTCAAGCGCTTCGCGCGGGTAAAGGTGCTGCAACCAGTGTTTTTCCCAGAGACGAAATCCACGGGACACCGCCAGCACGATAATAAAGTAAAGAACCGCAGCGGTGATGAAACCTTCGTAGGCGAGGTAATAGCGACCGTTGAGCCATCGCCCCACGCCGAGCAGGTCCTGGATCGTAATCGTGCTTGCCACCACCGATCCATGCAGCATGAAAATGACTTCGTTCGAGTAGGCTGGTAGCGCACGCCGAAAGGCGCTCGGCAGCACGATGCGTCTGAGGCCCATCCAGTTGCTGAAGCCGCAAGCCCTGGCGGCTTCGATTTCGCCCCTGCTGGTATTCACGATCGAACCACGCAGCAATTCGGTGGTATAAGCCGCGGTGTTGAGTGAAAATGCAATCAGCGCACAGTACCATGCTTGCGAAAGAATCGGTCCCCATAGGAATGTTTCGCGGATCCACTCGAACTGGCCCAGACCGTAATAAATCAGGTAGGTCTGCACCAGCAGCGGGGTACCGCGAAACAGGTAGGTAAAAGCCCACACCGGCGCGTTTAAAAACGGATTATTGCCGGCGCGTACGATCGCCAGCGGAATCGACAGAATTCCGCCAATTACTAGCGACAGTACCGTCAATTGCAAAGTTGTCAGGGCGCCCCACAGGAAACGATCGAAATTCTGAGCGATCAATACAATGTCGATCGGTGACCAGGTTTCGAGAAACTGGATGATCGAATCACCCATCGTCGGTCCTCACGATGCCCTTGCTGTATTTTTTATCGAGCCAGCGCAATCCAGAATCAGATATCGCGGTCAAAACTAGGTAAATCATTAGCACTGCGAACATGAAGGTAAACAATTGCCGCGTCGAACGCCCGGCAACAAATCCGTTGTAGACGACGTCCTGCAGCCCGATGACCGAGACCAGCGCGGTTGATTTGATTTGTACCAGCCAGTTATTGGAAAAACCCGGTAGTGCGTAAACCACCATCTGCGGCCAGATAATGCGGCGAAATATGGTCAGGCGTGACATGCCACAGGCGACGCCGGCCTCGATCTGGCCTTTCGGTATTGCCAGGATCGCGCCGCGAAAGGTTTCGGTCATGTAGCCACCAAACACGACGCCGATGGTACCGACGCCGGCGGCGAACTGGCTGATTTCGGCGTAGTCCCACAGGCCGGTCAGTGTGCCGATCGAGTTGGCCAGCTCCTGGCCGCCGAAGAACACCAGTAAAATCAATACCAGGTCGGGGACGCCGCGCACGATGGCGGTATAACCATTCGCGGTTTTCTGTGCGACGATATTCTTGGACAACTTGGCCCAGGCGCCGATCAATCCGAACAATACCGCGATGACCAGTGACAGCAGCGCGAGCCTTATCGTCACCCATGTGCCGGATAGTAACTGGCCCTGGTATTCGATGATCAGATCCACTTTAATGCCTGTCGATCAGGTTATAAAACCCGGCCTGGAAAAACACAGGCCGGGTTGGGTGCCGGCGATTAACCGCCGAAGATATCGAAATCGAAATACTTGGCGTTTATTTTCTGATAAATGCCTTTCTCACGAAGCGCCTTGATCGCCGCGTTGAGCTCCATGCGCAGCTCCTTGTCCTGCTTGCGCACGGTCATGCCGGCACCCGGACCGTGACATGCCTCGTCATGCTGGTCGCCACCGGTAAACTCGAAATCTTTTCCGGCATCGGTTTTAAGGAAGCCATCATCAGCTGCGATCGAGTCTGAAAACTGGGCATCGATACGACCTATCGCGAGATCCTGAAATACCTCGTCCTGGGTTCCGTAGAGCACCAGCTCGACATCGGGAAACATCTTTTCCATGAAACACTGGTGCGTGGTGCCGCGCTGCAGGCCGATTCTTTTACCTTTCAATCCTTCCTTGGTAATTTTCAAACCGGCGCCTTTTTTGGCGACGAATTTAGCGGGCGTGTTGTAATACTTGTCGCTAAAATCGACGCGCTTCTTGCGCTCCTCGGTAATCGACATCGAGGCGATAATGGTATCGAATTTCTTTGCCAGCAACGCCGGAATCATGCCGTCCCAGTCCTGCTCTATCAGCACGCATTTGCGCTGCATTTCGGCACAGATGGCTTCGGCAATTTCGATATCGAAACCTTTCAGGGTGCCGTCGGATTCTTTCCATGAGAACGGGGGATAAGCGCCTTCAACGCCGACACGAAGATCCGCGGCCTGTACGCTTCCCATTCCTAGCATCAGTGTAACAGCAGTCAATGCTGTCATTAATTTTCTGAACTTCATCTTACTTCCTCACTTTGGTTGTGTTTCACTGAGAAACTGTTTTGTTATGCCCTACGGGCGGTTACTGCATCGTCCTCGATAGAAATTTTCGAAAACGATCCGAATTCGGATTTTTAAACATTTGATGGGGTTCGCCCTGCTCTTCTACCCGACCCTGGTGCAAAAATACGACCTCCGATGACACGTCACGCGCAAACCCCATTTCATGGGTAACGACCAACATGGTGCGCCCTTCTTCGGCAAGATCGCGCATAACTTTGAGCACTTCTCCAACCAGTTCCGGATCTAGTGCCGAGGTCGGCTCATCAAACAACATCACCTCGGGATTCATCGCCAGTCCACGCGCAATGGCAACGCGCTGCATTTGACCACCAGATAATTGCGCCGGATAGTAATCCTTGCGTTCCAGAATTCCGACCTTGTCGAGCAAGGCTTCGGCCTGCTCGGTCGCCTCGGCCTTGGGGACCTTAAGTACATGCACCGGCGCCTCGATCACGTTTTCAATTACCGTCATGTGCGACCACAGGTTGAAACTCTGGAAAACCATGCCGAGGCGTGCTCGCAGGCGCTCTACCTGGTGAATGTCTTCGGGTTCATAGCGACCGGATCTACTGGTATGCATGCGTATTTTTTCGCCGGCAACAAAGACATCGCCCGCGTTAGGGATTTCAAGCAGGTTAATACAGCGCAGGAAGGTACTTTTTCCGGAGCCCGAGGCTCCCAGTATCGAAATGACATCACCTTTATGCGCGCTCAGCGATACGCCGCGGATTACTTCAACATCGCCAAAGCTTTTATGAAGGTCTACGACCTCAAGCGCCGGTTGGTCGCCAGCTGCTTCGCTCATTCGGTTTCCCCTCCTGGGATTATCGTTTTTGTCGATATTTTCTAGTTGTGCGCGCATGGTAACACTTTTTTCAGCCCGCAAACCAGTCGGAATTGAACCGCTGAAATCGGCTTTATAACGCCAACAGACGCTCGATAATACCTCGCGCCTGCGAAGCATAACCACCGCCAAACAAATTGGCATGGTTCAGTACGTGGTAGAGATTGTAGAGCTCTCGTCGCTCGGCATAGCCGGTATCGATTGGAAAATGCTCATTGTACCTAGCGAAGAAACGCTTCCCCGGATGACCGAATAACTCCATCATCGCAAGATCGGCTTCATGGTCACCGAAGTAGCAAGCCGGGTCGTAAATAACTGGATTGCCGTTCTCGTCGGCGCCCTGGTTACCGCCCCACAGATCGCCATGCAGCAGAGACGGTTTGGGCTGATAGCTGGTAAAAAATTTTCCAAGATCTCCTGCCAGGCGATTACCGGCGTCAATCAACCTGGTATCAAATCCTTTTTTTCGTGCCAGCTCCAGTTGAAAGTCGAGCCGCTGTCGGCGCCAGAAATCAATCCAGTCCGCATTAAAGGTATTGTGTTGTGGCGTGCTGCCAATGGTATTGTCGTACTCGAAGCCGAACTGTTTGTGAAAACAGCGGTGCATCGCGGCCAATGCCGTGGCAAATCGATCCGCATCGGGCAGTCCTCCGAGCTCGATGTATTCCATTACGATGTAGGCAAGATCACCTTCACATCCGGTCAGGAATACTTCGGGTACCCGGATCGCTTCGCTGTCACGGATCGCATCAAGCCCCGCTTTTTCAGCGACAAACATTGACAGTAATTCACTTCGATTGACTTTGACAAAGAAATCCTGCTCGCCACATTCAAGCCGAAAGGCCTGGTTGATATCGCCACCGTGTATCGCTACTGCGCGAATTTCAGTCGGCGAACGTTGCAGCTGTTGTGCCAGCGAAGCACTGAGTGATTGCCAGTTAATCATAACAAACGATGCTCACCCGGCTGCAGTCCGTCTAATGACCAATCGCCGATTTCGGTCCTGACCAGGCGCAGCGTGGGATGCCCGACTGCCGCGGTCATGCGTCGTACCTGGCGATTACGCCCCTCCTGGATCTTAATCCGCAACCACTGCGTCGGAATATTCTTGCGCACCCGAATCGGCGGGTCGCGGGGCCAGAGCCAGCTCGGCTCATCAACCTGAATTACGTTCGCGCGACGAGTCGGACCGTCTTTCAGTTTCATGCCCGAAGCCAACACCTGCAGAGCCTCCGGTTCGGGTATACCCTCAACTTGCGCCAGGTAAGTTTTCACTCGACGGTAACGCGGATTTGAGATTTGCGCTTGCAGAACGCCGTCATCTGTCAGTACCATCAAACCCTCGCTATCGAAATCTAACCGCCCCGCCGCGTAGACGCCGGGCACATCGATATAGTCAGCCAGCGTCCGTTTATCTCCTGATGGCGAAAACTGGCTCAGCACCTGGAAGGGTTTATTGAAGAGCAATGTCCGCGTCATGTTATTACCCGCTGGCGATTGCCGCGTCCAGGTAGTTCAGCCAGCGAGTGCTGCGCGCTGCCTCGAAAGCCTGCTCGCGCATCATGCGTTGCAGCTGTTCGATATCCGCCTGCTGGCGCAGGATATCAACCTGCCGCATCTCCTCGATCTCGCAGTTGATCCGGGTTAACGCGAGGCTGACATCGAGCAACGCCTCATGCTCGATCAGGGAACGCTGAATTCTTCCTGCGTAACGAAACTTCATATCAGCCACTTCGTGTAAATGCTGCCGAAGTATATCGATCGTGTCGTATTTCTTCAGCAAGCGCGCCGCCGTTTTCGGTCCGACTTCCGGAATCCCGGGAATGTTGTCGACCTTGTCGCCGGTCAGGGCCAGTTGATCGGCGATCTGCTCCGGGCGCACGCCGAACTTTTTGCAAATCGCGCGATAGTCGAGTTTCCTATTATCGAGATAGGCCCACCAGATATCACGCTCGGTAATTAATTGCGCCAGGTCCTTGTCGGCGGTCAGAATCGTCACCGGTAGCCGTGTCGAACCATGGTAGTTCGCCAGTGAACCAATCAGGTCATCGGCTTCCCAGCGCTTGCTGCTGACACAGGAAATACCCAGCGCTTCCAGCCATTCGCGGCACCAGGCAAACTGTCGCTTCAATTCTTCAGGAGCCGGACTGCGGTTCGCCTTGTAATCGGCATATATCTCCTTGCGCGCTGATTTGGACAGGCTTTCATCAAACGCGAAGACAAGATGACGTGGCGCCTGCTCGGTCAGGAGCCGGAACACGAAATCGCTGAAACCAACGAACGCCTGGTTAGGCAGCTGCTGCAGGTTTACCCGTTCGGGATACGGACCATACCAGGCCCTGAAAATGAAAATACTCGAATCGACCAGGAACAAGCGCATTATTAAAAAGTGATTACCACAATTAAGGAGTAAAGATTTTACAACGGTGTTTGCTATAATCGCGCGCAATAATTCGAATGCATAAAACAAGATGCTGCGCTTTCTCCTCATTTTCCTATGCTTGCTTGCCACTGCCGCAGCCTCGGCCGCAACCTCGATACAGCAATTACAACAGTTGCTCGAACAACAACAGTATACCGACGCGGCTGATACGGGCGAGCAGTTGCTTGCGCAAAACCCGCAGCACGCGCGCGCGCGGTTCCTCACTGCCTATGCCTACCAGATGAGCGCGCAACCAGAAAAGGCAGAGATGCTCTACCAGGACTTGATCAAGGATAACCCCAACTTACCCGAGCCGCGCAATAACCTGGCCATGATCTATCTGGCAAAGGGCGACTATGATCGCGCCAGCCAACTACTGGTCGAGGCGCTCAACACCAGTCCCAGTTATGCAACCGCTTACGATAATCTAAGCCAGATTTACAAGGGCATCGCGAGTGAAGCCTATCGGCGTGCCGTCAGCGAATCGAGTGAACCAGCCAAATACACACATAATATACAGCTTACTGCACTCACCAATCTGGATTCGGTGGACGAGGAACCGGTGACAGATAAGATCCCGGATGACCAGACCCTGATCAACTTAGCCAACCAGGAAACCCGGTTGATCGAGCGGGTCAAGAATTGGGCAAAAGCCTGGAGTGGTAAAGACTTTGCTACCTATACCGATTTTTATAGTGCTGATTACCACGCAGATTTCAAGTCCCACGACCAATGGATTGAACAACGACGCAAACGTATTTCACGCCCCGGCAAAATAAAAGTCGAGATCGAAAACATACAAGTCAAGTGGCGCAGCGAAAATAAAGCTATTATTGATTTCAAACAGGCCTATGATTCAGTACGCTACAGCGACCGGGTGGTGAAACGACTTGCCTTTAGCCGTATTGGCTCTCAATGGAAAATTACCGAAGAGCGGGTATTATCTGTTTTATGAAACTTTTTTTTACATTACTGTTATTGCTTGGTTTGCACTGCAACCTGATGGCGGGTGACCCGCCCGGGAATAATTACGAGCAAAGTCTCCTTGAAACAATCAAGGAAATTCAAAGCCTCAATCACGATCAAGCCCTGAACAGTACGCGCGACCTGATCAAGCGATATCCGCATAGCCGGCTCGGACACATGCTCTATGCCGACCTGCTGCTGGCCAAGGCCGAGCCACTGACCGGGATTGGCTCCGGCATAGATACCGATCGTGCAATCCAGGACTTCCGCGACGAAATCCGAAAACGCTGGCAACATGATGCCAGCCCGGCTCATCAGGGCCTGTACCCGGACAACATTTTATTGCTGGCCGACGATCAACCCTATGTCATCCTGGTCGATCAACAGCGCTCTCGCGTCTATATCTACCGCAACGAGGGCGGCGATCTGCGTCTCGAAACCGATTATTTCATCACCATCGGTTTGAACGGTTACGGCAAGCAAAAACGCGGCGACCAAAAGACACCCATCGGTATCTATCATGTGACCCGATACATCGATGGCATGGAGCTTCCGGATTTATACGGCGAGGGCGCGTTTCCAATCAACTACCCTAATGCCTGGGACCAGCGCCAGCAGCGCACCGGTGGCGGGATCTGGATCCATGGCACTCCCTCTTACACCTATAACCGTTCGCCTCGGGCCAGCAACGGCTGTATCGTCGTCAGCAACCCCGATTTCCTGCATATCGATAAATATATCCAGCCTTCGCTGCACACGCCTGTCGTCGTCGCGGAACAAGTTAACTGGATCAAACGCGAGCAATGGTTGGCGAAACGCCAGCAAGTCATGCAGCTGTTATCGAGCTGGCTAATCGACTGGGAAAGCCTTGATCATGAAAAGTACCGTCAACACTACTCGAAATCCGAACTGGATGCCTATGGACGCGACTTTAAAAGCTGGGATGATCATAAACGCTGGGTAAACGGCAACAAGACCTGGATCGAGGTCGAATACAGCAAGCTTAATATCTTTAACTATCCCGGTGAAGACAACCTGATGTTGATGCAGTTTGAACAGAACTATCGCAGCAACAATTTGAATGTCGAATCGCCCAAGGAACTTTTCTGGCGCAAGACGGGCACCAACTGGCAAATTGTCTACGAGGGCAATCGTAGATTTCCGTCAATCGAAAATACGATCGTCAAAAACTAGCCCGGGATTTAAACATGTCCGAAGCGCAGGAATTTGCGACCCACATCGTCGACCTGCTGGATTCGTTCGGACCCTGCGAAGCCAGACGCATGTTCGGCGGTTACGGCATTTTTCACCAGGGATTGATGTTTGGTCTGATTGCCGACGGCAGCCTCTATCTCAAGGCTGACGATGAAACCCGCGAGTTGTTTAGCGCCGAAGGTTGCGAAGCTTTCAGCTATTACAAAAAGGAAAAGGAGTATCGGCTTTCCTACTATCTTGCGCCCGAGGAGTTTTTCGAGGACCCGGACGCCTGCCTGCGCTGGGCGAGGCTGGCCTTCGACACCGCCCTGCGTAATCCGAGTAAAAAAAGTAAGCGGCAGAAAGCATGATCGAGTGGATAATCCTGGCCGGAATCATCGGGGTCGTGGTTTATGGCATCACCATATACAACAACCTGGTGCGCGATCGCCAACGCACCCGTGCCGGCTGGAGCGATATCGAAGTACAACTCAAGCGTCGTCATGATTTGATACCGAAACTGGTCGACGCGGTAAAGCAATACGCGGCTTACGAGCAGGCGACGCTTGACCAGGTCACCACACTGCGAAATCAGGCCGGCAATATCCAGGGAGTAGAACAGCAGGGTCAACTGGAAAACGGTATCAGCCAGGGCCTACTATCGATTTTCGCGCTGCAGGAAGCCTACCCCGAGCTCAAGGCTAACCAGAGCTTTCTACAATTACAAAATGACATCAGTGCCGTCGAAGCCGACATTCAGCATGCGCGGCGATACTACAATGGTGCGGTTCGGAATTTAAATACCCGGATCGATAGCTTTCCTGACCTGTTCATAGCCCGCCTGTTTAACTATCGGCCTGCCCAGTATTTCGAATTCGAGGAAATTCGGCGATGATAATGCTGCGCGCCCTGTTCGCCGCTCTACTGCTATCTTTGTCTTTCAACGGCCAGGCAGAAGAGTATATAGAGTCTTTTCACAGCGACATCGAAGTGCGCCGCAATGGTGATTTACAGGTAACCGAAACCATTGTTGTCAGGGCCGAGGGTCAATCTATCCGGCGCGGAATTTTCCGTGATTTTCCAACCCGTTATACCACCGCAAAAGATCGCACCATGTCGGTCGATTTCGAAGTTCTGTCGGTGCAACGCGACGGCCGTTCCGAGCCCTACCACATCAAGAATCAATCCAACGGTAAACGGCTTTATATCGGCGCGCATAATGTTTACCTGTCACCTGGCTTCTATGAGTATCAAATTCGGTACCTCACCACTCGACAGCTCGGCTTCTTCGACGATTTTGACGAACTCTACTGGAATGTCACCGGTAACGGCTGGGCCTTTCGAATCGACCGGGCATCAGCCCGCGTGACGCTGCCCGATGCCGTTACCGACTTCCAGCTTACCGGATATACCGGCCCGCAGGGCTCGACCGCGCAGAACCTGCGACATCGTCGCAGCACCAGCAATCAGGCTTATTTTGAAAGCAGCCAGCCGCTGGGACGCCACGAAGGGCTTACAATCGTCGCGGGGTGGCCGAAAGGGATCGTTAACGAACCCGGCGCTTCCCAGCGCCGCGCCTGGTTTTTCGAGGATAACCAGCCCGCGCTTATAGTTGGCGGAGGCGCACTCGCGCTGTTTGCTTATTATCTGACGCTGTGGCTATGGTATGGCCGGGATCCCGAGTCGGGCGTGATTATACCGCGTTACCAACCACCCGTGGGGTACTCACCCGCATCGATGCGGTATGTGCAGAACATGGGCTACGATAAAAAATGTTTTACCAGCGCAATCATTAATCTCGCGGTGAAGGGCGCCGCTGATATCAATGACGACGAGGGACAGTTCAAGTTGACCAAACAGGAAGCGACCGAACTACCGCTTGCCCCCGGCGAAGGGCAGGTCCTGAACGGGCTGTTCGGGGATGGGCGCGACAACATCAGTGTCGTGCAGTCAAACCATGGCATCCTGTCAAAGGCTATCGGCAAACATAAAAAATCACTCAAGCGCGATTACGAGAAAAAATACTTCAACACCAACAGCGGGCTACTGATTCCGGGCGTCCTGGCGACCGTGATTGTCATTGCAACTGCCATCACGAGGCTGCCATCGGAAGAAGTCATCATGAAAACGATATTCTTCGTCGTTTTCTCGGTCGTTCCAATAATCATGCTTTCAGCCATTTGGCGCGGTTTAAAGCGCCTTCGGAAGAGAGGTAAAATCCAGGTTGCGGTTAACGTCGTGGTGCTATTGGTCTTTGCCTGGGTAATCTTGAGCACGGGTATCCCCATTGTGGGGTTCTCGGAAGTAGTACCCCTGCCCCTGGTTACTGGCGTTATCGCGATGCTGGCCATGCACTATTTTTTCTACCAGTGGTTAAAGGCACCGACACTTGCAGGGCGACGGCTACTGGATCAGATCGAGGGCTTCAAACATTACCTCAAGGTGGCCGAAGAAGATGAAATGACGTTATCGGGTGCTCCCAGCTTCACCATCGGTTTATATGAAACTTATCTACCCTATGCGATTGCGCTCGATCTCGAAAACGAATGGACTGCCAAACTCAATCATGCGATTGCACAAGGCCTGATCGAAAGCAACTATTCTCACCCAGGCTGGTATCATGCTCGCGGTCACCGCGACAATCATTTTTCAAACGCGCTATCGAGTTCTTTCGATTCGGCGATCGCATCTTCGTCGGTCGCCCCCGGATCTTCGTCGGGATCGTCCGGAGGCTCATCGGGTGGCGGTGGCGGTGGTGGCGGTGGCGGCGGCTGGTAAACCAATCTCTACACCTCGTTTTTCCTCCTGAACCAATATCGATAGCGGCCTCGATCAATGTCGAGCTATTTATGCTTGGTTGAGCTGAGGACAACAAACTTGCTGTCAGAGGCGATGGTTTCGCAATTGCCAAACAGTTTTTTCAGTTTGCTGTGATAAGCCATGTGACGGTTACCGACGATCCGCAATTCGCCACCTGGAGTCAATACGCGTTGCGCCTGCCTGAACATTTGCCATGCGGTCGCATCACCGACACCGTGCTGCTGGTGAAACGGTGGATTAATCAAGACGAGGTCGTGGCGATTGGAATCCACACCCTGCAGGCCGTCGCCTACCCTGAACGTGGCGGCACGCGATCCTGCAAACGCGTTGCGAAAATTATCCTCTGCACTTGCGATCGCCATGTACGATTCGTCGCAAAACAGCATGCTGGCCTCGGAATTCAGGGCGGCGGCGATAATTCCGATGACCCCATTGCCGCAACCCAGGTCAACAATACGTCGAAAACGATCCGCCACCGGCATATTCTCCAGCAACAGCTGACTGCCCCGGTCAAGTCGATCACGGCTGAACAGGCTCGCATGATTTATGATCCGGTAGATTCGATCCACCTGCAATTCGTAGCTGTCAGGATAAGGGCTTTGACCCTCGTTAAGCGATTGATCACGCTCAACCAGGATAAGACGGCTTTTCTTGCGCGCCCGCGTTGTCGTTGTCGGCCCGAGGATGGTTTCAAACAGATCCAGCGTCGATCGGTGGATATTGCGCGCCATTCCAGCCGCGAAAATATGCGTATCGTGATGCAAAACCCGGCGTAATGCATAGAGCTGGTGTTCGAGCAAGGCGAGCGCTTTTGGAATCTTGATTAGTACGCAGTCAACGGACGCCGTGGGAAAATTGATACCCTGGTTGGTCTTGACCTGATCAACAGGATAACCGTTTGCGGTCAGGTTATCGCGTAGTGCTTGCTGCGCCAGATAGGAATCGTTCCAGGAATAAACCGGGTGATTCGCGAGAGCTACGGCGAGTGCGCCGAAGGTATCATTCAATATCAGTAGCTTGCCGTGGCGCGACAGCACCTTGATTTCATCAAGATAGTTCAATAGAAATTCATCGGCGGAGTCCCAGGCCTGCAACAGTTCATCGCGCGGATTACAAACCAGCTCAAACTCGCCCTGAGGCACCAGCAGTAACTTCTGGCTATCGATTGATAAAGGCTTGTTCATCGCTTACCGACAAACGGTAACGCCAGCATGCCCGGTAATCGATCAACCTGCCTGGCATTGCGAAATTCTGCGAGCCCTATCGTCATTGCCTGGTGACCCTTTTCGGGCTGATCGATATAGGTCCTGAAGACCCGGTCCCAGATTGAAAGGTTGAAACCATAGTTACTGTTGGTCTCCCGCACCAGCACCGAATGGTGCACCCGGTGCATATCCGGGGTGACCAAAAAACAACGTACTAATCGATCAACAGCGCGCGGTAAACCAACATTGGCGTGATTGAATATCGCCATACCGTTCAGCACGATCTCGAACACGAGTACCGCGATCAGCGCCGGGCCGAGCAGTATTATCACCAGCCATTTGAACAACATCGAAACGATGATTTCAATGGTGTGAAACCGGGAACCGGTGGTCAGATCGAAATCGAGATCGGCGTGATGTACACGGTGCAAACGCCACAGGATCGGTACCAGGTGCATCAATCGATGCTGCAGGTAGATCGCAAAATCGAGCAATACTACTGCAGCTGATACCTCGAGCCATAAGGGTAAATCAACGAGGTTAAACAATCCCCAGCCCTGCTCCGCCACTGAATAGGCAATCCCTACCGCTGCTGCAGGAAACAATAGCCTCAGCACCATGCTGTTCAGCAGTAACAAACCCAGATTACTGCTCCACCGCAGCGCCTTGGGAACGCTCAGCTCCCGTCGAGGAGCTATCAGCTCCCATAGCAACATGACGATGAAAACGAGCCCGAAAACACCAAGGCGGATAATGGCCTCGCGTTCAAGGATGAAGGTTTCGATTTCGACCGCGTCCATGGCCTGCATTTTCGAGCATTATCGATGACATTGACAGTCTTAAAAAACAGACCCCAAATCGGAATCGTGGTGTGCGAGTAATTAGAACCACACTCGCAGGACTCCTCTTTTTTATTCCTGTCACTAACTTGTTACAGTTGTTATCTGTTTAAATGCATTAGTGTGTTATACAGACCCGGATTAAATTAGACCAGTCCTCAGATGTTAAACGATATCCTGATCATATTGATACTGTCGGTGATGGGGGTCGCTGTGTTTAAACTCATCGACATCCCCGCAGTGCTGGGCTACCTGGTGGTAGGTTTGCTTGCCAGCGACAATGCTTTCGGCTTGATTCATGACTCACATGCGATCGAGCAAATTGCCGAAATCGGGGTGGTTTTCCTGTTATTTACGATCGGTCTCGAGGTTTCTATTCCGCGCCTGATCTCGATGCGTAAAATCGTCTTCGGCATCGGTGTTGCGCAGGTTACTGTGTCAACCTTGAGCACCGTGGTGGTTGGTATCTGGCTGGGACTGTCGTGGCAGGTCGCTTTCGCCCTTGGTGGTGCACTCGCAATGTCATCCACCGCAATCGTGGTAAAGCTGCTGACTGAACAGTACGAGTTGCATCAACCACATGGCAATATATCGCTCGGCGTATTGCTGTTCCAGGATCTGGCGGTAGTGCCATTCCTGGTATTGATACCGATTTTCGCCGCACCCGGAGTAGAATCTTTGCTGATGCCGATCAGCCTGGCCCTGGCCAAGGGCGCTTTCGCTTTCGCGGTAATATTCTACGCCGGCCAATACCTGGTCCGGCCCGCGGTGCGTGCGGTTGCCGCCACCCATTCGCATGAACTGTTCACGCTGTTTATCCTGCTGATCGCGCTGCTGGCTGCCTGGCTGACATGGCAACTGGGGCTATCGCTGGCCATGGGTGCTTTTCTCGCCGGCATCATGCTCGCCGAAACCGAGTTTCAGCATCATATCGAAAATGAAATCAGGCCTTTCCGCGATGTTCTGATGGGATTGTTCTTTATTTCCGTCGGTTCGCAATTCGACTGGCGCATCATCATCAATGAACCCCTGACGGTCGCGATTTTGACCCTGGGCCTGATCGCTGGCAAGGGTATCGCGATCGCAGTCATCACACATCTGGCCGGCTTTACCAAGGGAGTCGCGATTCGTGCTGGTATTCTACTCGGCCAGGGCAGTGAATTCGGATTCGCGTTGCTGGCAGTCGCGCTCGCTACGGGTCTACTCGAGCTCGGACTTAGCCAGCCCATCATCGCGGCGATTATCCTGAGCATGGCGATATCACCGATGCTGATTCAATTCAATGAAAAGATTGCCTGCCGATTTGATCCGGATTATCGCGACAGTCTGAACCAGGTCGAAACAAGTATCGAGGAAGCCTGCAAGGATATCGCGGACCACGTTATTCTGTGCGGCTTTGGCCGCACCTCGCAAAATCTCGCGCAGTTCCTGCGGCGGGTCGGCATTCCTTTCGTTGCGCTGGAAATCGATACCGACATTGTCACCGAGGCGCGCGAGGCGGGTGAACCGGTTTTCTATGGCGATAGCAGCAAACCCGAGATTCTGCAAAGCGCCGGCTTTGCCAGGGCCCGGGTACTGGTCATATCATTTACTGAATTCAAGGCCAGCGAGCATATCGCCAAGACTGCGCGCGAGTTAAGTAAGGATATTCCGATGATCATTAGAACCCGCGACGATCGTCATCTCGAGCACCTGCTCGAGTGTGGTGCCGATGAAGTGATCCCGGATACGGTCGAATCAAGTATGATGCTTGCCAAGCATACCTTGACAGCGCTGGGTGAGGATCCCCATTCCATCGATGAAATGCTCGACGAGGCGCGTGAAGGGCACTACGCCCGGGTACGTGCATTTTTTCACAGCGTGGACGACGTCGATCTCGATGCGCCCGATCATCACCATATGCACAGTATAGAAATACTCGGTACTTACGCTTCGGTTGGTCACAGCATCGAATCCTTGAAAAGTCTCGACAAGGTCAAAATTATTGCGTTACGTCGTAACGGAGTCAGCTGCGACAGCCCGCTCATCGATGTTGAATTTAAGCCGCACGATGTCTTTGTCATCGAAGGTCACCCGGATGATATTCAGGCAGTCGAGATAGAAATCATGTCAGGTTTATAGGGCAACTTTATGGTCGACGAAGAAACCGTATCGCCGTTAGCGCTAAAGTGGAAACTGCGCGTATCGCCGCGGGCACGATACGCCAGGCTGCAAATCAAACCGTATGGCGGACTTGAAGTGATTATTCCGACGCGTTTCCCACGCAATGAAGTTCCGGACCTGGTCGCAAAACACGAAGCCTGGGCACGACGTCAACTTGCACGGCAGTCAAAGCTGCGTCAGTCCATACGCCTGCCGCGGTTGCTGACTCTAGCTTTCGACAACAGTTCTATTCCGGTGGTTTACAAGGGTGATTCGCTACAGTTCAATTTCGACTTGTTCGACGAGCCCAGCACAGATCAAATAGTTATCCAGGCGAGCGGCCATCGCGAGCGTGTCCATGAGTTACGCGACTGGATTCGAAGCAAGGCACAGGCGTCGTTTCCTGCACTGCTCGAGCAGATATCGACCAGAACCGGGCTCGAATTCAATAAACTGAGTGTTCGCAGTCAGAAGACACGGTGGGGAAGCTGCTCAAGACGCGGTAACATCAGCCTCAATGATCAGCTTCTATTTCTGCCGGTAAAAACCGTGGAATACCTGATGATTCATGAGCTTTGCCATACGCGACACCTGAATCATTCCAGGGCCTTCTGGACGCTGGTGGAAAAACATTGCTCCGACTTTCGAGCACACGAGCAATTACTGAGCGATTCGCGCAACCTGGTACCTGACTGGTTCCTGCTCGACCTTTACAGCTGAGCCGGGGGCAATCCAGCTAATTGTGCTAGTTTGCCTGGTTGCGCTCGATATACTTGATCCTGTTTTCGATCAGCAGGTTCTTGGTGCGTGACAATTTGGACTGACTCGAAAAAGGTCCCAGCTCTACACGATGCCAGGTTTCATCATTGACGACGGCGGACTTGATGGTCGCCTGCAGGCCCAGGAATGCCAGCTGCGCCTTGAGGGTGTCGGCTTCGCCAGCGCTTTGGAAAGAACCGACCTGCAGTATCGACCGGTCGACAGCTTCCTTATTGATACTGGGATTTTCGATGGCTTCACGGTCTTCCTCTGAAATCGGGATTTCGACTTTACGCTTTGGCAACACCGAGTAGAAATCGATGGTTGGTTTATTCGGACTGCCGGTCGATGCCTGCTGCTGATTATCTGCGCCGCTGTTTTCAACAATTTTTTGATCGAGAAACAGAACCAGTGCAATAAACGAGGCCAGCACCAATAGCAGGAATGCCCAGACCCAAAGCGATGTCGACTGTTTTTTTGCCATCAGAATCGTTACATTGTTTCCGGCGCCGAAACACCCATTAACCCGAGGCCATTGCTTAATACTTGCTGTACGGCCGATGCCAGCGCCAGACGCGCGGCACGCAACTCAGCGTCATCGACGATAAACTGGTGCGCGTTATACCAGGAGTGGAAATGATTGGCGAGTTCGCGCAAATAGGTAACCACCAGGTGGGGTTCACGGCGAAGCGCGGCGGCTTCTACCCGCTCCGGAAACTGGCTCAGTTGCTTCACCAGGGCTTGCTCGTGTGCGTTTTCCAGACGCTCCAGGTTAGCATCCTGGACAGCCGGGTTAATCCCCCTCTCGACGCACTGCCGTCGGACACTGCAAATTCGTGCATGCGCGTACTGCACGTAATAAACCGGGTTATCGTTGGATTGCTCGCGCGCCAGATCGAGATCAAAATCCATGTGTTGTTCCGATTTGCGCATCACGTAAAAGAAGCGTGCGGCATCCAGCCCGACGTCTTCCCGCAATTGTCTCAACGTGACGAATTCCCCGGAGCGTGTCGACATCGAAATCTTCTGGCCGTGTTCGAACAAATTGGCGAATTGCACCAACTGAACCTCGAGGTTGTCGGCATCATAACCCAGCGCGCTCAATGCCGCTTTGACCCGGGGAGTATATCCGTGATGGTCCGCGCCCCAGATATTGATGACCTTGTCGAATCCCCGGTCGAACTTGTTCATATGGTAGGCGATGTCAGAAGCAAAATACGTGGTCTGCCCATTTTCACGCCGCACCACGCGATCTTTTTCATCGCCAAAATCGGTGGAGCGAAACCACAGTGCCCCATCCTGTTTATAGACGCTACCTTTATCCTGCAACCGCTGTATCGCTTGCTCAATCAGACCGTCGTCGCTCAACGAGCGTTCCGAAAACCAGTTTTCGAAATCAACCCCGAAGGCATGCAGATCATTACGTATCACATCGACCAATGTCACCAACGCCAAGTCGAAAACGACGCGGTACCCGGTGTCGCCAAGCAGTGTCTGGGCGTTCTCGATCAAGTCATCGATGTGTTTTTCCTTGTCTCCTGCGGGCGCATCTTCACTGACATCGGCCATCACCTCGAGCACAGGCTTCTGAAAACGAGCAGCGTTTTCACGGTGCAGCGTCGCCGCGATGTCCCAGACGTAATCACCCTGGTAACCATTGCTCGGAAAACTGATTGTCTCCCCGCAGAGTTCCAGGTATCGCAACCAGACGGAGGTGGCGAGAATATGCATTTGCCGCCCGGCATCGTTGACGTAGTACTCTTTTTGCACTTCGTAGCCAATAAAGCCCAGCAAGTTGGCAAGCGTTGCACCGATCGCGGCACCGCGACCGTGACCAACATGCAGCGGTCCGGTCGGATTGGCAGATACAAATTCGACCTGGATCTTGCTCTCCTGCCCGATTGCACTGCTTCCAAATTCGGTGCCCTGCTCGAGTATCCTGTTAATAATCGAATGACTCGCGGCGCTGGCGACAAAGAAATTGATAAAGCCCGGGCCGGCCACTTCAACCTTTTCGATCGTGTCGATGGCGTCTAGCTTACCGACGATCAGTTCTGCCAGAGCCTGCGGCGGCGTGCCCACTGCCTTGGCCAGTGTCAGCGCAATATTCGAAGCAAAGTCACCCTGCCCGGGATCCCTGGCAGGCGTCACCTGGATATTGGCATTGAGTTCAGACGGAATCTGCGAAGCCTGCTCAAGCTCGCGTAGAGCCTGCGCGATCAGATCGGTGATGATTTGCTTCAAGGGCTAAAACTCGTACCCGGATGGGAAAAATGATCGTGGATTTTACCCGAGCTGTCCTGCCTGGGCCACCCATCATTTCTGCAAACCATTTCGCTATCTCGGAAGATCGCCCGTAAAAGACGCTCCCAACCGGCGCAAGCGCCGGTTGGTCCATCCATGGAATCGCTTGGAACGCGGCATCCATGCCGCGCTACACTTTTACGGGCGATCTTCCGAGATAGCTACCAGTTTCAAAGGCGTGGTCATCGCAATCTTATAAAGTTCATTTACCAAATGATTTCCGCATTCGCGGAAATGATGATTTTAATGTTGGAGCTCGTTGCGAACCAACAAGGCACGGTCATCGGGATATCTTTGTGAGACGGCACTCCGGGCGCGAGCCTACACGAATGTATTTACGGCGATCCTGCAAAGATATCCCGATGACCGTGCCGCACTATTACGCTTTCTCACTGGGTAGCTCTTTATGACAGCTACGGGGTTAGAGGTCGGGAGGATCGACATCGATGCTCCAGCTGACACGGGCGCTGCTGGCGAGTTGCTCGAGGGCTGGCATCGATTGCTGCAGAACCGAGCGCAACGCCTGGTAATCCTGCGAGATCAGCGTCAATTGCGCGCGGTAGCGACCGACCCGGCGGGTCATCAATGCCGGCATCGGCCCGACGCAGGACAGTGCCTCGAAACGAGGCGCTGCCTCGAGCAACGTCCTGATATCTTCGAGCCTGGCAAGCGCTGCCTTAAGCTCGATTGCATCGGCACGAAACATAACGACCCGTGCAAAGGGTGGAAATCCGAGCAGGCGACGCTCCTGTAACAGCTCGTTCGCGATATCGCGATAGTCTCGCTGGCTTAGTGCCTGCATTAACGGATGATCCTGAAACCGGGTCTGTACGATAGCCTCGCCTTCCCGATCGCCCCGCCCCGAGCGTCCGGAAACCTGGTACAGCGTTTGCGCCAGGCGTTCGCTGGCACGGTAGGAAGCGCTAAACAATGCCTGGTCTGCATCCAGAATCACGCTCAGCGTAATTGCAGGATAATCGTGTCCCTTGGCGATCATCTGGGTGCCAATCAGAATGCAGGGTTGTCCACTCTGCAATTGTTTCAGCCGCGCCTTCAGCGCGGCACGAGACGCTATCACGTCTCGATCAATACGCAGCACGGTGGTGTCCGGGTAGCGCTGAATCAAACCCTGTTCAAGCTGCTCGGTACCGATGCCATAATGCCTGATCTCGGCATGGCCACACTCCGGACAGGTTTCGGGTACGGCCTGGGCATAGCCACAGTGATGACATAACAGGGATTGCACCGATTGGTGCAAGGTCAACCGTGCATCGCAATTTTGACAAAGAGATTGCCAGCCGCATTCGTGGCACATCACGATCGGTGCGAATCCTCGGCGATTCAGATACATCAAAACCTGGCCTTCCTGCGCCAGATGCCGCTCGATCTGCGCCAGGGTTTGCACGGCGCAGCCAAATTCGAAGCGACTATTGCGCACATCGATAAGCCGGATTGGCGGTGGTGCAAACCGGGTTGGGCGCTGGTTAAGACGATAACGGAAATAAGTGTCACGCGTGCAGTTGGCAATGGTTTCCAATGACGGCGTAGCTGAGCCAAGGACGATCGGTATATCCAGCATCTGGGCACGTTTGATCGCAACATCGCGGGCGTGATAGCGCACACCGTCGTCCTGACGATAGGATTGATCATGTTCTTCGTCGATGATAATCAGGCCGAGTCGATCGCATTGTGAAAACAGGCTGGAGCGCGTACCCAGCATAATCCTGACCTCACCCCTGCGAAATCGATCCCAGGCCTGGTAACGCTGAAACTCGGTGAGACCCGAGTGCGAAATAGCGAAGCACTCTCCAAAACGCTGCTCGACCCGCTCGATCAGCTGGTTGGTCAGTCCAATTTCCGGCACCAGGTAAATAACCTGAAGATCGAGTGCAAGTCGACCCTGGATCAGCCGCAGGTAGATCTCCGTCTTACCGCTGCCAGTGATGCCATCCAGCAAGTGCACGGCGAAGCGATCCACGCGTGGTTCGAGTTTAGCAAGACAATCTTGCTGCTCGTGACTCAGCCTGGGCACATTATCGGCCGGCGTCTCGAGAAGAGGTTTTTCCATCCACTCCCAGCGCACCAGTTGTTTGGACTCCAATGTCTTCACCACCGTATGCCAGGCAGGATTGATCTGCTTGAGCTGGATTGCAGTCAGGCCGGACTCATGCTGGAAAAGAGCATCGCAAATTTCAAACTGTCTGGGCGAACGCCGTTTGAGCCCTGCAATCAGGTCTGGATCAGATTTAACGAGACGCCAGCGTTTTACCCGTACCGGATTGTGCGGACGCAAACCTCGCAGGTAGCCCGGTAAGCACTGGAATATGACCTCACCCAGCGATTGCAGGTAATAGTCCGACATCCAGCGGGCCAGCGCCAGCATGTGCTCATTAATAATAGCAGCATCGTCAAGCCGCTCTTGTACCGGCTTGATTCGGTCGGGATCGAGCTCACTGACGTCGCTGGAGTCCAGCAGTACTCCCGTTTTGACACCGTTGCCGAAGGGCAATCGGTAACGGGCACCAACCACCGCAGAATCATCTGGCGTAATCCGGTAATCAAAAACACGGTGCAGCGGCAGTGCGATGGCGAAAGAGGCATATCGGGATTGCGGCACGCGGATTACTCAAGCGAAAAGCTGAATCATACTCGAATTGAGTACCGACCTCAGCGACACATTTGCACGAAGTTGGAACATCAGTTACCGTCCAAAGTTAAAGTTGTTTCTGGAAATTAAAAGCTAAATTGTTAAGAAATGGTAACAAATGGATTTATCCACATATTCTGTGGATAAGTCTGTGCATGAAATGCACATAACACGCTGCAAGCCGCATTTCCATTGATCATCTATTAGATTGCTCATTTTTGCATCGATTTAAATTTCTTTTATATATCAAAGGGTTATAGCAACTGGTCAATTTTTGATCGATAGTGTGGAAACTAATTGGGGACAGATACCGATCGATTAACCTCATGTGTATATCTTGCCCTTGTCAATAGGGAAGCAACACATTTTTAAGTAAATATATAAATTAAAAGTATCTCATTAATAGTGAAATCTTAAATCCGCCAAAACCAAAAAAATCAGCGCCCTGTTTCGCAGTGACTTTGCCCGGTACCACGATTAAACTAGCGACGTTTTTGCACTCGAGCCATTCACCATGTCCGCCAAAATCGCGGTTCTGCTGACCAACCTTGGAACACCGGACCGCCTTGAACGAGCCTCGGTGAAGCGATTCCTGAAGGAATTTCTTTCTGATCCACTGGTGGTTCGGCTGCCCAGCATTTTCTGGTTGCCATTACTTTACGGCATTATCCTGCCGCTACGAAGCGGTAAAACACTGCAAGCCTACAGCCGGGTCTGGAGTGAAGCAGGCTCCCCGTTGATGGCATACTCAAACAAACAGCGCGCGGCATTGCAGCAAAAACTACTTGAACAGGCGCACGTCGACCTCGCGATGCGCTATGGCAACCCCTCTTACGAATCGGTACTGCGCCTGCTGCGCGATGCCGGGATCGACAAGCTGGTAGTGCTGCCGCTTTATCCCCAGTACTCGGTGACGACAACCGCGACCAGCTACAAGCATTTAATAAACACACTGAAAAACCTGGACTTCACGCCGGCGCTCGAGTTCGTCGGTTATTACCCCGATCACCCGGCCTATATCGAGGCGCTGGCCGAATCGATTCGTGAGCACTGGCAGCAAGGGCAAAGGCATCTGCTGATGTCCTTTCACGGTCTACCGCAGGCGAACGTCGACCGTGGCGACCCCTACCAGGCACAATGTGAAAAAACGGCCAACCTGCTGGCGGCCAGCCTCGGACTCGGCGAATCCGACTGGTCGATCGGTTACCAATCGCGTTTCGGCAAGCAGGCCTGGATCCAGCCCTATACCTCAGACATGCTGCAGCGACTGGTTGCGCGCGGCATCAAGGCAGTTGATGTCGTTTGCCCCGGATTCTCTTCAGACTGCCTCGAAACCCTGGATGAGATCGAGGTCGAGTACCGCAACGAGTTTATCGAACTCGGCGGCGAGCAGTTCAGCTATATCCATGCGCTCAACGACCGCGACGCTCACATCGAAATGATGCGCCAGCTGGTCGAACCTCACCTCACCTAGGCCGGCGCTTCAGAAAGGGCCGCAGTTTTGATATTCGACTCGAACGCCTGCAATCGCTTGTAGATCGAGATCAGCTCGACAATGGTCGACCACGAATTCACAAGGTACTGGAACGAGCTTTCCACTTGCTCGAACGCGTTCGTAATCTGCCGGAACAGGCCAAAGGTAATCGCTCCCGCAACGATGGTCGGCCCCATCGCAATCAGTGGCAACAGCACGCTGTACTGGATATAGGCGAAGCGTGCGAAATTAAAATATCCGTAGTGCAGATAAAGTCGATAGTAATTCTTTCTGACATGGCCGAACAGCTCCACCACGGTGAGCGGTTCCGCCCGGTCTTCGTGGTCCTCGCCGTAAACCAGTTCCTTGCGGTAGGCGGCTTCGACCAGCTGGTTGTTGAATTCAAGTCCCGGCAGCTTAATACCGACCAGTGCCACCACCACGGTTCCGAAAATAGCCGACAGGATGGCAATATAGATTAATGAATGTTCGACCGGGCCGATCCAGGGTAATTCAGTAATATGTTTGCTCAACTCGAACAGGATCGGTAAAAAAGCAATCAGGGTCAGTATCGAGCGAAAAAAATGAACACCGAGGCTTTCAACGATGCTGGCGAAGCGCATGGTGTCTTCCTGCACCCGCTGTGCGGCCCCTTCTACCTTGCGCAACACGGGCCAGTTCTGCATGTAAAAGTTGTTCATCGCGGTGCGCCAGCGAAACACGTAATGACTCGTGAAAAACGAAGTCCCGACCTGAATCAGGATCCAGAAAGAAGCCAGCTTGAGGAAACCCGTCATGACGCTGAAGAATTCATTGAGGGTAATCTGGTTGGGCGCAGACAGGGCTTTCTGGATCATATTGTAAAACTCACCATACCAGTCGTTAATTTGTACCGACAGATCGACCTGGTACCAAATCGACCATAAAATTACGATCGATCCCGCCAGTGACCAGTGCAGCCAACTCTTGTTCATGAAAAATGAGCGAAACATCGGATTCCTCTTTATTTAATGTTATAGGGCAGACATCCAGACAACCCGCGAGTTGCAAATCTGAAGACTAAATACCTCGAAGCGCGGCATTATAACAGCGAATTAATAACCGAATCCTTTATACTTCGCGCTCATGTGCCTGATCCTGTTTGCCTACCAACAGCATCCCGAATATCCGCTGATCCTGATCGCCAATCGTGACGAGTACTACGTACGACTCACCCGGGACGCGCACTGGTGGGATGACGCAGAAATTTTTGCCGGGCGCGACCTCGAGGCCGGAGGCACCTGGCTCGGGGTTAATCGCCAGGGCCATATCGCCGCGGTCACCAACGTGCGCGAACCCGGCGGTATGCGCGCGGGCAAAAAGTCTCGGGGTGACCTGACTCGAGATTACCTCGCTGCAAATGAGCAACCCGAGGATTATCTGCACCGACTTTCGCGGCACGACCAGGATTTCGCGGGATTCAACCTGCTACTGGGGAATCCAGCGGGACTCTGGTTTTATTCGAACCGGGATCACGGAATCCACAGGATCGAACCCGGCGTTTACGGTATCAGCAACGGAGGATTCGACGAACCCTGGCCCAAGCTCAGCTCGGGCAAGGCCGAACTCGAGAACTTGCTCAGTGGCGATATTGATACCGCAGAACTCATGGAAATACTCACCGACCACCAGATTGCGCAGGACCATGAACTGCCGAGTACCGGTGTAACTCTCGATATTGAACGCATGTTATCGAGCCGGTTTATCCGCTCCTCCGAGTATGGCACCCGTGCTTGTAGCGTGGTGACTATCGGGACCAATAACCGGATTAATTTCAAGGAACAAAACTATCCTGACGCGGAGCATCGCGGTAAGCTTGTCGAGGAATTATTCGAGCTAACCCAGTGATCAGCAATACCGTTCCTCAACTGCGCTACGCCAACCTCGACAACGGAATGGTGGAGGTAGTCTGGAGCGATTCCAGCAGCAGCATCTTTCACCCGCTCTGGCTGCGTGATAACTGCCGCTGTGAATCCTGCGGCGATCCCGCAATCGGTTATCGAAACCTGCGCCTGACTGCGCTCGATCTCGACATCATGCCCGGCGCACTCGCGCTAGAACCCGACCTGCTCACGGTCAGCTGGCCTGACAGCCACCGCTCGACTTTTACCGCGCCCTGGTTGCACGTGCATGCCGGCAACATGACCGCACGCGAGGCGCGCGTGTTTAAACCCAGGCTCTGGGACCAGGATTTTCGTGACGCACCGCCTCGCTTTGATTACGCCGGGCTCGAAGATGACGATGCAGTCCTGCTACAGGTGCTGCAACAGGTTCGCGATAGCGGAATTTGCCTGCTACAGAATGCACCCACCGAGCCCGGGGTCGTGGAGGCATTTGCACGACGCTTCGGCTTCCCCCAGGAATCCAATTTCGGGCGCGTACAGGACCTGGTTTTCGATCCAGGCAGGCGCAGCATCGCGAACGATATCAAAGCGCTCAAGCTGCATACCGATGAACCTTACCGGGCTTCGCCTCCCGGATTGCTATTGTTTCACTGCATTGCCCACGATCAGACCGGAGCCGGATCATCGCTCTTCATGGACGGTTTCGAAATCGCGGAGCAATTACGGGCCAGGGACCCGGACGGATTTGAGGCGCTATGCACCCATGCACAATCCTACCGGCGTCATTTCGAAAACGACGTCGATCTGATCGCCGAGTTTCCGATTCTAAGCGTCGACGAGTTCGGCAACCTCTGCGGAATCCGCTTGAATGATCGCGTCGCGGCACCCCTGTCGATTCCACCCGACCAGGTTGCAGTCTTTTATCGAGGCCTGCTGTACCTGCTCGGGCTTGCCGAAGACGACAAGCTGATGATGAAAATTACCCTGCAGCCGGGTGATATTGCAATATTTGATAATCACCGGATTTTACACGGGCGCAGCGACCTGTCGATAAACGGTCAACGCTGGTTACAGTGGGTTCAAATCGAGCGTGGCGATTTTTATTCCAGCCTGCGTATCATTGCCGATCGGCTCGGGCTTGCGCGAGACGATAGCCCGCTGCTGCGGGGGGCTTACGGATCCTTTGGATACCGGGGACGAAGATGAATGAAGCTGCAGTGAAATCAAAATGAAAGTATTGCTGGTAACCGGCAGCAGCCGCGGCATCGGGGCCGAGATTTGTCGCCAGGCGGCGGCCGACGGCTGGAAGGTCTGTATCAACTATGCCCATTCCGAGGATGAAGCCGATCGCGTGGTTGCCGAGATTCGTCAGCGCGGAGGCATTGCGATTGCGCTGCAGGCAAACGTCGCCAACGAGGATGAAGTCATCAGGATGTTCGAACGCATCGACCTTGAACTGGGGCCTCTAACCGGGCTCGTCAACAATGCCGCTATCAACGGGGGCGGCACGCGAGTCGATGAAATGGATGCCGCGGTGTCGAGGCGGGTTTTCGATATCAACGTACTGGGGGCTTTTACCTGCGCCAAGCACGCAATCAGGCGCATGGCGAAACGTCACGGCGGCGGCGGCGGCTCGATCGTCAACGTTTCGTCGGCCGCGTCCAGGCACGGCGGACCCTTCAGCTACATCGACTATGCAGCCTCCAAGGCTGCAATCGATACGTTTACGGTCGGTCTCGCCAAGGAGCAGGCTGACCAGGGCATACGGGTGAACTGCCTGCGACCCGGTGTCACGATGACGGAAATCAGTACCGAGTACGCAAAGGAACATCCCGAATGGCTCGACTGGGTATTGCCACAGGTGCCGCTGGGGCGTCCGGCCGAGGTGGCCGAAATAGCCAACGGTGCGATGTTCCTGCTGTCCGACAAGTCATCCTACGCCACCGGCGCAATCCTCGACATCTGCGGTGGCTGGGTCAGCCCCTGAGCTCTATTCAACCTCAAAAGTAAGATGACTAAATCGTTTCAAGCCGGCAACCGAAGGCACCTCCGGGGATAAGCCGCAAAAGTGTAGCGCGGCAGGGATGCCGCGCTCCAAGCGATTCCATGGATGGACCAACCGGCGCCAGCGCCGGTTGGGAGCGCCTTTTGTGGCTTATCCCCGGGGGTGGCTTTGGTGAGCTTTATATATTAAAGAGAGATTCGGTGTTGCGGGTGAGGGTGACGGCGAGGTCTTCGACGCCGCAGTTGCGCAATTCAGCCATGGTTTGCAGGTGATCGACGATAAACGCCGGCTCGTTCAGTTCACCGCGGTGCTCGGCGCCCGGCTGATCGGGTGCATCGGACTCGATTAACAGGGCATCCTTCGGCATCGCGGCGACCACCCTGCGCAACTTCTGCGCCCGCTCAAAACTCAAGGTTGCGGCAATGCCCAGCTTGAATCCCGTGTCATACAGTTGCTGTGCCTGCTGCTGGCTGCCCGAGAAACTGTGTACGACGCCGCCAAACCGGGCCTGTTTGCGCACCAGGCTGATGACTTCATCCATAGCCTTGCGCACGTGCACGATCACCGGTAGATGGTGGTTATTGGCTAGCTGCAGTTGCTCGGTGAATAACTGCAGCTGCCATTTTTCATCGACCCGTGACGCATAGAAGTCGATGCCGCATTCGCCCACCGCGACCGGCTGCTCGCGTTCCAGCCATTCGTCGAGTTCACGTAAATGGTTGGCCTGGTGCTGTTCGATAAACATCGGATGCAATCCGTATGCAGGGTATAGCCCGTCTCTGCCTTCGCAAACCTGTTTTACTTTTTCCCAACGATTAGCGGTGGTCGCCGGAATAACCATGCGCGTCACATTGACGGCCGTGGCCTGTGCAATGACATCTTCACGACGACTATCAAAGCGGTCATCATCAAGATGGCAGTGACTGTCAATCAACTCCATGATTTCATACCTCGTGTCGGCGATTGATCAAATCACGGATAATCGGGGTCAGAATAATTTCCATAGCCATGCCCATTTTCCCGCCGGGCACCACGATCGTGTTGCGCCTCGACATAAAGGCACCGCTGATCATGGACAGCAGGTTGGTAAAATCGGTATTGCGTATGTCAGGCTTCCTGAAGCGAATCACGACAAAGCTTTCGTCCAGTGTTGGAATGTCTCGCGCGATGAACGGATTCGAGGTATCTACCGTGGCCACGCGCTGGAAGTTGATATCCGTTTCCGAAAACTGGGGCGTGATATGTTTCACGTAGTCCGGCATGCGACGCAAAATATTATCGACAACCTCGTCCTGGCTATATCCCCGTTCGGCACTGTCACGGTGAATTTTCTGGATCCACTCGAGGTTGACCACGGGAACCACCCCCACCTTCAGATCAACGTAGCGCGTCATGTCCACGTTTGCGGTTTTAACGAGTCCGTGCAGTCCTTCGTAAAACAATAGATCAGTGCCGGACTCGATATCTTCCCAGGGGGTAAATTGCCCTGCCGCGAGCCTGATACCGAGGCGTTTAGCGTGCTGTTGCGCCTCTTCCTTATCGTGCAGGTAATACCTTTTCTGGCCGCCGCCCGTTTCACCATAGACTCTAAACAACTGTTCCAGTTTCTCAAACTGGTTAGCCGCTTCCCCGAAATGACTAAAGTTGACGCCGGCGCGATTGGCTTCAATCACTTTCTGCTGCATGCCTTCACGATCATAGCGATGAAAGCTGTCACCTTCGATGACGACGGGTGTTAACTTTTGTCGATAAAAAATCGCTTCCAGTGCCTTTTTAACCGTCGTGGTTCCGGCACCGGAGGAACCGGTGATGACGATGACGGGATGTTTTTTCGACATGATTTAAATCCTGGTCAAATTCCTTGCAGATTCCGGCACTTATTATACTCGACCAGGGTGACGGGCAAACCGGGTCTGTCTTTGTGGCTGGTGGTAATATTGTGTACACTCATTTGGATATTCCTGTCTCATCTTGTCAGCGCTAAAATCTTTAGCACTACTGGATTCAAACAGATAAGCAACATCGATGCAGGACCAGCGGGAACAGTAACCCCGACTGGTAGTAATTTAGTGAGGATTCGACCAACACTTGAGCAGATTAACAAGAATACTCAGGGTCAGGCTTAAAAAAGTCAAACTCAAAAAACTGCGCAGCGTAAAGTGGATTGCCGGAATAATTTTTGTCGAGTTTGGCTGGTTTATAACCGACCTGGCCCCCAGCTCCGACATTGCCTGGGTCACGGGCATACTGCTCTTTACCATATACCTGTTTGTTTTCGAAATCGTCAGTGTCGATGAAACCGCGATTACGATCATGGTGATACTCGGCCTGACTTCCTTGCTGGCCCCTTCAATGGGACTGGAACAGGGGCTGGTCGATACCCAGCACCTGTTTGACGGCTTCGCCAGTAATGCGGTGATATCGATCATCGCGGTCATGATTATCGGCGCGGGCCTCGACAAGACCGGGATGATGGGCACGGTCGCGGGATTCATTCTAAGGATCGGCGGGAGTTCCGAGAACCGCATAATTCCGATTGTCTCGGGGACGGTCGGAATCATTTCTTCGTTCATGCAGAATGTCGGCGCTGCCGCGCTGTTCCTGCCGGTGGTGAGCCGCATTTCGGCGCGCTCCAACCTGCCGATGTCGCGTTTGCTGATGCCAATGGGCTTTACTGCGATTCTCGGCGGCACCGTTACGATGGTAGGGTCTTCCCCGTTAATTCTGCTGAATGACTTGATCCTGACCTCGAACGTGGCCCTGCCACAGGACCAGCAAATGCAGACCTGGGAACTGTTCTCGGTCACTCCAATCGGGCTGGCACTGGTGGCAACCGGTATTATTTACTTCATGCTGGCCGGCAAGTACGTGCTGCCAACAATCACCCACGAATCTTCCACTGCCGTTGCCGGCAGCACCAAGTACCTGGAAGAGGTCTACGGGGTTGATTACCTGACCTTCGAAGTCAATATTCCCGAGGACAGCCCGCTGGTTGGCGAGACACTCAATGATATCGAATCGGTCAACAAGATCCGTATCGTTGCGATCAAGGCAGCTGGTGCTGGTATGCGCGCAGGTCGAGGTGATCTATCGCGTGATGTCGAGTTTGCCGCCAACTCCACAATCGGAATACTTTGCTCCCCGGCCCATTTAAAGGATTTCGTCGACGCCTATGGCTTGAATATCCAGAAGGGACTAAAAGTGTTCTCCGAGGTATTGTCGTCGACACAGGCAGGTGTCGCCGAAATCGTAATCCCACCCGGTTCGGCCCTGATCGGTAAATCGGCACTCGAGGTCTGGATGCGCAAGACCTACGGAATTGCGATGGTGGCCCTGTATCGCGATGGCGAAACCATGGTCGAAGGTGACAACATTCGCGACATGCCGCTCGAGGCCGGCGACACTATTCTGGCCCACACCACCTGGAGAACCCTGGCTCATCTCGAACGTGATCGCAATTTTGTTATCGTCACGTCGGAGTATCCGCGCGAACATACGCGCCCCAACAAGGTCGGCTGGGCCACGTTTTTTTTCTCGCTGGCACTGTTCATGGTGTTGTTTACCGATTTACGACTCTCGATTGCGCTGATGACCGGCGCCATCGGCATGATTATTTCAGGTGTACTTAAAATAGAGGAAGCCTATGAATCGGTGTCCTGGAGTACCGTCTTCCTGCTGGCCAGCCTGATTCCACTCGGGCTCGCCGTCGAAACCAGCGGTACCGCGAAGTGGATCGCCGAACAAACCCTGCTGGTGGTCGGCGACATGCCGATCTGGGTGATCCAGGCGGCGGTCGCCCTGCTGGCAACCTTTTTCACACTGGTAATGTCGAATGTGGGGGCCACCGTCTTGCTGGTGCCATTAGCAGTTAACATTGCCATCGGTGCCGACGCCAATCCCGCGGTATTTGCACTCACCGTGGCACTGGCGACCTCCAATTCTTTCCTGATACCCACTCACCAGGTCAATGCGCTGATAAAAGGCCCCGGCGGCTACCGGGTGCCGGATTTTATGCGGGCCGGTATTTTTATGAGTATCCTGTTCATCGTCGTCATGCTGGTGATGATGAATCTTATTTTTTAGTGAACACCAGGTCGCAGACACCGTGCCCGAGCCTGAGGCCACGTTGCTCGAAGCGTGTTTGCCCCCGGTAGGCCGGGCGTTCAGCGTAACCGCTGTCATCACCCTCATTTGAAAAACGGGCATCCGCCAGAAACTGCGCCGCGATGGACTCGGCATAGTCCTGCCAGTCGGTCGCCACGTGGATCGACGCGCCCGGTTTCAGGTCCCGGTAAACCAGATCACGGAAGTGTTGATTGACGATACGCCGCTTGTGATGGCGTTTTTTATGCCAGGGATCCGGGAAAAACAGCAGGATTCGGTCCAGCGTCCCGGGCGTAATCATATATTCGAGCACTTCGACTGCATCGTGCATGACCAGGCGTACGTTGGCCAGCGCCATCTGGTGGATGCGGTTCAGGCAGCGCCCTACACCCGGGGTATGCACTTCAACCCCGATATACAGGCTGCTGCGGTCTGCCTCGGCCATATGGAGTAACGCATCACCGTTACCGATGCCGATTTCAAGTTTCAGCGCATCGAATCCGGCGGGCAATTCCAGCCCGTTTTGCTGAAACTCCAGACCGTATGAAGGCCAATATAGCTGGATCGCATTTTTCTGCGCATCGGTCATGCGACCGCGCCGGCGAACAAAGCTTCTGATCGAACGCGGATACTGCTTGTCGGTGGACATTTGTGACACGCTTCTCAACTTGTAGGTGCTTGATTTTAACGGTTTTTAGAGCTATGTACCGTTTATCGGTGCTTTTTCATACCCTATCTTGTTTAAGCAGACTTTTCTCCCGATTGAATTAGGATACAAGCATGAAAAAGAATTCAGGTTTTACATTATTGGAGTTGGTTCTGACGGTTACGATGATATCTGTCGTCATGGCGATCGCGATACCGTCGATGTCAACTTTTAACCAGAACGACCGGCTGGTCACGAACATCAACACCATCATCGGTCACCTGGCTTACGCCCGCAGTGAAGCGGTCAAGCGAAGCCAGCAGGTCTCCATCTGCGTCAGCAACGATGCAGCGACCTGCACCGGTGGCAACAACTGGGAAGATGGCTGGATAATTTACATCGACGCCGACGGCAGCAATACCTTTGATGCGTCTGAAGAAGTGCTGCGCGCCCAGCAGGCGCTGAACACCAGCCAGACTCTGACGCCAACCACGTTTGCAAGCCAGGTCACCTACGACTATCGCGGATTTGCCACTTCCACCGGCAGCTTTCAGCTTTGTGACAATCGTAGCGGCCCGTATGGCAAAACCATTTCTATTTCCAATACCGGTCGCGTCAGGCTCCAGGATGGTTCAGCATGTTAATCAAGAAACAAATCCAGCAGGGCGTAACCCTGATCGAAGCAATGATTGCATTGCTCGTGATTTCGGTTGGTTTACTCGGTATTGCATCGTTGCAGATTACCGCGATGAGCCAGAATTCCAGCTCGCTTAATCACAGCCAGGCTGTCTGGATGGCGTATAACATGTCAGACCGGATTCGGGCCAATATCAGTGAGTTCACGACTTACGATGGCGCCGACACTGCCAGCAGTGCTCCCCAGGATTGCATCACCAATAACTGCTCCAATGCACAAATGGTGACCGCTGATATCGCGGACTGGGCAACCATGGTTGGCAATCTTCCCGCTGGACGCGGCATCATCGGCAGCAACGCCGATGGATTGTTGATCAATGTCATGTGGGATGATGATGGCACCGGCGCAACCGGCACCGGTTGTGATCCAACGAATTCGGGTGATTTAACCTGTTACACACTGGTGGTGGCACAATGAGACGCTTCAGCAAACAAATGGGTATTTCCCTGGTCGAGATACTGGTTGCGCTTGTCATCAGCCTGTTCCTGCTGGCTGGTATCGTGCAAGTGTATGTCGGCAACAAGGCCACTTTCGCCTTTACCAATGCACTCGCCGAAATCCAGGAAAACGGCCGCTTTGCGCTCGACTCGATGAGCCAGGACCTGCGTCTCACCAATCAATGGGGATGCATCTCTTTCAACCCGGCTGACACCGACAACATTAACGACGCGTTAAACGCCGGCAATGTAACTGGCTACGACACAGACTTTCACGATTTCCTCGGCGAGGAAGCGATCCAGGGCACCAACGATACCGGTCTTAACGGCTCGGACACGTTGATCATTCGCGGCGGCAAGCCGGGCCAGACCAATGTTGAGGCGCCTTTCCTTGCCGCAACGGATCAAAGAATTTACACCGATACGATTAATACGATCGGTGCCGGCGATCTTATCCTGGTAGCGCGCTGCGGGGAGAATGACCTGTTGATCGAAGCCGAGGCCGATATTCTGCCGGTAACGGGCGTCGTCCCCGGAACGACTTCAGACCAGCGCCTGATTAGCCTGGGCGCGAACAAGAGCCAGCAATTCGAAAACGACGCGATGGTCATCGAACTGCAAACCGTCACCTATTCCATCGGTGCCGGCGCCAGCGGCTTACCCGCGCTGTTTCGCCAGGAGTTTAACGGGGCAGCCCAGGAACTGGTTGAGGGTGTGCAAAGCATGCAGGTCCTGTACGGCATCGACAGCGACAACGACCAGTTTCCGAATCAATACGTAACCTCGAATAACGTCGGGCCCAATTTCCAGAACGTGGTATCGGTCAGAATCATGCTGCTGTTGCAGTCGATCGACGATTTCGTGGCTGACGACCCCCAGGTTTATTCTTATAACGGCGTAACAACCACGCCGGCCGATCGTCGGCTGCGCCAGGTTTTTACGACCACTATCGCACTGCGTAATCGCATAGGTTCATCATGATTTATTTTAACCGACAAAAACAGCAAGGCGTCGCACTGGTAGTCAGTTTGATTATCCTCGTCAGCCTCACCATGCTCGGCCTGACTTCAATTCAGCGCACGACCACGGATCTCGCCATGGCGGGTAACCAGCGCGAGACCGGGCTCATGTTTCAGGCGGCCGAAATTGGCCTTGACAGTGCCGAGGATTTTATCGAAGCCTCGAACACGAATGCAGATTTTGAAAATACCGGCCCCAACAATGCATTGGGACTGTATACGGTAATGGCCAGCGATGCGACTTACTACAGTCCGAATTACTTCGATGACACTACCTGGACCACGGCATCACAAACATCCACGACCTCGCTGGATGCTTATGAACAACCAAGATACATGATCGAATACCTGGGAGACCGCTCACAAAACCCCCTGGCCGCAGTCAATATCGGGGGCTATGGAACACAACAGACCGGCAAGACCGTATCGATTTACCGTTCGACCACGCGCGGCGTGGGACTGACCGGTAATTCGTTCCGATACGTGCAGTCGTACTTTGGCAAAGACAAGCCATAACACATATTTTTACTAGGATAAGAGCCATGTTTACCAAAAAACTTTGTAAGGGACTTGCAGTGATCGTTTCAACCACGGTCTTCAGTATGTCAACAATCCAGTCGGCTTATGCCGGACCAGGCACGCTGGCGACAGCACCCCTGTTCCTGTCCACCATCGTCGAGCCCAACGTGTATTTCACGCTCGATGACTCGGGCAGTATGGACTGGAATCCGATGCAGGCGGCTTCGAGCATCTCTCCCCCTTCAGCCGCTCCGAGTGGTGGCTTGCCGATTATCGATACCCGACGTCGCGCTTATTACACCCCGACGTTTAATAATCTGTATGACCCCTGCCGGGAGTACTTCATGGTGCCGCCGTTCACCAACGGCGTCATTCCCGAATGGGACCGGGCATGGATCGTTCGTACCCACCTCGCGAACCGGAATTATTATAATCCCAACATCACCTACGAGCCCTGGCCTGGTACCAAGGCGGATGGTTCGCCGATGTATCTCGATGCGGATCCGACCAATGCGCTGGAGCATCCCGACAATCCGGGTGGCGAAAGTATCGATCTGACAGTACCGCACCTCTATACCGAGCCCTTTAACTGCGGTACTGATCCTGCCTCGCCTAATATGGGCGCGACCGTCACGCAGTGGATCCCGGTTTACTATACCTGGGCCCCGACCGACGGTGATGGCGATGGTATTATCGAAGACACCGACTTCACCCTGCCAGCTGATATTGCCGCACACCGGGTAACGATTGCCGCCGGTACGACGGAAATGCAGAATTTTGCCAACTGGTTCCAGTATTACCGCTCGAGAATGAATGCAACCAAGGCGATCATCGGTAGCACCATTAACAATACCGACGCGTCACGCATGGGTATGCGCATGTTCAACACGGGACACATGGAAGACATGGAAACCATGAGTGATGCCGCTAAAAAGCGCGACCTGCTAGACACACTCTATCAATATGTTACACAACGCCAGGGCACCCCGGCGCGAACCTCGCTGCTGGCAACCGGAAATTACTTTGATGACACCGGTGGCAGTGCGCCGATCCTGGATGCGGCCAGCGGTGGTGAGTGTCAGCAAAACTTCAACATCCTGATGTCGGATGGTTTCTGGAATGGTGGTAGCCCCAATGTCGGTAACAGGGACCGTGATGGCGGCAGTAATGATACGATATTCGATGGTAACGCTGCCCAATCCAACGATGGCGGAAACTATGCCGATACCGACAGCAACACCCTGGCCGATGTCGCGATGTATAATTATGAACGAGACTTGCGCGGCGACCTGGCGGATAACGTACCGACTCAACCCGGCATCGACGAAGCCGATCACCAGCACCTGGTGACCTATACCATTGCTTTCGGTCTGAACGGCACGCTCGATCCGACGGTTGATGATCCACTCGCAGTCGGCTTTCCCGGGTGGCCGACACCGGTTGCCAATACGAACACAACCGTTGACGATATGTGGCATGCGGCTTACAACGGACGTGGTGCGTACCTGAGCGCACAGGATCCGGAACAGCTCAAGGACTCGCTGAATGCGGCAATCGCCGATATCGCGGAACGTACCGCGACCGCGGCGGCGGTATCGATCAACTCGGCCAAGCTGACGACCCAGTCGGTAGTCTACCTGGCGCAATTCAATACCAACCGCTGGCAAGGTAATATATTCGCCTTCAAGATCATCGATCTGGACACCGGCGAGCTCTCCCCGACTCCTGAGTGGACCGCGGCAGACCAGCTCAACGCTCGCAATATTGTGACCAACCCGCGCACCATCCTGACCCACGATGGTACTGACGGTGCGCCGTTTCAATGGACCGACCTGAGCGCCCTGCAAAAGGATGATCTCAAGACCAATCCGGCGGGCGGCGTTGATCCTGATGCGGTCGGCCTGGCGCGCCTTGAGTACCTGCGCGGAGACCGTACTAACGAGGGTAGCGGATACTTTTTCCGTGAACGCCTGTCGTTACTGAGCGACCTGGTTAATTCCGGCCCGGTATTCGTCGGTGAGCCTGCGCTGAACTGGCCCGACACGGCGCCTTTCCCAAGCGCGCCCGGTGAGCGCTACTCGGACTTTAAGAACGGTCCGGCCAAGACCCGGGCCGGCATCGTTTACGCCGGTTCCAACGGCGGCATGTTGCACGGTTTTGCCGAGGCAGATGGCGAAGAGAAGCTCGCCTATATTCCCAGCAACCTGTTTTCGACTGCGAGCAGTGCAGGTTTACACTACCTGACCGATCCGAATTACGGTCACAGGTATTACAACGACCTGACTCCCACGGTTTCCGATATCTATGCCGATCTTGGCAGTAGTCTCAAATGGAGCACCGTGCTTATCAGTGGACAACGTGGTGGCGGGCGTGGCATTTTTGCGCTCGATGTAACCGTTCCGAGTGGTTTTTCTGAAGTAAACGCAGACAAGATCGCACTTTGGGAATTCAGCAATGCAGATGATGCTGACATGGGTTACACCTATAGTCGACCACAGATCGCGTTGACTAACGCCGGTACCTGGGTTGCGATATTCGGAAACGGGTATAACGACACCGGTGATGGTAAGGCGAAACTTTTCATCGTTGACATTGCCAAGACTACAGGCGGAGCCTGGATCCTCGGTACTGACTACTACAAAATCACCACCAATTCCGGTGGGACCGGCGTCGACCGCAATGGCCTCGCGACCCCAGCACTGGCCGATCTCGACGGTGACGGAGATGTCGATCGGGTTTATGCCGGCGATTTGAAGGGCCAGATGTGGGCGTTCGACCTGAGCAACTCCTCCCCCGGTGCCTGGGACCTTGCGGATGCCAGCGGCAAGCCGTTGTTCACCACCAAGGGCGATGAGCCAATCACTTCCAAGCCGACGCTCGCCTTGCATCCAACCGTCTCGAGTGATGGCACCAATGCGCCGAATGTCATGGTGTACTTCGGTTCAGGTCAATACCTGGTTGATGCTGACAAGGCCAGCATCAATGACAACTACTTCTACGGTGTCTGGGACCGGGGCGATTACGATCTCGACGACGGAGACCTGCAGGAGCAGACCTTCATTCCGGCCTATGCGCCCGAACGCGTGCTGACCCGAACTGCGGTCGACTACCTGGGCAGCAAATACGGCTGGTTCTTCGAACTGGATGTTAATGGTGAGCGCTCGGTGACCAATCCCGTGGTAAGGGGCGGACTCGTGTTCTTCAACAGCTTTGTCCCGGTCAGCGACCCCTGTTCGGTCGGTGGCTTCGGTTATCGCTTTGCCGTCGATATGATTAGCGGCGGTTCACCCGACGAGGTCGCGGTCGATGTTAACGGTGATGGTGTTATCGATGACAACGACAAGGCGTCCGATGGTTCGGGTAACACCGATACCATTGCCGCGATTCGCCAGGAAGGCTTCCTGCCGGAACCGGTATTTATCGAAGACATTGCCTATACCGCGGAAACACCGTCCAAGGTAATTGAGCTTCCAGAACCCCCAACCGGCCGCTTCGGGTGGCAGGAGTTAATCCAATGAAACAGTTTAAATCTTTCCTGACCCAGCTACTGGTTATTACGGCTCTGATGCTTCCGTGGGCAACCACGGAAGCGCAGGAGACTTTCGAACAGGCCGGCGGAATCTATTCAATCGGTTCTGGCAAGCTTGTCGTAAATGGTCAAGTGTACAGAATTGCCTCTGGCGCCAAGCTTCACAGTAGTGTTGCCAGTCGAAAAAAGTTTTCGGATTTTAAGAAAGGAGACGAAATCTATTTAAAGGGCAAGATACTTAATGGAGTCAATTGGGTCGATTTGATCATCTACTATACTCCGGAACCGTCCTAGTCAATTACATGCAGAGCAATACTATGAAATACTCAAAAGGCTTTACATTGATCGAATTGATGATCGTGCTTGCGATTATTGGCATTCTCGGCGCCATCGCCATGAGCTTTTACGGCGGTAACGTTATTGCCGCAAACCGTTCCGACGGTCGCGGGGCATTGACCCAGGCAGCGGCAACGCTGGAGAAATGCAAGAGCCTGTACGGCGCTTACAACCACGCCAATTGCACCCTGATTCTGCCGTTTACCACGACTACCAACTACTACACGATCAGCGCTACGACGCTTAACAACACCCAGTTTACGCTGGTCGCAACCCCGGTTGGTGGTCAGCCCCAGGCAAACGATACGGATTGCACCAGCCTGTCACTGACCCATACCGGCGTCAAGGCCGGAACCGGCGCCGTCCCCGCTGAATGCTGGTAAGCTAGACTTTTTACTGCTAACCACGGAGTCGATTTATCGACTCCGTTTGTTATTGGTATACTTCGCGTTTTAACCTGTCAGGGTAAACGCATGACCCGCAAAGCTGTTGCGCTTATTTCCGGCGGCCTCGATTCCCTGCTGGCCGCCAGCCTGGTCCAGCGACAAGGCATCCAGGTCGAAGGTATCAATTTCTTTACCGGCTTCTGCGTCGAAGGACATACCCATGCGATTCGCAAGCACGATCGCAATCGGGCGAAACGCAACAATGCGCTCTGGGTCGCCGAACAGCTCGGTATCAAGTTGCACATCATCGACATCGTCGACGAATACAAGGACGTCGTGATCAATCCCAGGCACGGCTACGGCGCCAATTTAAATCCCTGCCTGGATTGCAAGATTTTCATGGTGCGCAAGGCTTATGAATGGTTACAACAACATGATTTCGACTTTATCGTGACCGGTGAAGTCATCGGTCAGAGACCCAAATCCCAGCGTAAACGGTTGATGCCGGTGGTGGCGACGGAATCGGGTGCCGAGGATCTGCTGCTGCGGCCGTTATGCGCCATGAACCTGCCGCCGACGCTGCCCGAAATCGAGGGCTGGATCGATCGCGAACAACTGAAGGATTTTGGCGGACGTTCGCGTAAACCCCAGATAACACTGGCCGCGGAACTCGGGTTCGAGGACTATGCGCAACCCGCTGGGGGCTGCTGCTTTCTGACCGATCACAGTTACTCGGTCAAACTGCAGGATCTCTGGGATAACCGCGGTCAACGCGCTTACGATCTGGACGACATCATGCTGCTCAAAGTCGGGCGTCACATACGCCCGAGCCAGGCCTTCAAACTGATTATCGCGCGTGAAGAAGGCGAAAACCGGTTCCTGAGCGGTTACAAGCGACAATTTCAGACGATCAGCACCGTGAGCCATGCCGGTCCGCTGACACTGATCGAAGGCGAAGCGCTCGATTCCAAACAGCTGGAACTCGCCTGCGCGATCACCGCCCGTTACAGCAAGGGCCGCGACGCCGATTCGGTCGAGTTGCGTTTCAGCGACCGTGAACAGGGATCGCGCAGCATTCACGTCAAGCCGCTGCCCGCGGCACAGATCAATCCGGACTGGGTCATTGTATGAGCCCTGTGGTGGAGCTCGATGCACGTCGTCTGCTTTGCCCGATGCCGGTGATTCGCTTGCAGGATTGCGTCGAGAAACAGGCCAGCGGCGCTAAGGTCAGGATTACCTGCACCGATCCGGGTACCATGATCGATATCCCGACCTGGTGCCGGATCAACGGGCACCGAGTGCTTGTGAGCGAGCAACTGGAGCAGGAGTTTGTCTTTCTGGTGCAAAAAGACCTCGATGGAAATTAAACAGCGCCACCGTATAACGCGCCGGGTTACACTCACCGGAGCAGCAGTCAATTGCGGTCTTGCGGCGCTGCAAATCACCTTTGGTCTTCTCGGTAAGTCACAGGCGCTGCTCGCCGATGGATTTCATACACTCTCCGACCTGAGCACCGACTTTATCGTGCTTTACGCGTCCGGGCGCGCCGCCAAGGAAGCGGACGAGGACCATCCCTACGGCCACGGTCGTATCGAAACCCTGGCATCGCTGCTGCTGGGTAGCATTCTTATCATGGTCGGGGTCGGCATTGGCCTGCGCGGAGTAGAAAGTATACTTGCCCCGCTAACGGTAAATCCCGAGGTTATAACTGTTGTTTTTGCGCTGCTTGCCGTCGTGGCGAAAGAAGGTCTTTACCACTACACGCTGCGAGCTGCGCGTAAAACGCATTCGACGCTGCTCGAATCCAACGCCTGGCATCACCGTTCCGATGCACTCTCGTCGATCGTCGTCGTGATCGGTATTTCGGCGCAGTTGCTGGGTGTTCCATACATGGACGCACTGGCCGCGATCGTGGTCGCCGTGATGATTTCGGTAATGGGATTTCGCCTGGGACAGAAAGCACTGTATGAGTTGATCGATACGGGTCTCAACTTCGACCTGGTTGAGGAAGTGCGCCAGGCGATGCTGGCTAACGCGAGCGTTGTTGGAATCCACAACCTGCGCACCCGCTCGATGGGCGGTTTAGGGTATATTGACGCCCATATCGAGGTCGATTCGGATCTGACCGTTTCCGAGGCGCATTTTATCGCGCACAACATAGAACATCTCGTGAAAAAGCAGTTCCCGAAGATCATCGACGTGCAGATCCACATCGACCCGCTGGACGATGCGGTCAAGGATTCGGTGCTCGCGAAACTTCCCGAACGCGACACCATCGAAAAGGATCTTCAACATGCCTGGGATAAATTGCCCGGGCATGCGCAAATCATCCAGACCAAGCTACATTACCTGGATGAGCTCATCGAGGTCGACCTGGTGCTGCCGGTATCGATGTGCACACCAGAGCAGGCAGCAACTATAGGCAAATTGCAGCATGCGGCCGCCAGCCTCGACTATGTGGGTAAGGTGAATATCTACTACGTCGCTTGATTTTGCACTTTATTGGTGCAATTTTGTCATAATTGACTCCCAAACCCGGATTTTTGCACGATAAGTTGGCATCGAGGCATTAATCGGTACAATCTGCCCTGTTTTTGGCCCCGATTTTGGAGAACTGAATCATGTCTGCGTCTGATGTGTTGAGCAAGATTAACGAGTACGGCGTGAAATTCGTCGATTTCCGCTTTACCGATACCAAGGGAAAGGAGCAGCATGTCTCGGTCCCGGCAAGTACCCTCGGGGAAGATACCTTTACCGAAGGCAAAATGTTTGACGGCTCCTCGGTGGCTGGCTGGAAAGGCATAAACGAATCCGACATGATCCTGATGCCCGACCCGGCAACCGCGGTGCTGGATCCGTTTACCGATGAACCCACCATCAACCTTACCTGTAACGTGGTCGAGCCCGCCACGGGTGAAGGCTACGAGCGCGACCCTCGCTCCATTGCCGAGCGCGCCGAGGCTTACCTGAAGGCATCCGGAATCGCCGATGCTGCTTACTTCGGCCCGGAAAACGAGTTTTTTGTCTTCGACGACGTCAAGTGGTCGACCGAAATGGGGCATTGCTCTTACCAGATCGAGTCCGAGGAAGCCGCCTGGAGCTCGATTAAAATGTACGAAGACGGCAACATCGGACATCGGCCAGGCGTTAAAGGGGGCTATTTCCCGGTACCCCCGGTGGATTCGTTACACGACATTCGCTCGGCAATGTGCCTGGCGATGGAAGAAATGGGCCTCAAGGTCGAGGTTCACCACCATGAGGTCGCAACCGCGGGACAGTGTGAAATAGGTGTGGAATTCAATACCCTGGTGCGTAAAGCCGATGAAATCCAGGTGCTGAAATACTGTGTCCACAACGTCGCACACAGCTACGGCAAGACCGCAACCTTCATGCCGAAGCCACTGGTCGGTGACAACGGTAACGGTATGCACGTGCACATGTCCCTGGTCAAGGACGGGGTTAACCTGTTCGCCGGCGAAGGCTATGGCGGTTTATCGGATACCGCGTTGTACTACATCGGCGGGGTGATCAAGCACGCGCGCGCGATCAATGCTTTTGCCAATGCTGCCACCAATAGCTATAAACGACTGGTACCGGGTTTCGAAGCTCCGGTCATGCTCGCCTACTCCGCGCGCAATCGCTCCGCTTCGATACGTATTCCCTACGTCAGTAATCCGAAAGCACGCCGTATCGAAGTACGCTTCCCGGATTCAACCGCCAATCCTTATCTCGCGTTTGCCGCACTGATGATGGCGGGACTGGATGGCATCAAGAACCAGCTGCACCCGGGTGAAGCGATGGACAAGGATCTCTACGATTTACCGCCCGAGGAAGAGGCCGAAATTCCACAGGTCGCCTTTTCATTCGACCAGGCGCTGGATGCGCTGGACCAGGATCGCGAATTCCTCAAGGCCGGAGGCGTCTTCACCGATGACGTGATCGACGGCTACATCGAACTGAAGGACGAGGAAGTACAGCGTCTTCGCCTCGCGACCAATCCGGTTGAGTTTGACCTTTACTACAGCTGCTAGGCTTTCGTTTGTACGACCGACAAAAAGGCCCCTCGCGCGGGGCCTTTTTTGTCTGCAACCGTATGATCATGATTCGAGTCAGCAGCGATTAAATGCAGCAGCCAAAACTAAATTCGGTCCAGGAGATCGACAACGGTTATCGTATTCTCGATACGCTTAACTCGTCGATACTCTGTCTCGATGGCGAGCGTTGCATCACCTACGTTAACACAGCCGCAGAAGTGCTGTTCGAAAGCAGCGCCTCGAGCCTGATCGGGCGCAGATTCGACAGCCTGCTGAGCCAGGTAGAACCTTCCAGTATCCTCTCGAAGCTGAAACTCGACTCAATTGCGTTTACCGAGCACGAAGCGGTGATCACTCTTGAAAATGGTAAGGCCATTACGGCCAGCTACAGCATCTATCCGCTCGACGGGGGGCAGTCGGATGACGCGCTCGTCATTGAAATTCGTCAGCACGAGCACCAGGCACAGTTTGCACAGGACGAACTCAATCAGTTGCAGAAACAGGCCACTCAGCAGCTCGCGCGCGGGATCGCGCACGAGATCAACAATCCGCTGGGTGGCATTCGCGGTGCGGCACAATTGCTACAACGCGCGCTCGATCGTCCCGAGTGGAACGAGTATACCGAGATCATCGTCAGCGAGGTCGATCGCCTGCAATCCCTGACCAGCAAGATGCTGGTGCCCGGCAACAAAATGCAGCGCAAACCGGTAAATATCCTCGAGGTGCTGGAGCATATCCGCAGGATCATACTGGCGGCCGAGCCCGATCGAATAACGATAGAGCGCGATTACGACCCGAGCATTCCGGAAATCATGGCGGATCGTGACATGCTGATCCAGGCCTTCCTGAATATCGTGCGCAACGCGGTACAGGCAATCGACGGAAGCGGTGCGGTAATCTTCAAAACCCGCGTAGGACGTCAGTTTACAATCGGCCGGGTCACTCATCCGCTGGTGGTACAGGTCGATATCATTGATAGCGGCCGCGGCATTCCGCCAGATCTCGGCGAAACTATATTTCTGCCGATGATTACCGACAGGCCCGAAGGCAGTGGCCTGGGTCTGCCGATTGCCCAGGAAATCATCTCCCGACACGGGGGTACCATCCACCTGCACAGTTCGGAAACCGGAACGACCTTCAGCACCATTTTGCCCATGGAAAAAACATGACTCAAGCGACCAATAAAGTACCTGTCTTAATCTGGGTCATCGATGATGATCAATCAATGCGCTGGGTACTGGAAAAGACCCTGACCAATAATGGCTACCAGGTGAGGGCCTTTGAATCCGGCTCGGTAGCACTGGCAAGTTTCAAGCGCACCGATCCCGGGGCGCGACCAAGCCTGATTATAACCGATGTCCGCATGCCCGGAATCAACGGATTTGAATTGCTCAAGCAAATCAAAAACATATCACCACAAACACCGATCATCGTGATGACGGCCTATACCGATCTCGATACCACGGTGCAGGCGTTTCACGATGGCGCTTTCGAGTATCTTCCCAAACCCTTCGATATCGACGACGCGCTCGAGCTCGTGGCACGCGCCTGCGACCCGGTGATCGAAGCCAGCCCGGGGCCATCGCGACTGCCGGCCCAAATCAGCGACTGGCAGGAACAGCTGCGCCTGTGGGCGAAGCAGCAATTGTCCCAGGGCGAAACCGACATTCTGAAAAATGCCGCCCGGACCTTTGAAAAAACCCTGCTCGACTGCGCCCTCGAGGCCACGCGTGGACGTAAACAGGATGCCGCACGATTGCTCGGCTGGGGTCGTAATACGCTGACGCGTAAATTAAAGGAACTCGGCTAGAATTGTCATTCCGGCACAAGCCGGAATCCAGTCTTTAATGGACGCGCGAAAAAATCCCGCTACCCAGGAATAGGTCACAGGAGCAACGAATCATTCGGAAATGCATTTCATGTAGGCTTGTTCAAGCGTTTCCGCCTGGTAGTGCTGCAGGCAATCGTCCGGGGTACCCTGGTACTTCATTTCGCCATCATGCAAAATTCCGAACCGATCGCAAAGATCTTCAGCATCGGTGAGCAGATGGGTGCTGTACAAAACCGTGCGCGCGGAAGATTTTTCATCGCGCATCAATTCCTTGAACCGGTAACGCGCACGCGGGTCGAGACCGCTTAAGGGTTCATCGAGGATCAGCAACCGCCGCTCAAGCATGAAGCAGCTTACCAATCCCAGTTTCTGCACCATGCCCTTGGAGTACCCGCCTACCCTGGAATCCAGCCGCCGGGACGGAAAGTCGAGGCGTTCAGCGAGTTCGTCTATTTTTTTACGGCCGGGATTCTGATGGTAAACCGCGGCGATAAAATCGAGGTACTGGCGCCCGGTAATGTTTTTCTTGACGTTGAATTTTTCCGGCAGGTAAGTGAGTTGATCGCGGCATTGCCGATCCTGGTTATCGAAACCGAAGACACGTATCTCACCACCGGGTTGAGGCCGGATTAGATCGAGAATTAGCTTGATCAGGGTTGATTTGCCGGCACCGTTTACACCCGCGATCGCGCAGTATCGCTGTTCGTCCACTTCCAGGTTGAGGGCTTTAAGGATTTCGAGGCCCGAAACCGAGTAACTGATATTGGAAATCGAGAGCGCCGGGGTCATAAATTAACAGTATTCAAAAATCTCCGTCCTAAACAAAAATGGCCCGCCGAACGGGCAGGCCATTGTGGCAAACTAAGATTGTGATTTATAGACGAAAAGCCATATTGTAGCGCACATTGTCATCATAAGGCAGGCCGGCCTGGGTATTAACCGCGCCAGCATCCATTGGTGCGGGAGGTACATCCGACTGGATACGCCCGGAATCTGGGGTCCCGTCATCGAGCCTGCCCTCGATAATTTTCGCGATCGGCCCCTCAATTGCGCCAAAAATGGTGACATGACCGGAAATCGCCAGTGATCCATCCTGGACCCCGATTTGGCCACCGTAGGCATTGGATGGACGGGTAGTGTCTTTCGGATCGCCTGGAACCAGTCCCGCCGCGCGCAAATGAGCATAAAATTTTAGCGTTTCATCAGCGCCGACAGCCCAGGGAGGGGCAGCTATGGGAGCATCCCAGTCATTTCCAAGACCAATAACGCCGTCGCCGTTACCATTGGGGTTATCGGCGGGCGCGTATACTGTGAACCTATTTACGGCGTCACTGTCATCCCCCGGCAGCTGCAGATAGCGGTCCTGGTAAGAAAACATGGCCGCAGCGATACCCGCGTTATCGCTTTCGATACGCTTGAGCTTGGCATTGGTAATCATTTCCTGGCCCTTCAGGACGCCGCCTATCAGCAGGCCCACGATAACCAGTACGATGGCGATTTCTACAAGCGTGAAACCTTTTTGTTTTATTAACTGCATGTAATTCTCCCTATGTTTCGGTTGTGTCTAAAAATATGTATGCATTTAACATGCCAAAACGAATAAATCTATGTAATTCTTAGCCACACAGCAGATTTTTTACTCAATTGAGGGTTGATTGTCGGGATTCAGTCAGCTTTTGTTGAAATTCCAACAGCTTACTTTCGAGAAAACGCCTTTCGTCCGGGTCGTGCACCGCACTCGTCTGCAGCAATGACTGGACGATTGCGATTGCTGATTCCAGTTCATTCAGGTCGGCAAGCAATAAGAACTGGATATCTCGCGCCCAGGGCGGGATTTTCAGGTGGGTCGGTTGCTGTGCGATTTTCTCGGCCAGTTTCAGCGCCAACTCCAGGTCGGCGAGACGGTGCTTGGCAATCACGCTGGCCTCCGCCAACCGGCGCCAGTGTAGCTGGGGATTGTCGTCGAAGCGGCGCTGGATAAAATCGAGAATCAATCGCAGCCGCTGATGATCTCGCGTTGTCGTGTAAATCCGGGACGACAGCAGCATTGGGTACTCTGTCCCCGGGCTGACCAGAGTGATCTGCTCGAGCCAATCGATCAGCACATGGTAATCGATCTGGCTGTAGACGAAGTGTTGCCCGGCCTGGCTATCGTGCAGCTGCAGGCGGACCGCCAGCAAGTATCCCAGCAATTGTTCCGACCCCATCGCGATACTGCGATAAATCGAGGCGTCAAACGGTGGCGCAAGCGCTCTGAAGCTGGTTTCGAAGCGTGACTTACCAGTGTGGTAGTAGCAGATCTGAATGCCCAGTAAAACCAGGAATCCCAGCAGTACGGGTCGCGGTAACTGTAGAATCGGACGTTCGGATCGATGCACTAGAAACTGATTTCCTTGCGATAAAAATCAACCAGGCAGACCGCCAGGATGAACAGCGCATAGATTGCCACCGTGACAAACTGGTCCCCCAGCGTTGTCAACAGATCGACGCCGCCAAAGAAAACATCATTTTCGGCAAAGCTATTGACGCCCGGTACGATATAGAGTATCGAGCTGAAAATAAATTCAATCGCACGGCTAGTAGCACTGCCTTCTGATAGTCTGACCGTTTCGCTCAACATCAGGGTTATCAGTCCGGACAATTTTGCCAGCAGGTATATAGCCAGCGCAAAGAACACCGCCTGCGGTATTTTTTCGAGGCTCAAGATAGCGAGCAATCCGAGCACACCCAGTAAAAACAGCTCCATCCACAGGGCCGTGGCCCAGTAAAATCCGATTGCGATACCGCTGTACATCGACACCAGCATCAATACCGGTAATACCAGCAACAGGCATAGGCTCGCAATCACCAGGGTTTGTGCCGCTACGTATTGCCAACGTGCCAGAGGCATTGTCAATAAACGCTCAAACTGGCCCGACTCATAGTCTTCGGCAACGCTGATGGCTATCGTCAACAGGGCCAGCAGCGCAAGGCTGTAGCGTAAAAAATCGGCGATAAAAGCACTCGCGATCGCCTTGCCATTAATGATTGCCAGTTCACTGATGAAGCTTCCCGTCAATACCGAGGCAAGCACGAGAAGTATCAGCAACACAAGCAATCGTCTACTCATAATTCCAAGCATCAGGTAACGGAACAATGATATAGTTTGAGCGAGCATATGAGTTTCCTGCACCTTTGATTAGAATCAATTCGTTACTGCAACATGGCCAGCAAATCCTGGCCTCCATCTTGTTGCTTTTCCATTTACTGATCTGGGCGGTGGATCAGCCTTTACAGCAGTTTAGTCTAACTTTCATATTGTATGGCCTATTCCTGCTCTGGCAACCACTGTGGAGCAAGAAAGTAACAATCAAGCGGGCGCCAGTTGTTTTTTTGGCACTGGTATTCATGGGGCTGGCTTATTCTTTTCCCGACGAATCATTGGTCTTCTTTGGCCTCATTTTGTCCGGTTTGATTGGCAGCCGCTTACTCAGTCAGACCGCATTCCGATCCTTTGACCTGCTGGCGCTGCTGATTATCACGCTCGAAATGTCGGTTGGAGTGATTCCGGAAGCGTTTCCACAGATCCAGTTACCATCCTTATTTGCAGAGTACATGCAAACCGTGATCCTGGTGCCGGTGCTGCTGTTTTTCTTTGCGCCCAATCCCGACCACCAGACGCAGGGCCGCAGCCAGGTAGACTTGATGCATGGACTGCTGGCATCAACCCTGCTGTTTATCGTGTTACTGGGTGGTATTGTCATCAACCTGCTTTACGGGGTTGATTACATTGATGGCCTGCTGCTGACGGTATTTATCGTTGCAACCCTGACTATCGGCATTAGCTGGTTCTGGAATCCAGGAGTGGGTTATTCCGGCATTGGAGTTTTGTGGAATCGCTATGCAATGACGATCGGGGGACCATTTGAAGCCTGGATTAACACTTTGACCACCCTGATTGAAGAGCGCTACCTGACGCCTAGCGAATATCTCGAGGCCGCCTGCGAACACCTGGTCAACAACGACTGGCTCAACGCGATTGAATGGTCATTTGAGCACTTCAAGATCGGCGCCGGTGAAAAAATCGGCACCCGGCTCAAACACCAACTAGATGACAAACTGAGCGTTGTACTTTACTTCAAGGCCGATCCAGGCACTGCACTCGAGCAACACACCTTTCTTTTAGTCCGCATGGCCTACCAGTTCTATCTGGCCAAACTAAATCAGGAAAAAATACGCGCGCAGGAACATTTCGCTACCATCCACCACACCGGCGCCCGGCTGACGCATGACATCAAGAACATACTGCAATCAATCAAAACCTCGATTGATATTCTCGATACGGATAGTGGAACCGCAGATTCACAAAAACTGTTGCAAACCAACCTGAATCAAATTGGGATTCGCCTCGAAAATACGCTCAACAAGCTGAAAGCACCAAAGCTCAACACCCAGATCACCCTGGTCGATTGCGAAAAGTGGATCAAACGCATTTCCAAGCGGCATAATGCAATCGCGCGCCTGCATTTTCACCACGATATTGACAATAACGTGGCGGTACCGGTCGATTTGTTCGACAGCGTCGCCGATAATCTGATCAACAACGCGCTCAACAAACCATCCGCTAAGCTGATCGATCTGCGCCTGTTATCCAGCAAAGACGTTATCGTGTTATCCGTTTGCGATGACGGCGAGGCGATCGAACCCGAAATCGAAAAGAACCTGTTTATGCAACCGGTATCGTCCGGGAGTGGCATGGGTATCGGCTTGTACCAGTCGGCCATCATGGCACTGGCGTTCAACTACGAACTCGAACTCAGCCAGAATGAACACGGTCGTGTTTGCTTCAATTTAATTCAGCAACTGGGGGAGTGAATAACCGGTTACGACCCTCGGCGACGGGCTGCGCGTATCAACAGTAGTACCATTAAAACTCCAGGCTCCTGCAAGATGGGATCCCGGGTCAGGGCGCGATTGCCCGGAATGCGAGGTTTCAGGGGAGTTGGCCTGCTTCGATCATCTTCGAGTAGAGGACATGCGGTGATGCCCACCTGACGACGTCGTCGAAATCGTCGGCAAAACCGGTGGGACGACGTACGAACGTGGTTTGACCGACGCCAACATCCTTGAGCAGGTACTCGTTGCCACTGGGTCCGAGTACCATGCCCAGGTTGGTAGTAGTTAAAACACTTCCAATGTTCTCCAGTTCATCGTTGACCGGAACAACCGCATTCCAGTTCTTGCCCTGCGAAAGCAACACAAATGGCGCGCCCGCATAAGCTCCGACACCGTTGGCATTGCCGAACACTTGATTCGCCCCGGTGCACTCGTCATCGGTCGTGGTGCCATTGTCATCGCAGATCAGGTAGCGACCGTCGAGATCAATGTATCCATCCGGTGGACCAGGTAACACATCCACCAATCCAACGGTACGCATTTGCCCATTTCGCACAAAATCGGAACCACCCGCACCATTGGCATCATTATTGGTCACATAATACCGGTAGGGATTACCCCAGGGATCGAGCAACAGGGTATCCTGATTGAGTTTTCCGGTAAGCCCCAGTGTATTTACCGGGACAAAGCCGCCGTAGTTGTTACAATCGACTCCACCACCGCCATCTTCGTTGCCGTTCGAGTTCGGAATTGCCGGGCAGGGTAAGCGACCGTTAACCTGCGCAAAGCCGATGATCGCCTCGATCACCCGGTCCATTTCCACCTCGACCGCGCGATACTTTTTCAAGTCCTGCTGCTTCGGAAACAAAGCCACCGTATAGCCGAGTAAAATTCCCACAATCAACAGTACGATTGCAATTTCGACCAGGGTAAAACCCAGTTGGCCTTGTTTCCTGCTCATAACTCGTCCACCACAAGGATTTTATCATTGCCGTTCAAGGCCCTGACATCGAAGTTATCATCTATATCATCGTTCTCAAGGTCGAAAACATCGCTAACATCATTACTTAAATTATCCAAAGCTTCATCCACCCAGTCATGTTGACCGGCTATCGCGAGGATCGATATCTTGTCATTATTACCGCCGGCCAAGTTCTCGACCTGCAGGCAGTCGGTTCCCGCGGTGCAGGGTCCGCCAGCTCCGCCCGGCAGATAATCGCTGGCGTAAGCCATCTGAATACTGTCATACCAGGCATCGCTAAAGGCCCAGTCGGGCAGCTCCGGGTAGTAGCGCAAACCAAGTGTAACGTTACCGACAGTCATATCGCCGGCCACTAGGGTGCCGGTTTCCTGTATGTCGAAATTATTTAAGTAAAACCGATCGATTTCATAGCTTAAGGTTACCGGTACAGCCAACATATCCGCCCCAAGATAAACACCCTGGATCGTCGCGTGACTGCCGCCATCGGCGGCACTGGTAGCTGTTATAACAGGCGCATTGGTGTAATCCATATCGAAATTGACCGGCGTACCCACCGGAAAATCTATTTCGGCAATCACGCGAAGTGCCTCGACAGCGGCCAGGTTATTGGGGCTTCCCGGTGTCGGATTACCGATCGCATCACGATTGCAGTCCGACAACTGGTCCCCACCGGCAGGGCATATGGTCCAAATGCCGGTAGCTGGGCCCAGAGCATTCTCATCCCAGAACCAGCGTTCGACCTGGAAAGTCTCATTGACGATTGCGGTAGCCGATAAGCGGCCGTCATCCCCGACCACATCCGCGATATCATTAAAGGAAATCGTTTGTGGCAGTGTCGATATCGCGCTAAAGACGTGCTGAGCTCCCGCGTTAAAGTCGAAAGTACCGGTTGTAACTATCGGGGTAAGCTGATCGAAACCGACCTTCGTAGGGGTAACCGGGTAGCTCAGACTGAAATCAAATTGAAGCTCGGACTCGATAGGCTGACTTCCCGCTTCAATAAAGTAATTGCTGTAAATGGACGGGACGCGCCCGATACGCCCCAGAAAATTAGCCTGCTCGGTTGCAAACACCGGGTCGGATGGATAGTCGTCGAGCTCCGGGTATCCACCGCCCAAATCATTGACCGCGTAGTTATACAACCAGGGGTAATTATCGCCAGCCGCCACGTCGTTATCGATTCGCAAATCGTAGGCCGTAAACGCATTTCGATAAGCCTGCAGGGTCGCTTTTTCCGCGACTTCGATCACTTCCGCGGCGGTGATCACCGCGAATTGATCATTGACGATAATCGACGCCGACGTCAGATCGTCAACCCGCCCGAGGATAAAGCCGTTGGTTGCGCTCTGAGCGAACTGGGCGTTGTCCTCGATGCCGAAAAAAAGGTCAAGATAATTAACAGGGTTGATAATACCGGGATCCGTATCCGCAGTGGTATCAAAAGCATCATCGGCGTTGGCAATGCTGCGATCCTGAGTGACTCCGGCGCGGGCAGTGGGGGCGCCAGGAGCGATAATCACCGCGGCCACGCCGTTTCCAGTCGAGCCATCAAAAATGATATTGCCAACCTGATCGCGAATGGTGATCGTACCGAAAGCGTCGCTGTTGATGACATTACCACCTGCAACATTGGTTGCAAAACTATCAGATACCGCGTACCACAATCGTTGCCCGTCGGCGTCACGTATATCGTAGAGATTTAAATCAGGCTGGCCCCAGGGCAGTCTCCCCAGCTGTATACAGGTGCCAATAACCGTGTTCGGTGTACCATCATTATCAGTATCCGCACAGGGAAGGCGCCCCGGTCCGCGCTGGTTAGTCGCCGGGTAGTTATAAGCGAATTGCAGCAGGGCCTGTTTGGCCTCAGCGAGTACGCGCTTGTTGTGAAGATATTTCTCGTGTTCAACCTGCTGCTTGGCATCCTGGGTGAAGCCAGCAACCACAACGCCACCGATTCCCATCAACGCCAACAGTGTCAACAATAGTACGTAACCGTTTTGCCTATTGTCGCCGCTACCCATCACGACTAATTCTCGACAGGGGCCAAGAACGTAATCTCAATTGTTTCGCCACTGGCAGCATAGTAATGCTTACCATCTGGTGCGGTAATCCTGACCCGGATATCGCCGTTCATCATTACCCTGATCTTGCTGTTGTTATCGAGTGCCGCGCCATCCTCGTAGGCCTGCGAATTAATCCATACGGTGCGTGATCCGTCGCGCGAAATCGTAATTCCAGAAATTTTATATTCGCGGATAACTTCTTCCTGGAACCTAGCCTGAATTGGCCCTTCGATCGGTTCCTCCACCACAACCAGTTGTTTTTGCTTTATCTCGTCACTCTTATAACGATTTGAATTGATAATCTGGCGCTCTTCTGGCGTCGTGAACAATGTCGACAATTCGGCCGCGCTTGCCACTTGCGTCACCAACAAAAGCAAGGCTACCAGCCCCGTGTTTGCCTGTTGTTTTACGCTTTTAACTTGCATCGATGGTCACCCAGCGAAAAGTGCAATCGGTACTCAGGTTTGCTCTTTTTGTATCAAGCGAGCGATTGATATTGGTATTCCGACTGATCGAGCAACTATCTACCGTAAATAGGTTTTTTATCGACAGGCGCAATCCTTCCAACAGCGCAAACAGGTCTTCTTCGTGCAGTAAACCAATGTTCAGGTTCATCGGCGAACTCTTTACCGTAACGCCGCGTTTTACCTTGAATCCAGGGCGCTTGAATTCTTCCTGGGGAAGCAGGTTGTAGGTCAGAGTCGGCAAACGCAAAACCTCGTTGGTGGTTTCCAGACTTTCGATCCAGCTCAGGCGGCGTTCCTTGCCAATCAACCCCGAAGCTTTGTACCCGTTATACAGATTGCGGTACTGCTCGAGCAGGTCAATATCGTTGATAATATTGCTGTAAAGTTTATGAGTTGAGCGTAACGTGGAAACCGCTTTTTCGTATTCTTCCTGCCGCGCCTTTTCATACTGGAAACCCGCGACCACGAGTGCTGCTGCAATCAGGATTGCCACCCCAAACATGATCAGGGGTCGCCTCAGGTAAAACCAGTCTATCTTATTCATTCTCTGGCACCTCCCTGACAACACGAAACGCTAGTTCAGCAACCGACACACTGTCCCTGCGCCCTGTGCCCGCATCGCCAGCCAGTTGATTCTCCGATTCTATATTCAGTGGACGCTTAGTGATTTCAACCGAATAGTATTTCCCCGATTCGGCCAACGTTTTTTCGAGGTCTTCTACTGCGCTTAGTGCATAACGATAGTTGCCGTCAAAATTGAGGAATTCGCCCTCAACCAATGCGATTTCAAAATATCCCTTTTTCGGTTTAGGCAGGTTCTTTGCCTTATTATCAGTCGTGCGCCTGCGTTTTCTGGGTTTGCCCCAGCTGACTTCTCGATAGACCTTACTGTCCGAATAGTTCGAGACAAACCAGTCGATCTTTTTGACGCGAATGTCGGGAAAAATGCTGACATCGTTACTGATCAGGGCCAGCAATTCTTCCGGATCCCGCAGGTATCGATCCTGGATAGCGTCCACGGTTTGCACAACATGCTGCATGCTCGTGGTCGACGTCGTCGAATCAATCCGATTCTCGCTGAGTTGATTATACTTGGCCTTGTATTTTTGCTCGATCAGCGTCGTTTCGTTGATGGTGTCCTGATAAAGCCAGCCTTTGACCCCGCTGGTTAACGCCATGCCTAATCCCAGCGCAAGCAACGCGATGCTGGCAAAACGCAGTGCCAGTCCTGCACGATGGTGCTGAAAATAGCGGCGTTCGTTCGGTCTGGCATAATGATTGAGCATTAATTTTTTACTCGCCAGGTAGCAATAAAGCCCCGAACTGAAATCCTGTTCGTCATCAACGTCGATTTTTTCGCGTTCAAGCAACTGGTTGATTTCATAAATCTTGAAGTCGAAGTAACTCTCCTGCTCACAGCGTACCGTCAATTTATCGAAATGCCGTTTATTGGTGAGAATGTGGACCGCCACGGTTTCCGAGCGCTCAACAATGCGCTGGCTGATCAGGTATCGCTGCGTCGATTCGACATCGCGCAGCACATCAGAAGCATAATCACCCTGGTAAAAGCTTGCGATCGGAACCAGACGACTCAGCACCAGTTTGCCATCGACGAAGACCGATTGACGCAGATTGCTGGGTACCTGTTGACTAACCAGGATTACTGCCCTGTTATCTGACTGAAGTTCCTTGATGTAATTTTCAGATAACAGGGGCAAGCTGATGATGCCTGACAACGGGGTACGTGTTTCTTCGATTATTTTGAGCCAAGGCTCAAGCAGGTATTGATTGGTAAGACCAATCAGTAATAGCTTTTCTTCCTTGCGGGTTTTCTTCTCCACCGATTGCGATATCGCAAACTTGTATTCCGAGGTGCGGAAATACTTGGCAAAATTACGATTCAGGATAGCCTGACGATCGGAACCTCTCAGTAACGGCACCCTGACTTGACGGAATTCTTCTTCGATCAAATCAACCAGCAGGCGCACCGGCTCGTTCTTGAATGAACGCAGGTAGGCACTGAACAGATCAAGGCCCTGGTCATCGGGTTCGAAGTAAACGCTGCTCATTAGTTTACGACCGGACCATTCCTGCGCAACCATTCTGTAACCTGTGAAATATAGGACTCTTCTCATGTCTATACCGTTAAAAATCGATCGTCGAGATGGTGTCGTAAATCGGCCCCAGTACAGAAAGTGCAAGCCAAAGAACGATGATGCCGATAGTTGCCATCAAGGAAGTCTGCAATACCGGCTCCATTTTCTCGATGCTGTCGTTGATGTCACGATCAAAAAAGTAGCTCACGTTATTCAAAGATTTGTCCATCTGACCACTGGATTCGCCAACCCGCAACATGCGTACGACAAGTGGCGGGAATATCCCGATATTCTTGAACGCTTCGCTAATACTGCTACCTTCTGAAATCTGCTGCCAGGCGCGGTCGATACCGTCCTCAAGCACGGCGTTACTGACGACACCCTTACTCAGGTCGATTGCATCCAGTACCGTAATTCCCGAGGCAAACATCAGCGAAAAGTAACGCGTGAAGCGCGAGATTTTGATCTTTTCATTTACCGGACCAATCACCCACAGTTTCAGCAACAGGCCATCCAGTCGGAAGCGCGCCTTGCTGCTCGTCCGGTAGAGATACTTGAGAACAAAGAAAATCACGAAAGGTGCGGCAATCACCAAGTACCAGTAATCGATCAGAAAGTTCGACACCATGATCAACATTCGTGTTTCGAACGGAATCTCTCCGCCCAGCGAGACAATCGCATCCATGATGTCCGGCACAACAAAGATCATCATAAACATGATGACCGACAACACCAGCGTGCCGATAACCGCGGGATAGGTCATTATTTTCTTGGCCTTGGAAAGCAGTTCATCCTGCCACTTCAGGGTTTCGGTAATGTCGACCAGAACCTCGCTCATCTTGCCGCTACGCTCGCCTACACGGATCAGGCTGATGAATACATCGTCAAAAACTTTGGGGTATAGATCCAGCGCTTGCGAAAACGAGTTACCACCCTCGATCGCTTCAATCAGACCGGTAACAATATCTCGAAAAGTCGGATTCTCTTCGCCATCACGTAAATCGGCTAGCCCCTCTAGCAGCGGCACCCCGGCACGGGTTAGTTGCTCGAGGTAAAACGAAAAGTTGATTAAGTCACGGCGGCCGATCTTGTTGCGCCCAAACAGGTCTGAACCCAGATCCTTTTGTTTGTAGGTAACGAGGTCCATCTCCATTTTTTCAAGACGCACCTCGAGATCATTGATATTACCGGCATCGAGACTGCCCGAGATAAATTTGCCGCTGGCATCAATGGCCTTGTATTGATAGAGCGGCACGCCTATTCCATCCGCTCGGTCAGATCGGCAACACGCGCGACTTCCTTGATTGACGTAACGCCCTCGATGATGTGACGAATTCCATCATCGGCAAGCGTGAAAAATCCCTGTTTGTAAGCCGCGTCCCTAATCTCTTTAGTGGTCGCTCCATGCGCGAGGAGATCGTCGAGGTCCGAATTCATCTTCAGGATTTCGAGCAGGGCCATACGTCCTTTGAAACCCGTGTTATCGCAGCTGGTGCAACCTTTAGCCCGGTAAATCTTGGCGGGAACATCACCGCGAGAGTTGCTGAGCATTTGCATTTCTTCCTTGCTGGGCTCGTAAGCAACTTTACAGAACTTGCACAGCTTGCGTATCAGGCGCTGAGCGACGACGCCGATAATATTTCCCGCCATGATTTCCGGGATAATACCGATGTCCCGAAGTCGCGGCAGCGCACCGATCGCGGAATTGGTATGCAACGTCGAATAGACCTGGTGACCCGTCATGGCGGCGCGAAACGCCATTTCAGCCGTTTCCTCGTCACGCACCTCGCCCACGAGGATAACATCCGGGTCCTGGCGCATCAGCGACTTGATTCCACTCGCAAAATCCATGCCTGCAGCCTCGTTAACCGAGGTCTGTCGAATCAAGGGGAACGGATATTCCACCGGATCTTCGAGTGTCATGACGTTAATTTGCTCGCTGCTCAGATAGTTCAACAACGAGTATAGCGTCGTGGTTTTACCGCTACCGGTTGGACCGGTTACGAGGATGATACCTTCCGGGCGCGACATCATGATTTTGAGTGTACGCAATGACTCCGCGGGCAATTCCAGATTTTCGAGTGGAATTACACCTTTCTCACGGTCGAGCACCCTGAGCACGATATTTTCACCGTGAATGGTCGGTTGAGAAGCAACGCGGAAATCGATCTGGCGACCGATGATGGTGCGCGAAATACGACCATCCTGCGGCGCCCGGGTTTCGGCAATGTTCATGTCCGCCATGACCTTGAGACGTACTGCGATCGCCGGCCAGTAAGTCTTGTGCAGGCTTCGAATCTGGCGCAACACGCCATCAATACGGTAACGGATGCGGAGGAAGCTCTCTTCGGGTTCAAAGTGTAAATCGGAGGCGCCGCGCTTGACCGCATCGGAAAGCATAACGTCGACAAGACGCACCAGCGGCTGGCTATACTCCTCGATATCACCCTGGTAATTGGTGTAGTCGGCTTCCCCGGTTTCGATTTCACGCAGAATGCCATCAATCGACAGTTCGTAACCGTAGAACTGGTCGATCGCGTTGGAGATTTCAGCCTCGCCGGCAAGTACTGGTAATAATTCAATATGTTGACCAATCTGAATTCGAATCCGGTCCAGCGTAAACAGGTTGAAGGTATCTGACATCGCGATCGTCAACGTGCTGCGGATCGGGTCATAGTTGAGCGGTATGATCTTGTGCTTGCGCGCGGTATCCGAATTGATCATCTTGATCGCATCGGGATCAGGTACCACGCGCGACAGGTCAACGCTCTCCTGCTCGAGCGCTTCTCCGAGCGCCGAACGCATGATGGCTTCGGTCGCAAATCCCAGATTGACCAGCAACTTGCCTAGCGGTTCGTGAACCTTCTTCTGTTCGGTCAGGGCGATGTTCAGCTGATCTTCGGTGATAACACCTTCATCGATCAGGATCTCGCCTAAACGCTTGGGCTTGTTTTCCGCGTTCATTGTTTTGCTAGCAACTCCAGTCGCTGGTCGACGACGTCTCTGCTGAACGTCGCGGGTCCATTCTCGAAATTATCCAGCGCGCGTCGATAGTATGTGATCGCACTAGCGGGTTGGGAAATGTGTTCCAGGCTTACGGCAAGATTATAGGCGTAATTCGGATCGCCCGGATTACTCTGCAGCGCCCTGAAATAATAGCCCTGCGCTTCTTGCCAGCGATTTTGCGCGCCATAGACATTTGCCAACGTAAAATTCAAATGCGGCGAACCGGGTTCATCGCGAAGCATCAGTTTCAACTGCGACTCGGTTTCCAGGGGAGAATAATTGGCAACGGATATTAACGATGCCATCGCCAGCGAATCCTTGGGATTAGCCAGCAACAGTGCCTGGTAGTCCTCAAACGCGGCTCTGCTGTTGCCATTTTGAACATTGATAGCTGCCCGCGCCAGGAGTGCATTGCGGTTACCGGGATCTATATCAAGCACCTGGTTATAGCGCGTCATCGCCAGTTCGTCATTACCGGATTTATAGGCAGCATAGGCCTCACGCAGCCAGATATCTTTTTGCCCAACCTGGCTGCTCAATGAAATCTGGAGGTTTGACACAGCGCCTTCAGGCTCTTTCGCCGGGGTTTCGGCCTGATCTATACTTGCGACCTCGGTATTCGTGGCCTGGTCCATTTGAGGCTGAACCTGAACCTGCTCCGGGCTTACATAAGCAACCTCGGGCTCGGGTTCCGTGATCACAGCCTCGGGCTCGATCGCCGCTTCGATTTCTTCAGATCCGACCGCAACTTCACCTGTATCGGTAGTGCTTTCGGCACTTTCGATTATTTCCATCGCACGCGTGTCTACACTGGGTTCGGGCTGCGCAAACAAATTCGAATCCTGATCCTGGCTTCCGGACTTTATCAAGCCCGGCATGGGATCACGCTTTAACGGGCGTAAACTGGTGTCAATTTGGTCCGATTCAAACTGAAACTCGAAGGCGCCAAAGATGCCGATTGCGAGAATGATCACGATTGCAATACCTGTGTAAATTTTGGCATTATGCATGCGCTGCGCTGACGATTTGCTGCGAAAAACCTTCTTCGCATAGTCTGGCGTCATTACCGCCTCGGAATCATTTTTCATACCGGCAAATAATCGGGACGCATCGTCACTTGGCAGTTTCATCAAAGTGCGATCGTAGTTATCCGGGGCATAGGTGTAGGTACCGGTAGAATCTGTGCGCGTGGCGGTCGACTGGGTATCAAGCGCAGTACCGGTGACGCCGGTTTGTGTTGCCGATTTGGTCTGGGTTGCTTCGCCGGGAGGAGGTTGATGCCGCGTGGTATCCATCAGCCCGAGACCATCGGTTTCGGTAGCATCGCCCGGGATCTGCTCCGTCTGCTGCCGGGGATCGGTCAGCGATGTATGACTGGTAAAATGCGTGTCGTCACGCTCCACCAGTAATAGGGACATGTCTTCCTGCAATTCGGTCAGGTCATCCTCGACTTCAGCACGGGTGGACTCTGCATCATCAGCCTGGACATTAGTTTGGTGAAGGGTTTGATCGAACTCGGTTTCGTCCCTGTCCGCCTCGATCTGGGTTGATTCCAACTGCGTCTGAAGGGCGGTCTGATCAAATTCGGTATCTTCGCCAACTGGAGGTTCATCCTCGGGCTCGATATGCGTCTGAACTTCGGTTCGATCTTCGCTTGTCGTAACCTGGCTCAGTTCGGTAACATCTTCTGCCTCACGCCTGACTAGTTCCGGTTCTCCCATAAAATCCGAGACATCTTCCTCGGCAAAGACAATGGTTTCATCCTCGCCGGTTTGCATCTGGGTACTTAAATCCGTCAGCTGTGTGTCGGCGGTTTCGACGATAGTTTCATCATCGCGCTCAACATGCGTATCTTCAACCTGAGTTTGTAACCTGGATTCGTCAAATTCCGTCTGATCCTGCATGTCACGCTGAGATTTCTGAAGATTGCGATCCGTATCTTCAAGCTCGGAAATATCTTCCGGGGCCGAAACCACAATGGTCTCGTCGGACGTTTCCGCCCCCGGAATATCTTCCTTGCTCTTTTTCGCCTTTTGCTCGGCGGCTTTCTTGAGCGCGTCTAGCAGTAAACTCATCAGTTATCTCTTATTCCGCGGTCCCAGAGAATGCCTCGGGTTTCAAAAATTTCTTAAAGTCGCTCAGGTTGGTCTCGATGCTGGCATTGTCCAATATCCGTGGCCGCAGGAAAATAACCAGCTCTGATTTATCGAATTCACGTGTTTTCGTGCCAAACAACAGTCCGAATCCCTTGGCATCGTGCAGCCCTGGTAACCCAGCGTCATTTTTACTGGCGGTATCCTGCATCAAGCCCCCGATGACCGCGGTATCACCGCTTGTTACCCTGAGCACGGATTCCATTTCACGGACCTGGATTTCCGGAACCTGTGATGTAACACCTGCTTCCGCGAGGGTAGGGTTGGGATCATTTACAAATCTCAGTATCCGCGTGATGGTAGGACGAATATTGAGGATGACTTCATTATCTGCGGTTATGAACGGTGTTACATTCATGACGAAGCCAACCGGAACTGTTTTTATATTGGTATTAAAGGTTCTGGTTGTCACGCCTTCATCGGTATCAGTGGTTGCATCTATTTCAAAATAAACCGTGTTGTCGGCAACTTTCAGCAACGAAGTCTGATTATTCAGGGCCATGATTTTCGGGCTCGACATAACCGATACATCGCCAAAGGTATCCAGCGCCCTTATCGCGGCGGTAATATCCCGGTCTGAATTGGTGTTGAGGTAAGCGGCCTCCACAACGGGTCCTCCCCCGGATAGCGATCCGAGCGTCGTTGTCGAGCCTAGCAGTTCCTGTCCCACCGTCCAACCATCGCCGACGGCCATTCGCCTCCAGTCGATGCCGGCCTGAAATTCATCGTTGAGGGTAACTTCAACCACCGTGGCTTCGATCAGCACCTGCCGACGCGCGCTGCCCATCACTGAATCAATGAATCGCTGAATATCTTCATGCGCGCTGGAGGTTGTCAGTACCGAAATGGTACCGGATTCCCGGTTCGAGATAACCGTGCCCTCCACGTCGCCGCTATTGGCCAGCAAACCGATATTCGCCTCCAGAGTTTGCCAGAAATCGTTATTGGATTCATTACTGACCGAGGTGGACGAATCACCAGTGCTGCCGGTGTCTTCGTCGCCAGCAGCTAATGCTGTCTCGATACCAACGCTAGAGGTGGTTACTCGCGACATATTAAGATATTCAATTCGGTAAAGGCGGACAAAGGGTCGATCCTGTTCGACTACCAGGTTCGGGCCGTCGAGATAATAGCGCAACTGAACCTGGCGCGAGATCCGCTTCAATATCTGGGGCAAGGTCTGGTCGATGGCATTGATGCTGACACGGCCATCGATCGCGGGATCGATATCAAGATTCAGTCGGGCATCGCGAGCCAGCGCAAACAGCAATTCATTCGCCGGTAAATCGGTCGCAACGACGGTGTAGGTTTGCATGGGTTCCGCAGGCTCAGGCGCCGCTATGATTGGTACCTGCTCGACCACTGGAGGTATTCCAGGGGCGGCCTGCTCAACTGCCGGAGGCGGCGTATCGACGTGGCTATCCACGACCTTGAGGCGTTCGTCTCTGTCTTCCATGAGACTCGCACAGGCTACCAGGTTTACGAGAGCAAGTAACAATACAATTTTTTTCATCGTTTTATTCCAGTTATATTACGGACTGCTACAGCAAGGCTTTCTGCATCCGGTAAACCGAATGCAGGTAAGGCGAATTTTTCTTTACCGAATCGGGCAGACGTTCCAGTTGATTCCTGCCCAGGGATAGAGAATTAAACTCGCTATAAAAAACCCGATAGATGCTTCTGGTATCGGTGTTTACCTCGTACAAATACGTTTGCGACAAATCCAGCGGCCATTCATTACGTAAATAATAGACCAGTTCTCGCGCGGCGGATTTACTGCGCATCAGGACCTGGATCGACACGTTATCCCGGTTTGCGTTCACCAGCCAGTCACGGCTCTCACGCAACTTTGCATTTAGCCACTGATCGTAATCCGCGGTCAAGCCCAGATCACTGCTGCTATCAGTCACGAGCGCATCGCTCGAGGCGGCCTGATCAAGCGCACTCTGCAGGACTTCGTCTTCTACAACCGGTACCGGTGCAGCTTCAACCGGTTCCTTTTCCGTCGCCTGCAGCACGGCCACATCGACCTTTGTAATCTTTTTTTCGGACGGCTGATCCGATACTGCAGCTTCCTGCACCAACGGGTCTGGTGTCTGTATGCTCTCCTGGGTCACCGTTTCGGCCGGTGTTGCATCCGTGCTCAATACGGGCTCTGTAGCAACCTTAACCGGTGCATCACTAGAGTCGGCTTCAGCGCTCCCATCCGTTTTTAACGTCGCATCAGTTTCTAATGCCCGGGGCGCAATATCTGTGACCGGATTGTCAATTTCTGCAGCATTTTCCGATTTGGGCATCTGATCCGAGGCCTGGGTCGAAGTCCACAAATCCGAAACCTGGATCGAGGTCCATTGTGACCGGGTCTGGTAAAGTGCCACGGCCAGCGCAATGACGACCAGAATGCCGAGCCACCACAAAGCGCGGGATCTGCGCGGCACCTTCGGATTAAAAGTGCTATCGTTAACGGCCGCGGTTACGTGCTTGGCGCTGAGGTTGTGGGTACCCTCTGCAAACGCCGACAGCAGGATTTTGTCGGCAATGATATTGATGCGGCGTAATAGTCCATTCGAATGTTGCTCGACCTTCTTCGCGACCGTGGGATTAATCAATTCTGGGCCGGTGTAACCCACCTCCCGCATGCGGAAATTCAGGTAATTATGTATTTCATCCTGCGTCAATGGCTCAAGATCAAAACTGTGCGTAATCCGTTCACGTAATTGTCGAATCGACTGTTGTGCCAGGTTGTGATCCAGTTCAGGTTGCCCGAACAGGACGATTTGCAGCAGCTTGTTTTGATCCGTCTCGAGATTTGACAACAGCCGGATTTCCTCGAGCGTATCGAGCGGCATGCCCTGCGCCTCCTCGATGAACAGGACCACCTGCTTGTTTTCCATGTGCCGCTGCAGCAGGTAATCCTGCAACAGATGCATGACTTCATGCTTGGAATCATCCTTGGTCACCGGCAGCGCCAACTCGTGTGCGATGACAAACAGAATATCCTCAGGCGATACACTCGGATTGGCGATGTAGACGATTTCTATCGTGTCCGGTAACTTGAGCTGCAGCATTCGACACAGCATGGTCTTGCCGCTGCCGACTTCACCGACAACCTTGATGATGCCTTCACCGCGATGAATTGCGTATACCAGCGCGGCGAGAATATCGCCACGTTTGCCGCCTTCGTAGAATAAGCTGGTGTCCGGAGTAATTTTAAACGGCGGACGTTCGAGGCCGAAATAGTCTTCGTACATGATCTATTCCTTGACCTCGAGCCGGTCCATGCGGCCATACAGGGTCGTCCGGTTGATGCCCAGCATTTCAGCCGCCTTGCTGACATTGCCATCGTGCTTGTGCATCGCCAGATCGATCACTTCTTTTTCAACCGCCTTGAGCAATTGATCAAGCTGAAAACCGCTGTCGTGCAAGGCATTATTAAGCCAGTCTTCGTTGCTAGACGAACCGTTGTGTCGCTGTAGTCCTGACATTTCCCTCTTCAGCACCTCAGGTTTTATGGTCTGTCCTGGATACTTCGCTGAAAGCCTGATTATTATGTTGCGCAATTCTCGCACATTTCCCGGAAATGTATAATCATTCCAAAGCCTTAGTGCATCTTCATCGAGCTGAAATGCAGCCACTTCTTCAGCGACCTGCTGCATGAAGTAAAACAGTAATTCATTCTTGTCGCCGTTGCGTTCTTTAAGCGAGGGCACGCGTAGGGTCAGAACACTGAGGCGATGGTATAAATCTTCACGGAACTGGTTACTCTTGATGGCCGAAAAAATATCCTTGTTAGTGGCCGCCAGAACCCGTGCCGAGGAGTGTCGCGGCTGGGTTTCGCCAAGCCGATAGTACTCGCCATTTTCAAGTACACGCAGTAGCTTGGCCTGCAGATCCAGCGGCAGGTCGGCCACTTCGTCAAGCAATAAAGTCCCCGAGCCAGCCTCTGCAAAAAATCCGTTCTTGGTGTCGGTGGCCCCCGTAAATGCACCCTTGACGTGCCCAAACAGCTGCGACTCGAGTAATTCACCGTTGAAGGCGGCGCAATTCAGGGTCATGAAGGGTGCCTGGTTGCGCGAACTGCAGCGATGTAGATTGCGCGCGGCCACTTCCTTGCCACTTCCAGACTCACCTTCGATCAGCACCGGGTAGGGTGAATCTGCCAGCTGGCGAATTTGCATACGCAGCAGTTCGATTTCTTCGCTGGAACCGACAATGCCTTCGATATCATCGTGCCCTGAATCGGCGCCACCGCCGGCGATGATCTGGCGTTTCAGGCGCACCCTGATTTCAGCGATATCACAGGGCTTGGCGATAAAATCGACAGCACCGTCGGCCTTGGCCTGAAACAGGTGTTTCTTGTTGTCCTGTCCGGACAGGACCAGGATACGGGTGGACGGATGCAACTGCGATATCTTTCTGATTACCGCCAGACCTTCATCGGGACGATGCGTATTGGGCGGTAGCCCGAGGTCGACCAGTGCCAGCGTCGGCGAGTCAGTCATCTGGCTCATCAACTGGAAGCTGGAGGCTCGATCTGAAGCGCGCTCGATTTCATATTCTTCACTGAGCACATACTCGAGACTGTCGGCGATAATTGCATCATCGTCGACCAGTAACAGTGTTGGTTTCTTTTCACTGTCCAGCGGCATTCGAAGTAACCCAGCGTTTAATCAATCAAGTATAGTGTCTATATTTCAACAACTCAAATCATACTTTAATATTGAATTAAAAGTATCTGAAATATAAAAGGAAATTTAAGTTGAACTGCAAGTAAGTGTCGAGTTTATCGACAATAACCGCGCATCTCTGTTAACTGCTTCAAGGTTTCTCATTCGCTTCTCGCTGATAAGCGGATACCACTAGGGCGGATCCTGAGAAACGGTTGCCTGGATTCGACGTTGAACGTAGTCGAGCGAACCATAGATGCCGCTGCTCGCGATCGCGGTTAACTGAAACGTATCGATCGGCGTAGTACCTTCGATATGGGTAGTCTGGCCACATTGGACTTCGATGTTAAAGCCTGCGAATGCAGGATCGGTGAAGCTCGCCGACCCGGCACAGCTGCCATTGACAATTGACTGGTAAATTCCCCATTCAATGCCGCTGCGAGCCGCCTGGGTTGCCCGTGCACCCTGCACCCCGTAAACCAGCGTGGTCTGCTGTACCGCGCGTATATTGGTCATATAGACCACCAGGGCGGCAACGACGACCAGCAGGAATATTGCCGTAATCAGCGAAAAACCGCGCTGCAGAGTTTTCATGGCACGTTCACCACGTGCACCTGGTGCAATAAATTAATCGATTCACCGCTGTCAGTAACGGTGATTTCAATGGTCAGTATACCGCCTCGCTGCGAGGTTCCCGGGCTATAGGTCATACTGCAGCCGCTCAACTGCGATATGACCACACCGCTGGTGCCGCCCACCGGAGGCGTTGGTTGCGCCGCACTAAAGGCGTAGTTACTGTATCGCAGCATCCGATTTGTGGCCGGATCGCAAATATAGCTGGTCGGCCCGTCGATCACGAAAACACGCTGCCCCGGCGACTGCTGCGCAAACTGAAATGCCGGGTTCATGTTGATATGGTGTTCGTCGTCCTCGGTTGCCGGCGTAACAGTCGACAGGGTTAACGTGGTTCCGACGGTGGTAACGATACCCGGATTGTTGTTTAACGCCGCGTCGGTATAAATCCCGGCGGCCGAGGTATTGTAAATTACCAGGCGGCGTCCGGGGGTGAGCACGCCCGGAGTATTGAACAGGCCAAGCAGGTTGAAATCGGTATCACTTGTGGCGAACTCGAGCGTATCGTTGGCGGTAATGAATTCACCGCCCACCTCGTCGCGATAGCGGGCGCCGTCAACCGTATTCACCATTTCGACCGCAAATCCCGCCCCGAAAGGCGCGACACGAACACTGTTCGGCAACGCCCGGCGTACATCACGCGCAATCTGGCGCAGCGCCATTTCACCCTGGTCGACGAGTTGCTGGCGACGCACCTGGTCATCGTAAGCTTCGATTGGCTGGAGAATCAAAAGCCCGGCGCCACCCGCCAGCACCCCGAGCACTACAACTACGACGATCAGTTCAACCAGCGAGAATCCGGATTGAGCGATGGGCCTATGCATCAGTAATCGGTCCGGAAGGCGCTTAACACGATAGTACCCGTTGCCGGATGACTAACACTGACATCAATCTGCATCGCCGCAACCGCATTGAGTACAGCCCCGTTGACAGTAACGCTAACCTGGTAATCGCTCAATGCAGCGATTGGATTATTGTTCTGATCACGCACCTGCGTAGTACCGAGGCTATTGTAATCCTGCACATCATCATAGGTCGGACGGGTTTCACCGGCCTCGGCCCCGCCCGATTCGGCCACCTGTGGATCGTCATATGCCCGCAGCATGATTTCTTCCAGATAGGCTTCGGCAATCGTAGTTGCCTGTTGCTGGATCATCGGATCAGCACTGCCACGAATCATGTTGGCAAATACGCCCAACAATGCGGTGGCAGCGACGCCGATCACGATGATGGTGACGATAATTTCGATCAGGGTGAAAGCAGATTGCCGACGCATCAGTGCTCTATACCCCTGATAACGTCGAGTTCAACGAGGCTTGAAAACGTTGACCGTAAGGAGAACAGGACACGAACTAGAGCACCTCGACCAGGCCGGTGCTGGCGTGCACGCGAAAGCTGTAGGTTGTCGAGCCGTCGCTGACGGTGAAATCCGAAGTTGCCCCTTCGCGTCGGCCACGTGCATCGAACGTGATGTTACCGGCAGTCAACGAAAAACCTGAGGGAATATCGACGTTCTGGTAGTTATTGCCACGATTCGCCGGATTGACAACCGGGTTGGTGAAGTCATTGGCAGTACAGGTCGAAGATTGACGCAGTTGATAACTGCTCGCGGTGGTGATGACGCGCACGTCACAACCGGTACTGAGCGCGAGTTTCTGCGCAAAACGCACCGCGTTCACGGTATCGTCGAAAAATCCTCTTGCAGCGATCAAGTTCTGGTCGGTGAAGCGCCCCAGCGCGACGATACCGAGTATTCCGAGCAATAAAATCACGGTTAACAACTCGACCAGAGAAAATCCTGCATTGTGGTAATTTTTTACTAGACTCATGTGATTCAGGTCACCGTTTCAGGTCCAATTTTGAATAATTTCACAAAATAAATCTGACAGAAATCATTTACTTATAGCATTTATAGCCTATATTACTTTAACTTGGATTATTTGAACTATACTCAAAAAGTCATCAAACATTTTTACTCTACGGTAGGGAGTATAAAACATGTATAAGACACAAAAGGGTTTCACGCTGGTAGAACTGGTCGTCGTTATCGTTCTGCTGGGAATTCTCGGAGTTACTGCCCTGGGTAAGTTCGAAGATTTGTCGGGCGATGCCGCCAATGCCGCCAATAGTGGTGTAGCTGCCGAAATTTCATCGGCCGCGGCAATCAACTATGCAGCCAACATTGTCAACGGCGGTGGCGTGGCCATGACCAGCGCCAACGACGACTGCGCCGAAGCAAGCCTTGCGCCTTTATTTCAATCTGGAGCCTTCCCCACTGGTATCGACAGTGCGGCCGGCGCGGGCGCTTGTGCTGCGGCGGGCGACACTTATACCTGCACCATCACGGATACTGCCGCCCTTGGCGTAGCAGCTACCGCCACAGTGGTGTGCACCGGTCCTTAAGAAGATATTCCTGCCTACACAATAAAAACCCGCGCCAGTCGCGGGTTTTTTGTGTTGGCTGCAAGTCACGTTCCAATCAAATACCTGTAAAGCTGGCCGACAGGCCTCCAGTTTTTACCTGTCTTTTGAACTATTGCACGCCGAGGTGAAAGTGATACCAACTCATAATTCAGCAATCTTGACGAATCGAAGACTTTGAAACTTATCGGTAGCTGGCTCGTATGAGCCTGACTTGTCGTTGTCCTGGTAGTTCAACACGATTGTGAAATAGCTATCGGGTTGATTGAAATTCGAATGGTAAACAACCTGCCTGCGATGCCTCAGGTAATACCAGCCTGGTATCTCTTCTGTGCTCAAATCATGGCCGATTTCACCGACATAGGCGGGCGGCAGTATTTGGTATTCCTTGAGAAAAACGAAGGGGTTGCCGCCATCAAGTTCGTTCAGCTGATGCAGACGATTCTTGGTCGCGTAGGTTGCAAAAACAACCGCAAGCGCGCTATCGATAATCTTCTTGGTCTGCAGCACAGACGCGCGTTCCAGCTCTCTTTCGGTATCGTCGACATAGGAAAAGAATATTACTGTCAAGATCGCAATCAGGATAACCATGATACTGAGCCGAAATAGTATCGCCCCCGGATGGGAGCCGATCGTATTCATCGCCCCGCGAGCTTCGCCACATCCCACATCGGCACGAAGATACCCAGTGCAAGCACCAGCACCAGTCCGCCGATTGCGACATAGATCAATGGTTCAATTTTATCCGACAGGGTTTTGACGTCGTAATCGACTTCTTCTTCATAGAAGTCAGCAATGAAGGTCATCATTTCGTCGAGATTACCGGCTTCTTCACCAACTGCAAACATTTGCATGACCACCGGCGTAAACATGCGAGTCTGATTTGCGGTTCGTGTTAACGCCTCGCCACGCTCGATGCCTTCGCGCATACCGTTGACGTGACCTGAAATATAATCATTTCCGATCGAGCGTGAAATCACACCCATCGCCTGAACAATTGGAACCCCGGCACTATAAGCCATCGCGAAGGAGCGCGCGAAACGTGCCATAAACGAGCGGTGCAGTATTTCGCCAACAACAGGTGCTTTGACGATAAATCTGTGCCATCGGTAGCGTCCATCCGGGGTATTGATGTAATGCTTGAATCCTAAAACTGCGACAATTAACGCGGCGCCGATATACATCCAGTATTCGACGACAAAGTTGGAGGTGTTCAGCAGCAACAGCGTCTGCCAGGGCAATTCGAGTTTGTTTGCCTCGAAAAAACTTGCAAACTTGGGAATCACGAACAAATTAACAATCGCCATCGCAATTGCAATCGCAATTATCACTGTGGTCGGATAACGTAATGCGGTCTTGATATTTTGCGTGATGCGTCGATTACGATCGATATAGTCCGCCATCAATGTAAATGACTCTTCCAGGCGACCGGTATTTTCACCAACCTGGATCATGCTGATGTAAAGATTCGAGAACACCTTGGGATGACGAGCGCATGAAATCGACAGGCTGCGCCCCGATTCGAGTTGTTCAAGGATATCTCGCAAGGATCTTATCAGCAGAGGATTTTCTGCCGATTCAAGGATCCCCGTGATCGCTCGCGTAATCGGAATACCCGCCTTAATTAACGCTCCCATCTGCCGGGTAAACATCAGCAGTTCCTCGATACTGATCTTGTGCAGATCGAAGCGATCCTTAATAACCTCAATGACGTCTATCTGCTCTGTCTTTTCGACGATCGATATCGGGATAATGCCGCGATCCATCAACAGGCCCGCGACGGCGTTGGTGCTCGAGCCTTCGATTTCACCGTCGACCGGTTGCCCGTTGCTATTTCTACCCTTGAACTCGTAAAAAGGCATTAGTCGTTTATATCCCGCACCGGAGGATGATCGAGCACATCATCAGGCACTTCACCGGCCAGGCGCAGCATTTCTTCGATCGTCGTCAGGCCACTAGCAGCGTGAGTATGTGCGACCATGACCAGCGGTTGGTAGCCGGGCGCGCGCTCGGCCGCCTCGACAAAACCCTGCGAATCGTCATGGCGTAGTTTTTCGGCTAACTCCGCATTCATGTCGAGCAGCTCGTAAACACCCATACGTCCCTGGTACCCGGTTTCTCCGCATTGCTTGCAACCGTTGCCTTTCTTATATCGATACTGGTTGATATCAATCAACAGATCATCGCGCAGCCAACCGGCCTCGAACTCGGTCGGGGAATAGTCTTCACTACAGCTTGGGCAAACCTTACGCACCAGGCGCTGGGCAATGATGGTACGCAACGTGGAGGCGAGTAAATAACCCTCGACACCCATATCCATGAGGCGAGTTGCTGTCGATATGGTGTCATTGGTGTGCAGTGTCGACAGCACCAGGTGCCCTGTCATCGCCGCGCTAACACCAATTTCGACGGTCTCGGCATCGCGCATTTCACCTACCATGATGATGTCCGGATCCTGGCGCAAGGCGGAACGCAGTACGCTGGCAAAGCTTAAGCCGATGCGCGGATTAACCTGCACCTGGCTGATGCGATCGAGACGATACTCGACTGGGTCTTCAACCGTGACAATTTTCGACTCTTTTACGTTTAATTCCGAAAGCGCAGCGTAGAGCGTGGTGGTTTTACCACTTCCGGTAGGCCCGGTAACCAGAACCATGCCGTTGGGCAAATGGAAATTTTTTCGAAATCGGTGCAGCAATTCCGGCGGCATACCCAGTTGTTCCAGATCAAGCGCACCGCTGGTCTGATCTAGCAGGCGCATGACCACCGATTCGCCGTATTGCACCGGCATGGTCGACAATCGCACATCGATATCGCGATGGTTGACTAATACGTGAAAGCGACCGTCCTGCGGCAGCCTTTTTTCAGAGATATTCAGCCCGCACATGAGTTTCAAGCGCACCACTACCGCCGGCGCGATCTGGGTTTCCTGCATGACTTGCTCGTAAAGCACGCCATCGATTCGCTGACGTACTCGAATCACATGCTGGTCGGGTTCGATATGGATATCCGAAGCCCCAACCTGAACCGCATCTTCGAAAATTGATTGCAACAGTTTCGCAACTGGTGCATCGACCATTTCGGACTGCAACATTTCATTGAGATCAGTAGCCGATTCGGTGAGATCCTGTCCGAGCTCGGATGCCAGTGCGCTGATTTCTTCGGTGCGTCGATAAACCAGGTCAAAGTTTTCTAGTAGCGCGGACTCGCGCACGATCGCCTGACTCACCGGTTTTTTCAATTTGGACTGAATTTCATCAAGCGCGTAAATATCGGTGGGATCCGCCATTCCACCAGGTAATCGCGATCACGATCTTCGATTACAAGCGCTCGGTAGCGTCTCGCAATCGACTCCGGCAACAGCTTGGCAACGTCGTTATTGTAGTTGTAGTTATTGATATCGATTAACGGAATACTCAATTGGCTGGCCAGCAGATTGAGCAGGCTGTCTTCATCGATCATGCCCAGCTCTACTAGAGTGCCACCGAGTTTTCGACCCAGTTTCTTTTGCTCGCTAAGCGCGTGCTGCAACTGCTGCTCGGTGATCAGCCCTTTATCAACGAGCAGATCACCCAGCCTGATTTTTTTGGTGAACGCCATTAATTCAACACCTGCGCTAGCGTGCGACGTTTCTTGTCAACAAATGCCTGCAGGCGAGCATTCAAATTACCCAGTTTCGCGGCACGTTGGTAAGAGTTCAGCGCGTCTTCAAACGCTGCAGTGTGCTCCTGGGAAATGCCGAGTCCGATCCAGTTTTTGGCATTGGTCACATCCTGCTCGAGCGCGAGTTGGTAATGCCTGATCGCATTTTGATGCTCGTCAAGGCGCTGATAACTGGCCGCCAACAGCGACTGTTGATTTGCGTCCACCGGATCCTCGGTGGCAAACAGCTGGACCACCGCGGTGTAAGCTGCTGATTGGTATAGCGACCGAGCGTACTCGGTTTTAAACAGTGTATCGTCGGGATACTTCGCCATCGAATCGCGTATCAGGCGCCGAAATCGATCGCTCCGATTCTGGCTGTTGTAAAGTGCGAGCAAATGCTGGCGGGCCGCGTAGTCCTCGCTACCACCCAGTAGTTCCTGCAATATCGCCTGGGCCTTCGCAAACCGACGTTTGTTGATTAATTCGAGCGCATAGCCGAGTTGATTGATCGATTTTGCATTCGGATTGGTCGATTTTATATCAAGACTAACAACGGCTGACTCCTCGGGGGCGAGGGATTGTCGCGACTCTGGTTCGACTTCGTCCACAGCTGTTTGGTTTGCTTCAAGTTCTACTGTTTCCAAAACCCGCTTCGTATCGATCGTGGCAGGTTCATCGACGGCAACATTTTTAACCGCGGTATCGATCACCACCGGCTCAGCAGGCTTACGCAAATTAATGACCCAGTTCGGTTCGCCGTTAACCAGGCTCTGGCGAGTTTCGACCAGGATATCCTCTGCGGTCTGAAAACTGACGTCTACCCCTGAATCAGAGGAAGTGATAACGAGTTTCCGGATCCAGCGGTTATCGCTTATCACCGGTGCCAATATCTGGCTTTCGATATCACGCAAATGGTAACTAAACCTATTTTCGCCACGCTCCTTCAGGAACGCTACTACCTTGTCGCGCAACGCGAACTCCATACGCATATCGTCTTCGGATTCGCGGATCTGCAAACCGATAATCTGATTACCGATCATTTGATCCGTGACCACGACTTCCTTGATTTCTGGTTCCGTCACCGGCTGTTCAGCGACTGATGGGGCCGGGCCGGGCATCGCCGTTGACGGAAAAACCTGACTGCCGGTGAAATGATCCAGCAGGTAAATCCCTGCCGCCACCATCAATAGCAATAGCAACAATCCAGCCAATAACAGTGGTTTCAGATCACGCGCCGGGGCGGGCCTGAGTCCGACCGCATCAATTTCGATTGGGGTAAACTGACTTTCCCTGCTTTCAAGATCCTTGAGAACGTTATTAATAACACTCATTGCATCTGGCTGTCGGCAGCGGCGACCTCAATGTGCCTGCCCTTGACGTAGAATTCACCACTGGCGTAGGAAAGCATCAGTGCCTTGTTGCACAAGACGTTGATAACTCTGGGAATTCCGTGGCTGTGTTTGTAAAGCCGACGTTGCGCAGCATTATCAAATAACTCCGGTCCACGATAGCCCGCCGCTTTGATGCGGTGCTGAAGATACGATCGAACTGACGCCTGGTTTAGAGGTTTGAGTTGATAAGAATGCACGATTCTCTGTTTGAGTTGCCGGCTGGTGTTTTGTGCCAACCTGACATCGAGCTCGGGTTGACCGAACATAGCGATTTGTACCAGTTTCCGTTTGCGCGTTTCGAGGTTACTGAGTAATCGAATCGCCTCCAGGCTCTCTTGCGGCATCGATTGCGCTTCATCGAGAATGATGACCGTGCCGCGATGTCGGTGCGCGTTTTCGATTAAATACTCGTTGATACAGGTAAGATAATTGGCCTTGTTCAGTCTATCCGTGATGCCCATTTCGACTAAAATTGCGTGGAACAACGCATTGCAACCCATGTAGGGATTGGGGATGTAAATGGTATCGAAATTTTTCTCTAACGCCTGCAACAATTTTCGACACAGCAGGGTCTTGCCCGTGCCTACCTCGCCGGTCACCTTGATGAATCCATCACCGGATCTGATAGCCACCCGTAAGACGTTGAGTGCTTCCCTGTGGGTAATTGACTGGTAGAAAAATCCGGTATCCGGGGTCAGGTCGAATGGCTTTTCAGCGAGTCCATAGTATTGTTCGTACATTACTCACCTTTCACAGGATTTATATTGATCTGTTGAACGCGCTCAGCGCTTTTTTGAATATAGTTAGTCCAGACCTTGTTATTGTCGACGACAATCGGCCGTAACAGGATTACGAGCTCGCTGCGTCGATTGAGTTTGCGCTTTTGCTTAAATGCCTCGCCGAAAAACGGTATATCGGCAGCACCCGGAACCGCGCCGAGCTCATCGCTGGTAATGTTTTTCATGAGCCCACCGATGACAACCACCTGACCGTTCTGGGCCTTTACGATAGAGTCCGATTCGCGCACCGTGCTTAACGCCAGCGGCAGCTCAAAGGTTTCGCCACCCAGGGTTATGACCTTCAACTGGTCGTCGACCTCGCTAATACTTGGATGGATATGCAATATAACTTCACCCTTCTCGCTAATCTGTGGCGTTACGTCCAGCGCAATTCCCGAGAAAAACGGGGTCAAAGTCAGCTCGGGAGTCGTGGTAGTCCCGCTGGCTGTACTGGTACTGTCGGAGGAAACTTCGGTAACAAAGAATTCGTCTGAGCCCACCTTGATCACCGCCTTTTGATTATTGACCGTGGAGACACGCGGGCTCGACAATACATGTACGTTACCCTGGGTGCTGAGAAAAGTAATCAGCGAGGCAAAGGTGCTCGAAGAACTGCCCACGGCAAACAAATTAGCGTACGGAATATTGCTGACATCGAGGCCGGATGAAATCACCGCGTCGCCAGCCGCATTGAGCAGGGGTGCGCCGGCCTCGTCCGCAAGCACTCGCCCGGTGCCCCTGACTACACCGGCGTTACCGACCGCCAGGTCGCGACTGGACGATATCGCGGCCCAGTCAATACCAGACTGGAAACTGTCGTTGAGATCGACCTCGATCACCTTGGCCTCGAGTATCACCTGGCGCTGCAAGTTATCCTGCGCATTATTGAGATAGGCTTCAACATCACGCAACTCACCCGGCATGGCGCGCACGATGACCAGGCCGGAATGACGATCTACCACGATCGAACGCCCTTCGCCGGCACCGACGATCGAAGTTAGAGTGGACTGCAGTTCAGACCAGAAATCTGCTTTGCTGATGGTATTGATACTGCTTGATTTAAGTGAAGTCGAGCCAGAATTCGAATTATTGTCGCTGCCTCCGTTGTCGTTATCTTTAATCTGACCCGAACTCACGGTCATTAGCGATTCGCCGGCGCGACTGACATTGAGATAGTCGACCGGAAAAATTCGCGATTGAATGCGCGCTGGCAAAACAATATAGCCGGTCTGGTTTTGCTGGTATTCGTAGCCATAAACTTCGCGGGTAAGATTCATGACTTCGCGCACCGTGACATTCTTCAAATCCAGCGAAATTACACCTTCCACGCTCGGGTGCACCACCATGTTGACGCTGGTATCTTTCACCAGGCTCATGAAAAATAAACGCGCCGGAGCATTAGACACCGAGACATCGAATGCGATTTCGAGTTCGATATCCTGATCGAGGCCCGGCACCGCAATACTGCTTCCCGGCACCAGGTCGTCAAGGATTTCATCCGATGGTGATTCCACGTCAGGTATTGCTACCGCGGCAGCTTCGTTTAATGCATCATCGATGCTTTGTCGATTCTGTTGTGCGATTTCCCGGTTTAGTGAGGAGGCACAGGCGCTTAAAAAACCAGCCAGTAAAATAATACTCAAGTGTCGTCTAATCATAAGTCACTCTCGACAGCTTTTCTCTTGATCGCTGTTAAATTGTTGTCTAGACTCAAATTTATCACCTTCCCCTTGCGCACAAGGCGTGCTGTTGCACGGGTCAACTTAACCAGCTCGGCACCCCTGATACGATCTCCGACCGCGAGCATCTGATCATTGATGATCGCGATTTTGCGATCCTTTGCATAAAGGATTGATGTGAGTTGCAGGGGTTTCTGTTTTGGTTTTTCCGCCTTTTCTTTAGAGGTCGTGGGCTTGCCAGCCCATTTGGCTTCGCGAAATTTCTGCAACGCAAATGGTGGGGGTTGCATCGGGTCGCGCAGTTCCTGCGCCGAGGCCAAAGTACCGAAACCAGAAAACGCGGGCGCCATCAAGACAATTAACGTGACATATGTTGCATCAATGCGCGGCATCTAGATCCCAACCCATTCTTTGCGTGTCGACAATGTCGAAATCACTACCTTGACGGTAACATTCGGATATTCGTCGCTTGCAAGTTCAATCTCGTCCCAGAGCAGTTTCCAGTCGAGCGCCTCGAGTTTCTGCATGTACTTGAGAATATCGAGATACTTACCGGCAAATTCGATTTCGAGCACGTGCCGGAAAATACTTACTTCATCGACTTCTTCTTCGTTGATCGGAGGAATCGCAGGTTTGACTTCACGGCGCTTGAGACTTAGCAACTTCAGGCGTGAATCCCGATAAATCAGTTCGTTCATTAACAGGAACATTTTTTCAGGATCGATCAACTCGATTGTGGTTACCTGTAGTTGATCCTCCAACGCGGCTAATTCTTTGCTTAGCTTGAGTATCTGTTTTTCTTTCTCCTGGTAAACTCCTGCTTCGATGGCCTGGCGGGTATTGCGCACAATGGCACGGTTACTTTCAATTTCGCGAGCGATACGTTGATTTTCCGTTTGCAGAGCCTCGACATTCTGCATCATCGGGCTAGCGTAATTAATCCACCATAAAAAGCAGATCACAACAATTATCGAAATCGCAATCAATCCACGCTCGCGCATGGAATATGCGTTAAACTGCTGTGCGTAACGTTTCAGCTTGTCATTCATTGAAGTCACCACTGGTTGCGATTTCAAAATCCACTTTCCAGTCGCTGTCCTTGGCGCGGCTTAGCTGAAACAAATCGAAGCGATTGCCCTGAAATATCTGTTCTTCACCAAAACTATCGAAGTAACTCGGAACCTCCGTGGCACTCAGTGCACTACCTTTGAGCTGAACAAAGTTCTCTGACAGCCTGATCCGGTTAAGCCAGATATTGTCGACTTGCAGGTTCGATAACGCGACCAGGTAATCCGCGAACCCTTCTCCAGAACCAAACCGGTTGGCTTCGACAAATTTTAACACCCGCTTGCGCGCAGAAATCTGGCGTGCAGTACCTTCGATTTTCTGATCGAGCCGTTTGTCTTCAAGCAGTTCGGCAAGCTCGGAATTAACCACTGCGACTTCAACCGCGACGCTGTCCCGGTCTGCTTTGAGCGCCAGGTTACGCTGCTCAGTCTGACCCAGCTCGAAGCTCAACACGAGACTCCAAATCAGGCCAGCGGCTAGCACGATCAACAATGTTGCCGCTACCTGGGTCGCCGAAATCCAGAGTTTTTTCTCCCTGAATCGTTCCTGGTAAAGATTGATTTGCTGAACGATCACAGGCTTAAATCCCTCAGGGCTGCACAGTAAGCATGAAAGCACTGCTGTTCGAGTACAGGCCTTTCTTTAACCTCACCGGAAGTGTGCCCGTCATTTATCGCTCCATTGTGAGCACTATTGAAGCTCAAAAAGTCGATATCGAGGTTGGAAAAATTCTGCAGATACATCGCCATTTTTTCGGTCACGTCAAGCTGCGGGAATATGCGCAAACTGGTGACGTTGCCCATACCGTAAAAACTTTCGAAGTAATCCAGCGAGCGCTGTATTTCGAGCAACAATGCATCGAAAATGCCTTGGTCGTCACTGGAAGCCTGTGCTAGCTGATCGATACCGATCATGAACTCGCGTGACACGTATAAATCGGTGTCGTGGTAGACGCTGAGTAATCCCTTGTCGGAGGTCAGCGTCAGCAGCGTCAGGCTTTCTCCGGTGCTTTTTTGTACTGCCTCAAGATTGGAACGCACCAGTTCATGAACATCGAGTGCTTCCAGCTCGAGGGAGGTAGCCTTGATACTTTCGACATAGCTACTGACAACGTTTTCCCGGGCGGCAACCACCCCCACCTGCTGCTGTTTTTTTTTGCTCGAAGCCGGCATGGGATAACTGTCGATTACCGCATTGGTGACGTCATAGTTGATAAGGTCTTTAATTTTCCAGGACACCGCCTGAATCATCTCGGAATCATCGACTTCGGGTCTCTCTACCTGGTATATATCGCAGTCATCGTCAGCAACCAGGCAAACACAGGGCGTTTTTTGCAGGTTGTTGTCGCTCACCCATTGCTTCAGAGCCTGAACCTGGGCCTGGGTCCCAGCAGCCGCGATGAATTCACTGCGAATGACGGCACCCGGATCCTTCTTCCCGGTGTGCACCTGGGTGACTGCTACTCCAGTCGGCAGAAAATCAACGCCGATTTGAGACTCTTTTTGTGCAGCGGAAAACAGACCCACTTTTTACTCCAAGTGTTATCACTATTACCTAATGCTGACCAGGCAAGCGGACACGATCACCGGCTGCCTTCGAGCAAATCACCTTGCGTTGCATAGCACGCAAGGTGATGACTCCATTCCGACTCGAATTTAGTCTAGAGTTTCCTTCAGAAAATTGACCTAACTTATTGTCATTGCTAGAAATATTAGATCATAGTGGGGTTTATTCAAGTTATTAGCTAAAATAATTCCCGGTATGCTGAACATCGTTCTTTTTGAGCCTGAAATCCCGCCTAATACAGGCAATATCATGCGCCTGGCGGCAAATACCGGATTCAGCTTACATTTGATCGAGCCCCTGGGATTTGAACTTGACGATAAACAGTTGCGTCGTGCCGGTCTCGACTATCTCGAATGGGCCGATACCGAGCGTCACGAAAGTTACACAGCGTTTATAAATAACTGTGAATTCAATAATTTATATGCATTCACGACCCGCGCCAGCAGAATTTATAGCGAGGCCACATTCAGCCCCGGGGACGCACTGTTATTTGGTCCGGAAAGTCGTGGGTTGCCACTCGAAATTCTCGAGTCACTTAATGGTGACAATAAACTTCTGATCCCGATGGTGTCGACTTCCCGCAGTTTGAACCTGTCCAATACGGTTTCGATCGCGGTTTACGAAGCCTGGCGACAAATGGATTTTAAGCGTTAGCGATACTACTCGTGGCCCTGGGGACGCTTTTCGAGATCACGCACGGCGTCATGGGGGTCCTTGTTCTCGTAGAGCACGCTGTAAACTTCCTGAATGATGGGTAAGTCGAGCCCGAGCTGTTTCGCCTTGTTATGTATGGCGCTGGCAGCACGCAGACCCTCGACCGTCTGACCGACTTCGATCTCGGCCTGCGCTATCGTTTTACCCTGCCCAAGCGCCAGCCCGAAGCGCCGATTGCGGCTCTGGTCATCGGTACAGGTAAGAATAATGTCACCGAGCCCGGCCAGTCCCATCATGGTTTCCTGGTGGGCGCCGAGTTGCTTCCCCAGGCGCATGATTTCCGACAACCCACGGGTCATCAAGGCAGCCCGCGTGTTAGCGCCGAAACCCAGCCCATCCGCAACCCCAACCGCTATCGCAAGTACGTTTTTAAGCGCCCCGCCAAGCTCGACGCCAATAATGTCCTCGGTCGTGTAAGCGCGAAAATGATGACCGCGGAGCCGCTCTGCAATGGCTGCCGTGGTTTGCGCATCATTGCCGGCACAGGCAATCGCCGCTGGCAGCCCCCTGGCCACCTCGGTTGCAAAAGTCGGGCCCGAAATCACGCCATAGCGATGAAGCGGTAGTTCCTCGTCAATAACCTCGTGCAAAAGCATACCAGTTTCGATCTCGAATCCTTTGCTGGCCCAGAACAGGGCCTGGTCTTCAGTTATCAGCGGTTTTAATTCCTTCAGCAGCATACGAAATCCCTTGCTCGGAATGGCGATCACCAGATAAGGCGCCTGGGCAACGGCCGCTTCCAGGGTCGCTACCGGATCAATGTTTTCAGCCAGGGCGAAGCCGGGCAGGTAGTCTGTATTTTCTCGCAGCGTCTGTAAACGTTCTATATGAGCAGAGTCGTGACCCCAGAGCCTGACCTGTAATTCGTTGCGTGCCAACTGTATCGCGAGCGCAGTTCCCCAGGATCCTGCACCGAGTACGGCAATGGTTTCAGCCATCGGCCCTAATGGGTGGCGTCTGTTTCGCCCTGTTCTGCCTGCTGTCGCTGCAGGTGCTGTTGATACAGCGCGTCAAAACTAACCGGTGACAGGGTCAGGGGCGGAAAACCCCCTCTCACCGACAGATCTGAAATAGCTTCGCGGGCATAGGGAAAAAGAATGTTCAAACACTGGCTGCCGAGCAGGTATTTTTTCTGGTCCTCGTCAAAACCACCAACCTTGAACAAACCGGCCTGTTGAACTTCGACCAGGAATGCTGTTTCATCCTCGTGAGACACGGTTACGGTGATTTTCAACACGATTTCGTAAAGGTCTTCTTCGATGTGCTTCTGCTCATTGCTAATGTTCAACTCAATCTTGGGATTCCACTTTTCAAAACCGAATAACCGTGGTGAATTCGGCGATTCAAAAGAAGCATCCTTGACATACAGCTTCTGGATGGCGAATTGCTTTGTTGCTTCGGTTGTCTCGTTCATTTGCTATTTATTGCTCACGGGTAAGTGGGCATCCTGCCACGCTGACAAACCACCATTCAAACTGTACACCTTGTCGAACCCACTCTTGCTGAGCTCCTTGCAGGCAATACCGGCACGGGCGCCGGATTTACAGTAAACCAGCAGGGTCTTGTCTTTATATTTTTCCAGTTCACCCACGCGTTTAGCGATCGCACTAACGGGAATCTGGATTGCTTTCGCAATTTTTCCACCAACCGTTTCGGATGGTTCGCGCACATCGAGCACGACGACATCTTCTTTATTCATCAACTGTACCGCAGCGGCCGGTGTCAGGCTGGCAAAGCGCTGGGTCGCGATTTTCAACTCGTTAAAAAAAACCAGCGCCAGCAACACCACAAATGCCATCACCAGATATGGATGATTCACCGCAAATTCAGAAATTTGAGTCAACATACGTGCTGAAAAAAACGAATCGTCAGGGGTAAAGTTTCAGTCGGCGGAACAAAATACTTCCTGCATCATTCCGATCAGACGCAGGGTGCGTTCATCACCGACACGGTAAAAAACCTTGTTCGCATCCTTGCGCGACGACAGTATACCTTTATCCCTTAAAATGGCGAGATGTTGCGAGATATTACTTTGCGAAGTGCCGACATTTTCGACGATTCCCTGCACGCAGACTTCCCGATTCCCGAGTGTACAGAGGATTTTCAGTCGCAATGGGTGCGACATGGCCTTCAGTGAGCGTGAAGCAACTTCGATGTCTGCTGCTCGCGCCAGTAGCTGCTCGCTATCAATTGCTGCCTGGGATTCAGTTTTCATTTGCCTAGGAGTATTACCAAACGTTAATATTAGAGAATAATTATGGATAAACATCGAGCCAATGTCTACATCACCGCTCTATAAACTGTTACTGCCATTGCTGCTTATCACTCTCGTGGTGCATCCGGTGTCGATGGCGGATGACAAGTCAGCTAAGGAGAAACAGCTCAAAACGCTGCTGCGCAAGATTGATAAATTAAAACAGAACATCGATCGCAAGGAAGACAGCAAATCGAGTTCAATCAAGGAACTTAAATCGATTGAGCGCAAGATTGGCAAGGTCAATCAACAAATAAGGGCGACAGGTAAGAAAATCAAGGCCAAGAAATCGGAACTCTCCAAGTTACGAGCCACGCGTTCGAAACATCAACGTCAACTCAGCAAGGAGCACGATTACCTGGCCGAACAGGTATACGCGGCATTTACCGTTGGCAGACAGGAAAAAGCAAAGCTGCTGTTCTCCCAGCAGGACCCGCAGGCGCTGCAACGTAACCTTGTTTACTACCAGTATTTTTCAAACGCCCGGGTCGCTTTGATCAATGAAGTGCAGGGCAATATCGATAAAATTATCGAAACAGAGCAGCTGATTCAGCAGGCAAAGGCAGACCTGGAGAAAAACCAGCAACAACTCGGTCAACAGAAAAAGGAGTTGGGTGTCGATCTCGGAAAACGCAAAACAATCATTGGTTCACTCGACAAAGAGTTAAAACAACACAGCGGCAGTCTCTCCAGGCTGGAAGACGAGGCCAGGCAGTTACAGAATCTGATCAAGTCGATCGAGGAGATATTCGTCGATGCACCCGAATCCGAGATTTCACAGAAAGCCTTTGCTGAGTTAAAAGGAAAACTGGCCTGGCCTGTCAAGGGTAAGCTCAAGAAACTTTTCGGTCGCACCAAGCCATTGTCTCAACTGCGTTGGCAGGGTGTCATGATCGAGGCACCCGGCGGTCGCGAGGTCAAGGCAGTCTCTCATGGACGGATTGCATTCGCTGACTGGTTACGCGGGCTTGGAAACCTGATCATTATCGATCATGGCAATTCCTACCTGTCGCTTTATGGCCACAATGAATCGCTATTTAAAACCGCGGGTGAATGGGTTGAAGCCGGCGATATCATCAGCACGATCGGCACTAGTGGTGGACAGAAAAAACCCGGTCTCTACTTCGAAATACGTAAAAAGGGTAAGCCACAGAATCCTACGGGCTGGTGTAAAGCGCGTAACAAGTTTGCTTCGGGTTAGCCCTGATCCCGTCAGCCAGAGTCATAAATCTGAAAATTCTCGAATTTTGCCGTAGAATTCGTCTGTCATAACCCTAACTTTTGAACTGATTACAACTTATACGGCAATATCTGGTCTATTATACTTAATCACGACCGCTGACAGCGCGCGCCATCGGAGAAACGAATGTTAAAAAATCTGCGAACATCCACCTGGTTTTTGAGTGGAACCTTACTTGGCCTGTCACTGGCGGTCGGCCACAGTGTTTATGCGCTCAAGGAAAACGATCAAATCCCGTTCGAGGATTTACAGGCTTTTACCGAGGTTTTTTCCAAGGTTAAATCAGACTACGTCGAATCGGTTGACGATAAAAAGCTAATCGAAGACGCCATCCGTGGCATGCTAAGCGGGCTCGACCCGCACTCGGCATTCCTCAATACCAGTGAATTCAGTGATTTGAAAATCGGCACCACCGGCCAGTTTGGTGGTCTTGGTATCGAGGTCGGTATGGAAAACGGTTTCGTTAAGGTTATTTCACCCATTGACGATACCCCGGCATCACGTGCTGGCGTGCAGGCTAGCGATTTGATTATCAAGCTCGACGAGCGATCGGTAAAAGGGATGACGCTTAACGAAGCCGTCAAGATTATGCGCGGCAAGCCCAATACCTCAATCGACCTGACCATCGTACGCGAGGGTGAGCCAAAGCCGTTGGTGATTACAATAACGCGTGAAATTATCCGGGTTAAAAGTGTCAAGAATCGTATGCTTGAACCGGGATTTGGTTATGTTCGCATCACCAACTTCCAGTCACGCACCACCACCGATTTACTGAAGGCCGTTTCCGACCTGCAAAAAGAGGAGCGGCTCAAGGGCATGGTGCTTGACCTGCGTAATAACCCGGGCGGTGTCCTGAACGGTGCCGTGGGTGTCTCCGACGCGTTTATCGACGATGGCCTGATCGTCTACACGGAAGGGCGCATCGATGATTCCAGTCATCGCTACCTGGCCACGCCCGGCGATAGCCTCAATGGCGCGCCGCTGGTGGTACTGGTCAACGGTGGCTCGGCCTCGGCCTCGGAGATAGTAGCCGGCGCGATACAGGATCACAAACGCGGCATCATCATGGGAACCAAATCTTTCGGCAAGGGCTCGGTGCAGACCATCCAGGAATTGCGTAACGGCTCGGCAGTAAAGTTGACCACCGCGCGTTACTTTACGCCGAACGGGCGCTCAATCCAGGCCACCGGTATCGAACCCGATATCAAATTGAGCACCGTGAAACTGTCGGAAGCTGACGAAAAAGCGCGTGATACCTATTCCGAGAGTGATCTTGAGGGGCGCCTGAGCAATCCGAACGGTGAGAAATCTGGTGCAGGCAATGAAAAAGATGAAGGCGAGACATTAGCCAAAACCGACTTCCAGCTGTACGAAGCACTCAACCTGCTGAAGGGCCTGATCATCATGAACAATATCAGCAGCTAGCTCGCGCGATGCCCCGAACCTGGTCGATTCTGCTAATCGTATTTGCATTCGGGGCACAGGCTGATCAGCGTCCGGTTCTGTCGCTCGTCATCGACGATCTCGGGTACTCACTGGAAAGCGGTCAGGCTGCCATCGGCCTCGATGGCGATCACACTTACGCGATACTCCCGGGTGCAGTTTATAGTCAACGACTGGCCCGCCTCGCGCACAGTCGAAACAAGGAAGTTATTCTGCATTTACCCATGCAATCGATTCATTCGAAAGCAGCCCATGAAGCCAATGCGCTGAATGAGGCGATGGACGAAGACGAATTAACGACCAGGGTACATTCACTGCTGGCACAGATTCCGTTTGTCCGCGGCGTTAACAACCACATGGGCAGCCACCTGACCGAGTTCGATTTTTTCATGCGCCCGGTTATGGAAAGCATTCGTGGTTACAATCCCCGGCTGTATTTCCTCGATAGCCGCACTTCACCCCGCAGCGTGGCATACGCACAGGCGCTCAACGCTGGCCTGAGTTCAACCACGCGCGATATATTTCTCGACAACGACGCCAATCCCGAGGCAATCCGGTTGCAGTACAATATCTGGCTAACCCGGGCGCGCGAACGTGGCTCGGCTATTGCGATTGGACACCCCTATACGCATACCATCGATGTATTGCGTCAAAACCTGCCTGAGGCCGATCGGAATTTTAAATTCATGCACCTTTCGCAATTGATCCGCGAGCGAGAAGTTCGACGTTTGTCCGCAAACTGGCTCAATCCGTTAACCACACTGCAGTCGGTAATCCCGTTATTACAGGCCTGGTGGCTGAAAACCACCCATCACCATTTCAATTTCCTGCGCCAGCGCCAGCACGATATCTTCGCGCCAGGGCGCGGCAATCAACTGCACACCAACGGGTAATCCCCCGGTGCTGGTACCGGCACGTACCGACGCTCCCGGCCATCCCAGTAGGTTATGAATCTGGATATAACCCCAGTCGTCAAAGCTGTCAGCATGGGAAGCCTGGTGAGGTCGGGCAACCGCGAAGGAAGCCGGGCAGAGAATCGCGTCAAAATCCTTAAAAAATCCCAGCGCACGACTGCGCGCCTCGTCTACCTGTTCGAGCAGGGCCGGGTCAAGATGATTGGCGTTGGCGATACCTTGTTCGGTCAGGTAGCCGTCAAGCTCGGGGCCATGCCGAACGGTGCCATAACGCTCCAGCAGGCGCAGGATGAAACCGGCATTGGTTGCTTCGCGCAATTGTGTGGTGAGGTTGACCAGGTGGCGTGTGCCCGGCAGCAACTGGGCCGTCAGGTTTAATCCCCGCTGTTGCAACACCCGGGCGGTCTCGGTGACGACACGCTGAATATCTTCGTGCGGTGAGACAATACCGTTATCGGCATACCAGGCAATGCGCAGCGCCGACAAATCCACGTCATGCGAATCGCGCATCGGGACTGGCACTATCGCGGGATCCGTTCCGTCAGGACCACAAATCAACGGCAATGCCAATGTGAGATCCTCAACGTTGCGCGCCATCGGCCCAACTTGGGTTAAAGAATCAAGCACACCACCGCCAAAGGGTACGATATGCCCAGTGCGCGGGGTACGCCCCGAAGTCGGTTTGATCCCGGTGATTCCGCAAAGGTGCGCGGGTTCGCGAATACTGCCGCCAGTATCTGACCCCAGTTCCAGCGCCGAGCCCCCGCAAGCGATCACGGCAGCTGAACCGCCACTGCTGCCACCCGGACTGCACTCAAGATCATAGGGATTATTGGTCCTGCCATAAATCAGGTTATTGGTTTCACCACTGAAGGTAAGCTCCGGCGTATTGGTCTTCCCCAGCAAAACAGCGCCCGCGTTACGTAACCGTGCAACAACCGGTGCATCATGCACCGGGGTAAATGATTTTCGTCCCAGGGTACCACCAGTCGAGATTATACCCTCGGTATCGAGCGAATCCTTGACCGTAATTGGCACCCCGTGCAGCGGTCCTTTGAATTGTCCGCGGGCCGCCTGCCGGTCGAGCGCGTCGGCCTCGCTGCGGGCGCGTTCGCACGCCAGCTGCACCACCGCGTTGATTTTGGGATTAACCTGATCGATGCGGTCGAGACAGGTATCAACCATTTCTCGCGCGGACAGGTTACCTGCGCGAATTTCACGTGCAATTCTGCTCGCTGACCAGTAGATAGCATCGGACATGATGCTGATTATCGAGATCTTAGTCCTGATTATCCAGTCTTGATTTGGCGGTGGGGACGCGCGCTACAAACTCGACACCGCGCACGTCGAGCGGCATAAATACCAGCTTCGCTGAGCGCTTGCGATTTTTGACGTCGAGCACCCAGCGCGGCAGCAATGAATCGGTTGCATCTAAGTAGCTGCTATCCTCGCCACTCTTCAACCCGGAGATAACCTGTGGTTTTTTTACCGCGCCCGGACTGATTTCTATGCTTGCAATCGGAGCAGCGTATGACCATTCATTACGTCTGGCATGCTTGTCTTCCGACCCCGTGAGCCGACACATCGGCCTGCCATCTACCTCGACGATCTCAAGCTGTTCCTTATGAATTTCGCCGTTGACCAGCTTGATGCTGAGCGAAATACTGTCTTCCCGATTGTCGATATTGTTAAACACGATCGAGCCTTCAAAGCCCTTGGTGATTTCATTGACAAAATACAGTCCAAGACCCTTGCCGTGATGTTCGCGGATACGCCGCGATGAAAAACCGAGCTGATAGATCTTGTCTTTTTCGTCATCGTTGATTCTCGGACCCCGGTTATAGACTTCCAGTACCACTTCACCGCCACGTTGTGCCAGGCGTATCGAAACGCTGCTGTAGCGATTCTTGTAAGCTTTCTGCTGCGCATAGAAAAGCGCGTTGTTGAGCAGGTTCTCGATCAGCAACACCATGTGGTTTTCATTACCGAGCATTTCGCTATCAGCCTGCAACAGGATCTTGAATTTTTCATCGCGGTAACTGCCGCGCTTCGGCCACCCGTTGTTCAATCCAAGCTGGTCAGGATTATCGGTAATAGGGAGTAACGCGCGTCGCAGCGCGTGGCTCATCATGAAGGTAGGCTGAAAGGGCGTGGGCTCGGTTGCGTCGTCGTTCAATAACGCCTGAAAATAATGTTCTTCGCAGTCGTAAATCTGGTTTGCAACATGTAGTGTAATGTTGTCGGTAGTGGACAGATCGAGCAAATCCCATAGATAAAGCAGACCGTCTGCAGCTTCACGATATTGCTGTTGCTCGCCTACTTCACAGGTAAGCTGGGCATGCTTAAGCGCCGTCTGCGCCTTGTCATAACTGATGACACCATTGTGGCGCACCTCGGAGGCAATATTTTTGAAGTGCAAATACTTTTCATCGTACTCGATATATTCGAGCAACCGTTCACTGATGAACATTTTCAACTTGTCCGCATGATCGGAGTAGGTGCGCGCGCGCGTGCCGAGTTCGCGCTTGGAATCAAACAGTTCGCTGATCTGGTCCTGGTGCTGCCTTAATTGTTCCTTGCAGCGGGCACTTGCCTTCAGAAAGCGCCAGGCGTCAAAAGTCATCAATAGCACCAGTACCGCGCCCGCGATCAACAGCCTGTCCTGCTGGCGCATGGATTCAGGCAGGGGATGCTCCGTGAACAGTGCGGCATTGGCCAGCAGGAATTGCCAGGTGATAACCGCCAGTGCCGCCAGGGTGCTAGGCCATGGATAATAAACTCGAGCGGGTTTCATTTTTTGTTGCCAGGCGGTTTCCAGTAGTAAGCCCCTTCATCGCCGAAAGTGACAATGCCCTGGCCCTGGTTACATAGCTCGCTGAAACTGGCAGTCCCGTCCTCAACCGCATCGAAAGCCCGCCGCAGCGTCTTGATATGCTGGCGGTAACTGGCGTAGGAAAACTTTTCGGGGTCCATATCGAGCCGTTCGGCAATCTGTCCGGCAGTCAGCGGCCTGGGAGATGACTCCATCAGCTCACGCAACAATTTCCTCGGCGTTGGTGCCAGTGGACGCTTGGCGTTGCTCGGATTCATCAAACGCTGACCCTTCCAGTAGACATTCCAGGTATTCAAATCGATCGTCAGCTCGCCGCTGCTGATTATATTTAACGTCGATGATAAATCGGTATCGATCGACGCTTGCCTGAGTACTGCCTTGATACGCCAGCACAAAACCTGCTCGACATTGTTTTGATGTTTGGCAATAAAATCGGTGGCGGAAAACTGCTCCAGCGCTTCACGCTCGATCTCGGTACCGCTGTGCTCCGACAGGTAAATTATCGGCAATTGCGGCCACTTCTTGCGTAACGCGTTGGAAACGGAAAAGCCGGCCTGGTCATTGCCGTTCATGCGCGCATCAAGCAGCGCCACATCCGGCGGAGATTCCTTATCGGTCAATGCAATCTTTTGCCGCGCGGCCTCGGCAAAATTATAAATTGCGAGCGAATTCGGCTTACCGTCAAAGTCCTCGTTTTCGAGCACGGGAGAAAACTTCTTGATCCAGTGCGATTGATCTTCGACCCAGAAAATAGCCGCCATCAGCGCGTCCAGTAAAGCTTTTTAAACATAGATTTCAACTATAATAGGCGCCTGCAAGGGCTGCTGTGTGGCGCCTCAGAATGCGAAATATTTCGAAATAAAACAGCGCCTTGCAGAAATTTATAGCCTTTTTTTCATGTTTTTCACCGATTTTTCACAGCGCCTGCCTAAAGTCTTCATACATTTAGTAAAACTGAGGTTAATCCCATGTTTACAAAAATTATCAAGGCCTGGTCAACGGTTCCCGGCATTACCGTAGCCCTCTGGAATAGCGGGATTGTCGCGAAAAAGCATGGCTGGAGCAGGGCTAGAAAGGCATTCTTGTTGCACTATTTTTCGGCGACAAAAAGTCCGAAATTGAAGCATTACGCACTTTCGATTGCCAACAACGAATAGCATTCCTTCAAAAGGCATCTATTCTCTATTACTCACGAACATAGATTAAATTAGGAAGCTCACCATGAAGAGTTTTTACTTTTTGCCAGAAATGCCTGGTGTTTCAATCGCAGTCTGGATAGCAGCTAGCATGATTTTCCTGTTTTTTGCCAGGGAACCCGTGCATAAAATGATCCAGACTTTTTCTGATGCAACCGCCGGCGGCCTGAGAAAATTGGCCGAATGGACCAAAAATACGGCCGAGGCCATGCGCGAGAAGGATAGAAAAGTCCTGCTGGAATCCGGGGTTGCCAAAATTCAGGGCGAAATTCTTCAGGAATTTTCCAAAATCGATATGGCGAATACCAAAAGTCTTGCCGGTTACCCCAAATTACAATTAAAACTCGACGAAAAAATCAGCCAGCTTGAGGCCGATTATAACGAGTGTGGGCAGGTCACACCCGAAGCACCCGGATGGAGTGAAGTCGTCAAGAGTATCGCCAAGGTAAAGGGTTCGACCTCTGACCGAATTATCGAAGGTATGTTGGGTGAAATTCATAAATCTGCGGTTGAGGGAGAAAAGAAAGCCCTGTCTGAACTTCGCGAGGTTTCAGCAAAACGCCACAAGATACTGGGATCGATGGCACCGATCTGGAAACGGGTTGAAAAACTGGGCAAGGAGATCAGTAGTCAGGTCGATAAGGTGACCGAAAACAGCCGTAATATTGAAAAATATATGACTCAATACGAAAAAATTTCGGCCGCTGAACCCGAATCGATCGATATGCTCTCCTCAAAGGTGACCAAGCTTTTTATCATCTCACTGATCGTCATCTGTGTGGGCCTGGTTGGCGCTTTTATCAACTTTAACCTGATAGCGCTGCCGATGTCCGAACTGGTACCTGCCGGAGTTCGCGTCGCCGGAATGGCAGTATCAGAAATCTCCGCACTGGTTATTGTCGCGTTGGAACTGGTTTTAGGCATATTTCTATTTGAAGCAATAGGGGTAACCCACACCTTTCCCCAGATTGCCAATATGACTCGGGCCAAGCGTAAAATCATATTATTTGGTTGTCTGCTGGGGCTTTTGTTTCTGTCTACGGTAGAAGCGTCGCTCGCGATCCTGCGGGAAAACCTGGCAGAAGCCAAAAACGCTCTTGATATCAGCCTGGCCGGAGGATCGGCGACGGTTTCCGATGAAATCAACTCAAGAATTACTGTGATTGGACAAGCAATGCTCGGCTTTGTGCTGCCATGGATTCTGGCGGTAATCGCGATACCACTGGAAATGTTTATCGAGGCCAGCCAACATGCATTCGCCAAGATGTATACCGTATTCATCACCTTGCTCTGCCATCTGGCTAACATGATCGCTTATCTAATCGAGGGATTCTTTAATATATTGGTGCACGTGTTTGACATCTACATCATTATCCCCGTGCAGATCGCTAATCTGATTAGCGGGAAACATGTCAGCGCAAGCTAAGCTGGGAGAATACAATGGAAAAAATAATCACCCGTATTCTGCTCGCGCTATCGGTATCAGTCGTTGTTTCAGCCTGCACCGACAGTAAAGAATATGAAACATCATTCTGTGCATTGATGGATATATCCGGCACTTACGCCGGTGAGAAGGCAAACGTGGCCAATATCATCAAGGCCGGCATCGTACCCGAAATGATTCCTGGCGATAGCCTGTTCTTGGTCAAGATCGACAGTAACAGCTACGCGGAAGAAAATCTGGTGACAAAACTGACCCTGGATTACAGGCCCACAAAAGCCAACACTCAAAAACTGGCAATTGCAAAAACACTGGACAAATTTGGCAGGGGTAATGCCAAGTCCCGACTTACCGATATCAGTGGCGCTTTAATGCTTTGCTCTGATTATCTAAAAGCGACCAAATCCGGTACCCAGGTGATGTTCGTCTTTAGCGATATGAAAGAGGAACTGCCGTCGGGTGTGGTCCGAAAATTTGCCGAGGATGAATTTGACGGCATCGACATCGCTGCCATGAATGTCATCAAGCTCACCGACGACAGCGCCAATCCGGAAGTCTACCGTAAGCGTATTAAAAAATGGAACCAGCGAATCGTTGATTCTGGTGCAAGAAGCTGGAACACGTTGATTGACGCGACCAAGATCCAGGAATTTATCTATAACGTCAAATAATTCTACTCCAGGTGCCATAACCTGCAGTTAAATCACTATTCGATTTTCCTCACGTCTACCCCGCTTCGGCGGGGTTTTTTTTTGGACTGGAACAACACCGATTTCGATGTACCGTTCAATCGAACAGCTACGACGCGACCACAGCATAAGCGTGGATCTTTATCCTTGTGTCGGTAGTTACTACAGGCTTTATAATCTATTTCATTGCTCCTTCAAATCTTGAGAAACCGATGCAAGGCACCGCCGAAAATCATATTTCAACCGATTTGTACGATCCGGTTTGCGGTATGAAAGTGTCAACCGAAAGCGAATTCTCGGTTCAGTATAAAGGCACTGATTATTTTTTCTGTTGCCAGGGCTGTGCACAAAAATTCAGTAACGACCCGAATTTCTATCTGAACCCGGACAGGCCTGCTGTCACTGATCCGGTTGCCGATGCGAGTTTATACATTTGTCCGATGGATCCTGAAATCGAACAGGATCACCCCGGTAGCTGCCCGATATGCGGCATGGCGCTGGAACCGGCAGGCACCCCGTTGCGGTCCACGCGAATTGAATATACCTGCCCGATGCACCCCGAGATCGTACAGGACCATCCCGGCAGTTGCCCCAAATGTGGCATGGCTCTGGAATCCCGCACGATCGAGATCGAAGAGAAGAATGAAGAGCTGATCGACATGAGCCGGCGTTTCTGGATCGGCCTGTCGCTCGCCTTGCCGGTTTTTGTGCTGGCGATGATCGCCGACCTCGCACCGGCTTTATTGCCACCGGGCCTGTCGATGAAGACAGCGCAATGGATCCAGTTCGTACTCGCAACCCCGGTTGTGCTGTGGTGTGGCTGGCCTTTTTTTCAGCGCGGCTGGCTGTCGCTGCGGACCCGGAATCTCAACATGTTTACGCTGATCGCGATTGGTGTCGGCGTTGCCTGGAGTTACAGCGTGGTTGCATTGTTGTTACCCGGTATTTTCCCGGCTGATATGCTGCACGGCGACGGCACGATTCCGGTTTATTTCGAAGCGGCCGCCGTCATCACAACCCTGGTACTACTCGGCCAGGTGCTTGAGTTACGCGCGCGCAGCCATACCAACGCCGCGCTCAAGTTGCTGTTGGGGCTCGCTCCAAACACCGCCCGCATCGTGCATGCAGACGGAAACGAAGAAGATATCGCCCTGGACCTTGTCAAACCCGGGAACATACTGCGCGTCAGGCCCGGGGAAAAGATACCCGTAGACGGCATTGTCAGCAGCGGCAACAGCGCCGTGGATGAGTCCATGGTTACCGGCGAACCGATCCCGGTAGAGAAAGTTGCGGGTGACGTCGTGATTGGCGCAACTGTTAATGGCACCGGCAGCCTGTTGATGCAGGCAGAAAGAGTGGGTGCCGAAACCTTGCTCGCACAAATTGTGACAATGGTCAGCGAGGCACAGCGCTCACGTGCTCCGATACAAAAACTGGCCGACGTCGTGGCCGGGTATTTCGTACCAGCCGTGGTAGCGGTTGCGGTCATTACCCTGATCGCCTGGGGACTGGTCGGTCCCGAACCCCGACTCGCGTATGCCATCATCAACTCGGTTGCGGTTCTCATTATCGCCTGCCCCTGTGCGCTGGGCCTCGCCACACCCATGTCGATCATGGTAGGCACCGGCAAAGGTGCCACCATGGGTGTATTGATCAAGAACGCCGAAGCACTCGAAGTCATGGAGAAAGTCGATACGCTGGTGGTGGATAAAACCGGCACCCTGACCGAGGGTAAGCCACGGCTGGTATCGGTACATCCCGGCGATGGTTATGACGAAAACATCGTGCTACAGCTCGCAGCGAGTCTCGAGCGCGCCAGCGAACATCCGTTGGCGACGGCCATTGTTGAAGGCGCCAGGGATCGGAATATCGATCTCAAAACGGTTGCAAACTTTGTTTCGATGACGGGCGAGGGCGTCACTGGCAGCGTCGGAGAACACCAGATTGCACTGGGTAATTTGAAGTTGCTGCAATCCCTTTCGATCGATTCCGGAAATTTACCCTCAATTGCCGAGACCGGCCGTAACCAGGGACAGACCGTCATGTACGTTGCTATCGATAGCATAGCCGCCGGACTGCTCAGCGTGGCCGACCCCGTCAAGGCATCAACCCCGGAGGCGATACTTGACCTGCACGCAGGAGGGATTGATATCGTCATGCTGACCGGGGATAACGTGACCACCGCCAACGCGATCGCCGGCCCGCTTGGTATCGATCGTATCGAAGCCGAGGTTTCACCAGAGCAAAAGGTAGAGGTCATCAAAAAGTTACAGGCAGAGGGGCGCATTGTTGCGATGGCCGGCGACGGCATCAACGATGCCCCGGCCCTGGCACAATCCCATGTCGGCATCGCCATGGGTACCGGTACCGATGTTGCGATGGAAAGCGCGGGTGTCACCCTGGTCAAGGGTGACCTGCGCGGTATCGTGCGGGCGCAGCGCCTGAGCAGGGCGACGATGCGAAATATCCGCCAGAACCTGTTCTTCGCATTTATTTACAACTCGATGGGCGTTCCCGTCGCCGCCGGCGTGTTGTACCCGATATTCGGGTTGTTATTATCGCCCATGATTGCCGCCGCCGCGATGAGCTTGAGCTCGGTGTCAGTTATCGGCAATGCACTACGACTCAGCAACACAAGGATCTAGGCGATATGAAACCACGTATGCGTCAGCACAGGCCGAGCAGGCGTTGGAATAGGTTTTCAATTCACCACTTCTGAGTTCGGCGCAGACGGGGGTGTAATCCATGGTACATATCTGCGGACGCGGATCGACGCATGCAGTCTGTGGCCTGTCCACCGGGATCGGACGCTGCTGACCCGCACTACAGGCGACCAGTGACAGCAGTATTGATAGCGGCAGCGGGGTGATGGCAATCGCCACAATTCTGGACCCGGATCGATCGACGTCAGCGTTATTCAACAGTGACCGATTTGGCGAGGTTACGCGGTTGATCGACATCCGTGCCGCGTAATACCGCGACGTGATAGCTGAATAGCTGCAGTGGAATCGTCGACAGGATCGGGGTCACCCAGTCGGTGTCACAATCCATCTCGATCACGATATCGTCGGAATCGGTTTCAAGGTGTGCCCCACGGTGGGCAAATACGTAAAGCTTGCCGCCACGCGCCTTGACCTCCTGCATATTGGAGTGCAGCTTCTCGAGCAGATCGTCGTTTGGCGCCACCACGATCACCGGCATCTCGGCGTCGACCAGGGCCAACGGCCCATGCTTGAGTTCACCGGCAGGATAGGCCTCGGCGTGGATATAGGAAATTTCCTTGAGCTTGAGCGCGCCCTCCATCGCGATGGCGTGATGCTCACCGCGGCCGAGAAACAGCGCGTGTTCTTTATCGACAAAATCCTCGGCGATGACTTCGATCTGCGCTTCGAGCCCGAGTAATTTTTCGATCAGCGCGGGCAGGGCATTCAATTCACCGATAATGTCGGCTATGATTTTATCGTCGAGTCGCTTTTGCCGCTTGCCGAGTGCCGCAACAAATAACAGCATCGCCACCAGTTGCGTGGTAAAAGCCTTGGTCGACGCAACCCCGATTTCGGGTCCGGCGCGGGTCATCATGACCAGGTCCGACTCGCGTACCATTGACGATTCCGGTGCATTGCAAATGCTCAGGGAGCCACAATAATTTTTCGACTCGAGGCTACGCAGTGCCGAAAGCGTATCGGCGGTTTCCCCCGACTGCGACAGGGTCAGGAACAATGTATTCTCGGGAACTACCGCCTTGCGATAACGGAACTCGCTCGCGACTTCGACCTGGCAGGGTATATCCAGCAGCGACTCGATCCAGTAGCGGGCGACAATTCCAGCGTGATAACTGGTACCGCAGGCAATGATCTGGACATTCTCGACGCGCTCGAAAATCGCATCGGCGTCATAGCCAAAAATCGAATCGAGCACGGTCTTGTCGCTGATGCGGCCTTCCAGGCATTCGGCAATCGCCTGTCCCTGCTCGTGAATTTCCTTCAGCATGTAATGACGGTACTCGCCCTTGTTGGCCGAGTCGCTATTCAACTCGCTGATCTTTACGTCATGTTGCCTGGCTTTACCTGACGAGTTGTAGACCTGGTAATCGCCATTATGCAGAACGACGTAGTCACCCTCTTCAAGATATACGAACCGGTTGGTCACCGGCAACAGCGCCGATACATCGGATGCAACAAAATTCTCCTTGATCCCCACGCCAACCACCAACGGATTACCACGACGACAGGCGACGAGTGTTTGCGGATCATCGACGGCAATAATGCCGAGCGCAAATGCGCCTTCTAGTTCGTCGACCGCTTTTTTTACGGCATCAAACAGGTCGCCGTTGAAATAACTGTCGATTAAATGCGCAACAACTTCACTGTCGGTTTCAGAACTGAACTCGTATCCTGCTTTAAGCAAACGTTCACGAATGGCCTTGTAATTCTCGATAATCCCGTTGTGAACAACCGCGATGCGGTCGTTGGAAAAGTGTGGATGGGCGTTGGTTTCGGAAGGCGCACCGTGGGTGGCCCAGCGGGTGTGCGCGATTCCGACATGTCCCGGTTGTTCAACCGGCATCCGGGTTTCAAGCTCACTGACCTTGCCGAGCGCACGGAATCGTGACAGCTTATGATTTTCTATAAGCGCCATACCGGCGGAGTCATAACCGCGGTACTCGAGGCGGTATAAACCCTCAAGCAGTATCGAACTGACGTTGCGTTGCGCTAATGCGCCTACGATGCCACACATGGACTAACTCTCCTCCTGCTTCGATGGTTTAGACCAACTGTTAATGGTAACCTGTTTCGCGCGTGACAGGGTAAGCCTGTCGGCCGGTGCATCCCTGGTAATAGTTGATCCCGCGCCAATGGTCGCATTACGTGCAACCGTTACCGGTGCTACCAGCTGCGTATCCGAGCCAATAAATACCCCGTCTTCGATCACGGTCTTGAACTTGTTAACGCCGTCGTAGTTACACACGATGGTGCCCGCACCGATGTTGACCCCGGCACCCATCTCGGTGTCACCAATATAGCTCAGATGACTGATCTTGCTGCCTTCACCAATATGCGATTTCTTTACTTCCACGAAATTTCCTATTTTGACCGTATTGTCAAACTCGGCACCGGGACGAATCCGTGCAAACGGACCGATACTGACGTCGCAACCGATCACCGCGTCATCGATCGAGGTCATGGGATGGATTTCACTGCCGTCACCGATGCTGGTGTTTCGTATCACGCAATTGGCACCGATGCGCACGTTATCTCCAAGCGAAACCGTGCCCTCTAACAGGCAATTGATATCGATTTCGACATCGCGGCCGACCGTCACCTCACCGCGAATATCGATACGCGTTGGATCGTATAATTTGACGCCCTGCGCCATCAGCAGCTCGGCCTGGTGAGACCGGTAAATGGCTTCAACATCTGCCAGCTGTCGTTGGTCATTAATGCCGATCACTTCATCTGGATTCGCGCAAATTACCGCGTTAACGACATCACCATTGGCTACCGCAATATCTACCACGTCGGTCAGATAATACTCGCCCTGGGCGTTATCCTTATCGATCGCGCTGACAAGGAATTGCAATCGATCTCCGCGAATCACCATGATGCCGGAATAGCATTCATCGATGCCAAGCTGTTCCGGACTGGCGTCTTTATGCTCGACGATAGCGCGCACCGATAAATCACCCTGACGCACTATACGGCCATAACCGGAAGGATTGTCGGGTTTGAAGCTCAGTATGCGAACCACGGCATCCTGACCCTGTTCGATCATCTGTGACAGGGTTGCGGCGCGAATTAACGGGACGTCCCCGTACAGCACCAGCACCTCGTTACCTGCGGTTACCTGCTCCAGGCATTGCGCCAGGGCATGCCCGGTGCCCAACTGCTCGCGCTGTTCGACAAAGATCAGGTCCGGTTCCTGCATCGATTCCTGCACCCGCACGGCACCGTGTCCGACCACGACAATTAACTGCTCGGGTTCGAGCGCACGACCGATATCGACGACATGTTGCAGCAACGGCTTGCCGGCGAGCTCATGGATCACCTTGGGACGCGCAGATTTCATGCGTGTTCCCTGGCCCGCGGCGAGAATGACAATACTAAGTGGCATATGCGAATAATAATGGAAAATGCTTCAATAACCGTAAAACAGCGCACATTTTTTTCATTATCCTGAAGGTTTTGGCGAGATAAGTCGTAACAGGAGATTATATCCCTGCGCTGGTATCGGACTGATGATTGCGAGATCCCGGATAGCTGCTGCGCAGCTTCCGGGATGACAGGGCATGTAAAAAGGGCCTATGCCCCTTTCTATATGCCTCGTCACTTTCGCTTGAGTTTCCTGATTGCCTGGATTTGCGCGGCGGCGGCGGCAAGTTCGGCCTTGGCCTTGGCGACGTCGAGATCGGATTGCTGGTCGGCCAGTGCCGCCTCGGCGCGCTTCTGGGCCTCGATGGCGGCGGCCTCGTCGAGATCATCTGCGCGAATCGCGGTGTCGGAGAGTACTGTTACGAGGTGTGGCTGGACTTCCAGAATACCCCCGGATATGAAGAAAAACTCTTCCTTGCCGTCGCCCATATCGAGGCGTACTTCGCCCGGTTTGAGCGGTGAAATCAGTGGCGTATGGCGCGGCGCAATACCGACTTCACCCATAATCGCCGGCGCATACACCATGTGCGCCTCGCCCGAGAAGATCTGCTCCTCGGCGCTGACGATTTCTACCTGGATGGTGGCCATGACGTTACCTTACAGGTTCTTGGCACGTTCGGCGACTTCTTCGATGCCGCCAATCATGTAAAACGCCTGCTCCGGATACTGGTCCATCTCGCCTTCGAGAATCTGCTTGAAACTTGCAATGGTATCCTTGACCGATACGTACTTGCCGGGAGAACCGGTGAATACCTCGGCGACGAAGAACGGCTGCGACAGGAAGCGCTGAATTTTGCGCGCTCGACTGACCACCAGCCTGTCTTCCTCAGACAGTTCGTCCATGCCCAGAATCGCGATGATATCCTTAAGTTCCTTGTAGCGTTGCAGGGTACCCTGCACGCCGCGGGCGGTGTCGTAGTGCTCGTTACCGACCACGTTCGGATCGAGAATACGCGAGGTCGAATCAAGCGGATCTACCGCGGGATAAATTCCCAGCTCGGCAACCTGGCGCGACAATACCAGCGTGGCGTCAAGGTGCGCGAAGGTGGTTGCCGGTGACGGATCGGTCAAATCGTCCGCCGGTACGTATACCGCCTGGAAAGACGTGATAGAGCCGGTCTTGGTCGATGTGATACGTTCCTGCAGTACACCCATTTCAAGCGCCAGCGTCGGCTGGTAACCAACCGCGGACGGCATCCGTCCAAGAAGTGCCGATACCTCGGTGCCTGCCAGCGTGTAACGGTAAATGTTGTCGACAAACATCAAAACGTCGCGGCCTTCATCGCGAAAGTACTCCGCCATGGTCAAACCCGACAGTGCCACCCGTAGCCGGTTACCGGGAGGCTCGTTCATCTGTCCGTATACCAGCGATACCTTGTCGATAACGCCGCCTTCGGTCATCTCGTGGTAAAAGTCGTTCCCTTCCCGGGTACGCTCACCCACGCCGGCGAAAACCGAGAAGCCCGAGTGCTCAACCGCGATGTTACGGATCAACTCCATCAGGGTTACCGTCTTGCCGACACCAGCGCCACCAAACAGGCCGATCTTGCCGCCCTTGGCGATCGGCATGATCAGGTCGATAACCTTGATACCGGTTTCGAGAATTTCAGTGGTAGGTGACTGCTCGTCGTAAGTCGGTGGTTTGCGGTGAATCGGCATACGTGATTCTTCACCGATCGGCCCCTTTTCATCGATCGGATTACCGAGTACGTCCATGATGCGTCCGAGTGTTTTCTGACCCACCGGAACTGTGATCGGCTGCCCGGTGTTACTAACCTCGAGACCACGACGCAAGCCCTCGGCGGCACCCATCGCGATAGTACGCACGACACCATCGCCGAGCTGCTGCTGCACTTCCAGCGTCAGGCCTTCGGCCTCGGCGATCAAAAGCGCATCGAAAATCTTGGGAACAGCGTCTCGGGGAAATTCCACGTCGACGACCGCGCCGATTACTTCCACGATATTACCTGTGCTCATCTGTTATTCCTCTGTCAATCTCAATATGCGTAAAAAGTCTTAAACTGCCGCCGCGCCGCCGACGATTTCGCTGATTTCCTGCGTAATCGAAGCCTGGCGCTCGCGGTTATAAATTAACTGCAGCTCGTCGATCATCGCACCGGCGTTATCGGTTGCGTTTTTCATCGCCAGCATGCGTGCCGCCATTTCGCAGGCCACGTTCTCGACCACGGCCCAGTACACCAGCGACTCGATATAGCGCTCCAGCACGCCGTCGAGCACCTCTTTCGAATCGGGCTCGTAAATATAATCCCAGTGATGGCTGAGCTCCTTGTCGGGTGCGGGTTCCACCGGCACCAGCTGCACCATCTTCGGCTGCTGGGTCATGGTGTTCACAAACTCGTTGGCGATCAGGTAAATGACATCGATTTCGCCCTTTTCGTAACTCTTCAACAGGGTCGTCACCGGTCCTATGATTTGCGAGATTTCGGGGCTGTCACCGATATGGCTAGTCTCCGCGACAACTTTTGCACCGATGCGCTTGAAGAAGTTCAGCGCCTTGGTGCCGAAAGTCACTACCTCGATTTCAATACCTTTTTCATCGAGGTCCCCGATGTGGTTGAGCGCCTTTTTAAACATGTTGGTATTAAGACCACCGCAAAGCCCCCGGTCGGTAGCCACGGCAACAATTCCGGCGCGCTTGACCGGACGCTCGATCAGAAACGGATGCTTGTACTCGGGATTCGAACTGGCGACATGGCTGACCACGTCGGCGATACGCTGTGCGTAGGGGCGCGCGGCGAACATCTGGTCCTGGGCGCGGCGCATCTTGCTCGCAGCCACCATTTCCATCGCCGCGGTGATCTTCTGAGTATTCTTAACACTCGTGATCTTGGTCTTTATCTCCTTGCCGCCAGCCATATCTAAGCTCCCTTAGTAAACGCCGTTGGCCTTGAAGTCGTCAATTGCCTGTTTGATCTCGGCCGCGATATCGTCGCTGTAATCGCCGGACTCGTTGATCTTGTCGAGCATGTCCTGTTTGTTGGAACGGATATGTGCGAGCATCGCATCCTCGAAGGCAACCACGTTGGTGACGACGACGTCGTCGAGATAACCTTCGTTTGCCGCGTACAGCGAGATCGCCATTTCAGCCACCGACATCGGTGAATACTGGCGCTGCTTCATCAGTTCGGTTACGCGCTGACCGCGTTCCAGCTGCTTGCGCGTGGCTTCGTCAAGGTCGGAGGCGAACTGCGAGAAGGCCGCCAGTTCGCGGTACTGTGCGAGCGCCAGGCGCACGCCACCGCCAAGTTTCTTGATGATCGGAGTCTGCGCCGCACCACCGACGCGGGATACCGACAGACCGGCGTTGATCGCAGGCCGGATACCGGCATTGAACAGATCCGATTCGAGGAAGATCTGACCGTCGGTGATCGAGATAACGTTAGTCGGCACGAAAGCCGACACGTCACCACCCTGGGTTTCGATGATCGGCAGCGCCGTCAGCGAACCGGTCTGGCCCTTGATCTTACCGTCGGTAATTTTTTCGACGTAGTCGGGGTTGATACGCGCGGCGCGCTCAAGTAAGCGTGAGTGCAGGTAGAAAACATCACCCGGGTAGGCTTCCCGACCCGGCGGACGACGCAGCAGCAACGAAACCTGGCGATAAGCCCAGGCCTGCTTGGTCAGGTCGTCGTAGACAATCAGTGCATCTTCGCCACGATCGCGGAAGTATTCACCCATGGTACAGCCGGAATAGGGCGCGATAAACTGCAGTGCCGCCGAGTCCGATGCGTTCGCCGCGACCACGATGGTGTGCTCCATGGCGCCGAATTCTTCAAGCTTGCGCACTACGTTGGATATCGTCGAGGCCTTCTGGCCGATACCGACGTAGACACACTTGATACCGGTGCCTTTCTGATTGATGATGGCATCGATAGCAACCGCGGATTTGCCGGTCTGACGGTCACCGATGATCAACTCGCGCTGGCCACGACCGATCGGTACCATCGCGTCAATCGACTTGAGGCCTGTCTGCACCGGCTGCGATACCGACTGGCGCGCGATAACGCCAGGTGCTACCTTTTCAATCGGTTCGAATTGCTTGGCGTCGATAGCGCCCTTGCCGTCGATGGGTTCCCCGAGTGAGTTAACGACCCGACCGAGCATCTGCTCGCCCACCGGCACTTCGAGAATCCGCCCAGTACACTTAACCTTGTCCCCCTCGGAGATGTGCTCGTAGTCACCCAGAATTACCGCGCCAACCGAGTCCCGCTCAAGGTTAAGCGCCATACCGTAGGTATTGCCTGGAAACTCGATCATCTCGCCCGACATGACGTCGGCAAGGCCGTGAATACGTGCGATGCCGTCCATCAGGCTGACAATTGTGCCCTCGGTTCTGGCTTCGGCTACACTTTCAAAATTCTTGATGCGATCTTTGATAAGTTCGCTAATTTCTGACGGATTAAGTTGCATCGCGTTTTATCCCGTAATCGTAAAAATCTGTTATTTGTTGACCGCTATGGTTAATTTTTCCATGCGCCCGCTGGCCGAACCATCGATAACAAGATCACCCGCGGTGACGATCGCACCGGCGATCAAACTGTCATCTACTTCGGTCGTAATGCTGACTTCCTTACCGAGCCGTTTGGCCATGCTGCTGGCGATACTTTCCTGTTGCTCGGCACTCAAGGCCTGGGCACTTCTGACCCGCACTTCGATTTTGCCCTCGGCCTCCTGCTTGAGGTTGGTAAACACATCGGCAATTGCCGGCAGCGCCGCCAGGCGTCGGTTTTCAGCAAGCAGGCGGACGGTGTTGCCAAAGTCACCATCGTCCTCGACCCCGGCACCCTCGAGTACCGACAGGAACAGTACGCCCAGCTCCCGCGGTAGCACGTCAGGCTGCTCCAGAAAAGTCTTCATGGATTCGTCCGCCGCAATCGCGGCGGCCAACCGCAGGTTATTCTGCCATTGATCCAGCTTGCCTTCGTCACTCGCCAGTTCGAAAATAGCCCTGGCGTAGGGTCGGGCGGCGGTTTCAAAATCAGCCATCTTCTAAACCCTAAATCTGGGCAACCAGTTCATCAAGCACAGCCGCATGCGCATTGGCATCGACTTCGCGCTTCAGGATCTGACCGGCACCGGCGAGCGCTATCGAGGATACCTCTTTGCGCAGTTCGTCGCGTGCCGAATTGATTTGCTGATCGATATCGGCGCTGGCCGCGGCCTTGATTTTATCGGCTTCTTCACGCGCGGCGTCCTTGGCCTCGTCGACGATCTCGTTGGCACGTTTCTGCGCCTGGTTGATAATTTCCTGTGCCTGTTGCTTGGCATCTTTCAGGCTGTCGCTGACTTTCGCCTGGGCCTCTTCCAGGTCCTGTTGACCACGTTGTGCTGCGGCCAGGCCCTCTGAAATTCGAGCATTACGCTCTTCCAGTGCTGCCATGAGTGGTGGCCATATATATTTCATGCAGAACCAGACAAACACGATAAAGGTGATGGTTTGCCCTATCAGCGTCGCATTGAAATTCATATTGCTGTCCTCGCTTTAAATGTCAGGCCTGTCGCGCTTAAGCAACCGCGAACATGACATACATAGCCAGGCCAACCGCGATCATCGGCACCGCGTCGACCAGACCCATAACGATGAAGAACTGGGTACGTAACATCGGGATCAGCTCCGGTTGGCGCGCAGCACCTTCGAGAAATCGTCCACCGAGTACACCAATACCTACAGCCGCACCGAGTGCGCCCAAGCCCATCATTAAAGCGCCTGCGATATATAACAAGGCTGATTCCATGATTGTCTCCTGATAATTTAGAGTGTGTTAAATATAAAGTTTAGTGATCTGTCTGCGATGCCATATCCAGGTATACGATGGTCAGCGTCATGAAGATAAACGCCTGCAAGGTAATAATCAGGATATGAAATATCGCCCAACCCAGTTGCAAAAATCCTCCCGATATCTTGAGTATCCAGCCACCGCTGTACATCAGGGCTATCAAGATGAATATCATTTCACCGGCATAGAGATTGCCGAACAAACGCAAGGCAAGTGAAACGGGTTTTGCAATCAGGGTGACGCCTTCAAGCACAAGGTTGATCGGCATCATGAATTTAGGGAAGGGATGAAAGGCCAGTTCGGCAAAAAAACCGCCGGGCCCCTTCATCTTGACGCTGTAATACAGGACCAGCGCGAAAACCGATAGCGACATACCGAAAGTCACGTTTGGATCGGTACTCGGCACGATTTTCAGATAAGGAATTCCCATCAGGCTCGCGAGCCAGGGAATATGGTCGACGGCAACCAGGTCCATCAGGTTCATCAGGAATATCCAGACGAAGATGGTCAGCGCCAGCGGTGCAACCAGCGGATTCTTGCCACTGAATGATCCGCGTACCGAGTCATCGATAAACTCGATCAACATTTCAATAAAATTTTGTAGCCCGCTCGGGGCATCGGTGGAGGCTTTTTTGGCGGCCTGGCGGAATATCCACAGGAAAAAACATCCGAGGCCGATTGAAAACAACATCGAATCGACATTGATCGACCAGAAACCCATTTCCTTGATTTCGTCGGCACCGTGAGCAATACCCCAGCTGCCATCTGGATGCTGCCCGTATACCAGGTTGGTCAGGTGGTGCTTGATGTATTCGCCAGAATTAGCGTAATCACTAGCCATATTAGATCAATTACCTTTTGTAACAAACGGTGCAAACCAGCCGGATAGCTGGATCATTACAAACCCGACAAACAAAACAACCGGATCCCAGGAATAACCCGAAGTGAAGGCAAGCACCAGTATCATGCTCATGATCACCCATTTCCCGATCGCGGACCGATACACGTAACCCAACCATTGCGGCGCATTATTATTTTCTGTCACTCGCAGCATTCTGATACTGAAATATGTTTTCGGTAACAGCGCGGCGAGGCATCCAACCAGGGCCGATGGCATAAACGCTATATCCCAGAGACCTGTAACTATCAGGTAAGTAGCCCCCAGAATGTATTGAAAGACCAGTATCCTAGTAATCTGATTTTTCATCGCTTTTTACAGGCACAATCCGAGCCTCAGTACCCGTCTGAAAAAGCGGATCAAGAGTATAAACGAGTTAAACGAGAATAATCAATGACCCGAACAAATATATTTATAAAGACAAATGTTCGAGGATTCCATCGAGTTCTGCGGCACTGTGAAAGCTGATTACAAGCTGTCCGGAGCCCTTTTTCCCCGGCCTGATTTTGACATTTGCGCCCAGCTTTTCACTGATCTGGTTCTCCAGCCGTTTGATGTCAGGATCCGAGGCCTTCGGTTTGACTTTTACAGTGTTTGCGGCGGCCAGCGTTCTTTTAACCAGCAATTCGGTTTCCCGCACCGACAGGCCGCGATTGACGACCAGTTTGGCAATTTCGATCTGGTCATGGCGAATGAGCGCCAGCAGCGCACGCGCATGTCCCATGTCGAGCAAGCCCTTGTTGACCTGCTGTTTAACCGGTTCGGCAAGATCGAGCAGGCGCAGCAGGTTGCTGACGGCTGCGCGAGAGCGCCCCACAGAATCCGCAACCTGTTGATGCGTAAGGTCAAATTCTTCAATCAAGCGCGAAAATGCCTGTGCCTGCTCGAGCGGGTTTAAATCCTCGCGCTGGATATTTTCGATCAGGCCGATGGCGGCGGCCGATTTTGCATCCAGCTCACGAATTACCGCAGGTATTTTCTGCAAACCGGCAAGCTGCGCGGCGCGCCAGCGTCGTTCACCTGCTACCAGTTCGAAATGGCTGCCCTCGGCGCGAACGACAATGGGTTGCACGATGCCCTGGACGCGAATCGAATCAGCCAGTTCCTGCAGGGACTCCTGTTCAAATACCTGCCGTGGCTGGTACTTGCCACGCTGAATCCGATCGATATCAATTTCAGTCAGGCCGGTTAACTGATCCCTACCTGCCTCGGCGGTGAGATCATCGAGATTACCGATTAACGATCCGAGTCCTCTTCCGAGGCGCTTTTTTTTCATAGTAGTCATTGTGTCAGGTAATGGTTTTGCTTGGCATCCCGCCGCAGCACTTCTCCGGCCAGCGCAAGATAGGCCATCGAGCCGCGCGAATTCTTACTGTAGTTCAAGATCGTTTGGCCATAACTCGGAGCCTCGGCAAGCGCGACATTGCGCGGGATTACAGTGCGATACACGCGATCGCCAAAATGCTCGACCAGTTCATTGGAAACATCACCGGAAAGGTTGTTACGCGGGTCATACATCGTGCGCAGCAAGCCTTCGAGCCGAATTTCCGGGTTGACGCTGATGCGGATCTGCTCGATCGTATCGAGCAACGAGGACAGGCCTTCGAGCGCGTAGTATTCGCATTGCATCGGAATCATAACACCATCGGCGGCAACCAGCGCATTGACCGTCAGCATATTCAATGATGGCGGACAATCAATAAGGATATATTCGTAGTTGTCGCGTAACGTTTCGAGGGCAAGTGTCAACTGCCGTTCACGACCGATCTTGTTCACCAGCTGCACCTCGGCCGCGGTAAGATCAGCATTGGACGGTAAAATATCGTAACCGGCCCCGCTCGAATATTGTAACGCCTGGGTCGCGCTGGCTTCGCCGAGCAACACATCGCAGACACTGAGTATCAATTCATTTTTATCGATCCCGCTGCCCATAGTGGCATTACCCTGTGGATCCATATCGACCAGCAATACCCGTCGCCTGGTTGCCGCCAGTGCGGCCGCGAGGTTGACCGTGGTGGTGGTTTTACCAACCCCGCCTTTTTGATTGGCTATGGTAATGGTCCTGGTCATAGCGCGCTAATTGTAACCAGGCTGCGGCTTTCGACGATGCCGGGTACTTTTATGGTTTTCTCTTTGTAGGCAAACCTGCCGGTATCCAGCTGCTTTACCTCTTCCTGCCTGAGTCCGGTTTTCATGGTAATCAATCGGGTTTTAGGTTCCATCAAGTGGGCGACGCTATCGCAAAATTCCGCCAGCGGTGCATAGGCACGGCTAACGATGAAATCCAGCGCGTCCGGCGCATGATAGTCCTGAACCCGTGACTGTACAACTTGCGCATTTTTCAGACCACAATGCGCAATCGCCTGGCGTATGAATCGAGTCTTGCGCGCATTGCTGTCGAGAAGAATCCAGATGACGTCAGGCATGGCAATTGCAAGCGGAATTCCTGGCAGACCCGCACCGCTACCGACATCAATCGCTTTCCGGCCGTTAACCAGCAGTGGCAAAACCGAGAGACTGTCCAGCAAGTGATAGCTCAGCATGCGCGGTAATCCGCGAATCGAGGTCAGGTTATAAACCTGGTTCCACTTTTCAAGAAGCCGCAGGTACTCGAGTAATTGATCGTGCTGAGATTGTTGGAGCGTGATTCCCAGCGCCTCGGTACCTGCGCGGAGTTCACCAGCGAGATTCATTCAAGCCGTCTTTCTGGCCTGGTACTGATGCCGCTTCAGGTGCACCAATAACAAAGAAATAGCGGCCGGGGTAATACCTGAAATGCGGCTTGCCTGACCAATCGTGGCCGGACGATGCTGCGCCAGCTTCTGGCAAACTTCATTGGAAAGCCCGCGGACCTCGCTGTAGTCGAGGTCTTCTGGTAACTCGGTTTGCTCGTGCTGAGTGGCTTTTTCAATTTCCTGTTGCTGGCGATCAAGATAGCCGGCGTACTTGGCATTGACCTCGGCCTGGGCGTGTACCTTTGGCGGAAAAGACCCGCTATCTTTGATAAAAGGTATCAGGTGACCGATTTCAATTTCGGGGCGTTTCAGCATTTCGCTATATCGATATTCACGCGTTACCGGCTTGCGTAAAACTTCACCCAGGGCCAGGGCAGCGTCCGTATCGGGCCGTAACCATTGATCGCGCAGTGCCTGGTTCAAACGTTCGAGCTGTTCACGGTACTGTTCGAAAGACTGCCAGCGCTCGTCTTCGACCAGACCGAGTTCACGCCCGGTTTCGGTCAGACGCAGGTCCGCGTTGTCTTCGCGCAGCATCAGCCGGTACTCGGCGCGCGAAGTAAACATGCGATAAGGTTCGTTGGTGCCGCGCGTGATCAAATCATCGACCAGCACTCCCAGGTAAGCTTCTGAACGCTTCAGTTCAAGCGGCTTCTTACCCTGCACCCTCGCCGCGGCATTGGCACCCGCCATCAACCCCTGCGCCGCCGCCTCTTCGTAACCGGTCGTGCCGTTGATTTGCCCGGCAAAATACAGCCCTTCGATGAACCGGGTTTCCAGCGTTGTGCGCAGATCGCGTGGATCAAAATAATCGTACTCGATCGCGTATCCCGGGCGCGTTATTTGCGCTTGTTCGAATCCGACCATGCTGTTCACGAGCTTGCACTGCACGTCAAAGGGCAGGCTGGTGGATATCCCGTTGGGGTAAATCTCGCCGAGTTTCAGGCCCTCGGGCTCAACAAATACCTGGTGCGAATTCTTGTCAGCGAAGCGCACGACTTTATCTTCGATCGATGGACAATAGCGCGGACCAACACCCTCGATGTCACCACTGAACAGCGGCGATCGGTGCAGACTTTCGCGGATGATATCGTGGGTTTTTGCATTGGTATGGGTGATATGACAACTGATCTGCTGCGGGTGCAAATCGAGGCTACCCATGGTTGAAAATACCGGCAGTGGATCATCGCCAGGCTGTTCCTCGAGCCGCGTGAAATCGATTGTTTTGCGATCGATGCGTGGCGGGGTCCCGGTCTTTAAACGACCGATTCGAAACGGACGCGCGCGCAGTCGTTCGGCGAGTGCGGTCGCCGGCGGATCACCGGCACGCCCGCCGGCATAGTTCGAATCACCGATGTGAATCTTACCATCGAGAAAGGTGCCGACGGTCAGTACCACGCAGGGTGCATAAAAACGTACCCCCATTTGTGTCACTACACCTTCAATCGCAGTTCCGTTTTCGAGCAGGTCAACCACGGGCTGCTGGAATATCGACAGGCCCGGCTGGTTTTCGAGCTTTTCGCGAATCGCCATGCGGTACAGTTGGCGGTCGGCCTGGGCGCGTGTCGCGCGCACCGCGGGACCCTTACGGCGATTCAGTATTCTGAACTGGATACCGGCCTTGTCGGCGGCAAGTGCCATTTCGCCACCGAGGGCATCGATTTCCTTGACCAGGTGACCCTTGCCAATACCACCGATTGCCGGATTGCAGGACATCTGCCCCAGGGTTTCGATACTGTGTGTCAGCAGCAGCGTCTCGACACCCATGCGCGCAGCCGCGAGCGCGGCCTCGGTGCCCGCATGCCCGCCGCCGACCACAATCACATCGAAACGCTTGTTAAATTCCATAACCGGTCATAATACCAAAAAGGGCGCGCATTCTAGCGCAATAGTCCGCCTTTTCCAAAAAATCGCTTCGAACGCTACGTCGGGTATATGCCTCCAAAAGTCGCTTCCAACTGGCGCGAGCGCCAGTTGGCCCATCCATGGGATCGCTTGGAGCGCGGCATCCCTGCCGCGCTACACTTTTGGAGGCATATACCCGACGTAGCTCCAACCTTACTAACTTTGGAAACAAAGGGGGTCATTCCGGTGAAAGGGAGGTGACGTTACTCGCTACCAGGGGAGTGGGTGGCGATGAGGTCTGGGAGGTCGTGCATGCGATCAAACACGATGTGGGCACCGCTGCCGTGGAGCCTGTGCGCGGGCATGAGCTCAGCAAATCCGAAAACTTTCATGCCCGCGGCGACCGCGCCAGTGACGCCGATGGGGCTGTCTTCGATGACGAGGCAGCGTCCGGGATCGTCGATTCCCATGGTCTGCGCGGCATGCAGGTAGATATCGGGGTGCGGTTTGCCGCGTTCAACATCACTGGTACTGAAAATCTTATTGGTAAAAAAGCGGATCAGGTCGGTTTTACCCAGGGTCAAGCGCATCTTGTCGTGGGAGCCACTCGATGCAACGCAATAAGGCAGGGCCAGCTGCTCCAATACAGTTTCGATGCCGTCGATCGCGGCAACGGATTCTGCCAGTGCGCGATTGATATCCTGCTGGTAGCGACGATCAAGTTCTGGAGGGGGTGGCTCGCCGATGATGGCCTCGATTTTTTGCAGGCACTGATCGCGTGAGTGTCCGACGAAGGTATCGAACATGTCTTCGAGGGTGAACTGCAGGCCGCAAACCTCTTCCAGTACACTCGCGAACACTTCGTTAGCGACGCGCTCGCTGTTAACCAGCACCCCGTCGCAATCGAAGATAATCAGGTCAAAACTGTTACCCAATTAAACCGTCCCGGGCGGCTCTTTTTTCGCAATGGTGGTTGCCAGCGCAATCATCGACGACAGGTCGGTCAGGTTCGATGGCACGACCAGGGTATTGCCCTCCTTGGCCAGGTTGCCGAACTGCGTGATGTAAGCCTCGGCGATGCGCAGATGCATCGCGGCATCGCCACCCTCGACGACCAGCGATTGGGCTACCCGGTATAATCCCTTCGAGGTTGCGGTAGCTACCGCGAGTATCGCCTCGGCTTCACCCGCGGCCTCGTTGATCTGTTGCTGCTTGGCGGCCTCCGATTCCTTGATGACGCGCTGCTTTTCACCCTCGGCCTCGTTGATCTTGGCATCCCGCTCACCTTCGGAAGTCAGGATCACCGCACGTTTTTCACGTTCCGCGCGCATCTGTTTTTCCATCGCACTGAGCACATCCTGTGGAGGATTGATGTTCTTGATCTCGTAACGCAAAACCTTGACGCCCCAGGGGTCCGATGCCTTGTCGAGTTCGGCGACGACGCTGGCGTTTATCATCGCGCGCTCCTCGAAGGTTCGATCCAGCGCGATCTTGCCGATTTCGCTCCGCAGCGTGGTTTGCGCTAGCTGCGAGATCGCAAACACGTAGTCAGAAATGCCGTACGAAGCGCGTTCCGGGTCGAGCACCTGCAGGTAGAGCACGCCGTCGACCCCGACCTGCACATTATCGTTGGTAATACAGACCTGCTCGGGGATATCGAGCGCCAGCTCCTTAAGGCTATGCCGATAGGCTACCCGTTCGATAAACGGTATCAGGATGTGAAAGCCCGCGCGCAGCGTGCGGCTGTATTTACCCAGGCTTTCGACCACAAAGGCGCTTTGTTGCGGCACCACCACCGCGGTTTTGAAAATGACGAGAATGACGACGATCGCGATTGCAATCGATACCCAGAAAGCGAAATTACCGTACATGATGTTCTCCATTATTCTTGGGTTTTGACGGCGTCGAGCTTCAACGTAAGCCCGTCTACGCTGCTGATCTGAACGTGCTGCCCCTGCTCAAAAGCCTGGTCGCTGGTATTGACCACGGTCCATTCGGTACCGCGATAAGCCATGCGCCCGGTTTCGCCAGGTTGCAAGGCCTGCTCGACAGTGACGATTTCACCCGTCGGTCCAACCTCGTAGCCGATACCGGAACCGCGCAACTTGGCGTAAAGTTTTTTACGGAACAGAACCATGAACACCAGCGCGATGATCGAGAACAGTATCCACTGCACCCAGGGTTCGAGATCGGCCCCGGCAAGCTCGATCAGCCCGGTTATGGCTGCCGCTATGCCGAGAAACACGAGGTAGAAACCGGCATCGACAATCATTAGTTCCGAGCCAAGCAGCAACGCACCGACTATCATCCATCCCCACCAGGGCATAGCGTTCTCCCGTCATATTCAGAATTCATCTTAGCCCCGATGCGGGCACAGTCAAGCCATTCGTCCCGCTTCCATGCAGTCATGGTCTCTCGCGAAGAGCCACCGCGGGATAACGCCCCCAAAAGTGTAGCGCGGCATGGATGCCGTGCTCCAAGCGATTCCATGGATGGACCGACCGGCGTTTACGCCGGTTGGGAGCGCCTTTTGGGGGCGTTATCCCGCGGTGGCTTTGGCACAATTTGAGTGGACACTGAACCGACTAGGCCAGGTCGAGGGCAAATTACTCTACTGGGACTGGTTGAGTGCCTGGTCGAGATCCCACAGGATATCGTCCAGGGTTTCGAGCCCGACCGAGATACGCACCATGTCCGGGGTGACCCCGGCCGCGATTTGCTGCTCCTCGCTGAGCTGGCGGTGAGTGGTCGATGCCGGGTGAATAATCAGCGTACGCGCGTCACCCACGTTGGCAAGGTGACTCATGAACTGGGCACTGTTGATAAATTTCTCGCCCGCCGCCGCGCCACCCTTGACGCCGAAGGTAAAAATGGAACTGGCGCCCTTGGGTAAATACTTTTTAACCAGGGGCTGGTAAGGATTCTCTTCGAGACCGGCGTAATTAACCCATCCGACTGCCGGATGATCCTGCAGGAATTTGGCTGCTCCAATGGCATTGGCACAGTGGCGATCCATGCGCACCGGCAGGGTTTCGATTCCCTGCAGCATCATGAATGCGTTGAACGGGCTCATGGCCTGTCCCAGCGTGCGCAGGGTTTCGCAGCGCGCCTTCATCGTGAAACCGAAATCACCGAAAGTTTCGTAAAAACGAATACCGTGATAACCGGCCGATGGTTCGGTCATGCCCGGGAAATTGCCGTTGTCCCAGTCGAACTTGCCGGATTCGATCATGACACCTCCCATGCTGGTACCGTGCCCGCCGATAAACTTGGTCGCCGAATGCACCACGATATCGGCGCCGAAATCGATCGGCTTGCACAGGTAAGGCGTCGCAAAGGTACTGTCTACGATTAACGGTATACCTGCATCGTGGGCGATCTCGGCGATGACTTCGATATCGATAATATTATTAGTAGGGTTGCCGATGGTTTCCGCATAAAGTGCCCTGGTTTTAGCAGTGATTGCCTTACGAAAATTTTCGGGGTCGTCGGAATCGACAAACGTCGTCTCGATCCCCATCTTGCGAAAAGTGACATCGAATTGAGAAAAAGTACCCCCGTAAAGGGTCTTCGCGGATACCAGCTCGTCACCCTGCTGCATCAGCGTCAGGATAGCGGTCATTTGTGCCGCCATGCCCGAACTGACACCGAGTGCGGCACGGCCATTTTCGAGCGCTGCCATGCGCTCCTCGAACACCGCGGTGGTCGGGTTGGTCAGGCGTACATAGGTATTGCCGAAGGTCTGCAGGTTAAACAGGCTGGCGGCATGCTCGGCATCATCAAACACGTAGGACGTGGTCTGGTAAATCGGTACCGCGCGCGCACCTGTGATCGGATCCGGGATTTGCCCCGCGTGCAAACACAGGGTTTCGATTCCAAATTTTCGATCGGCCATGGTCTGCCCCGCTTACCGGTTAAATACGGTTGGTCGTTGAGATGAAATTACGCCAGTATTTACCCCTGCCGTATTGAGCCCACCAAATAACCGCGCATACTCGATCTTGACGCAACGATCCATGATGACTTCGAGTCCCGCGTCGCGGGCTTTTTGCGCCGCTTCCTCGTTAACGATACCGAGCTGCATCCACACTACCTTGGCGCCGATTTTGATTGCGTCCTCGACAAACGGCATGACGCGATCGGAGCGCTGAAACAGATCGACGATATCAACCGGGGTCGGAATATCTTTTAGATCGGCATAGCATTTCTGCCCGAGAATTTCGTCGTACTTCGGATTCACGGGAATCACTTCGAAGCCATGCTCTAGCAGGTACTTACCGACAAAGTTACTCGGTCGGGACCAGTTGTCGGAAAGTCCGACGATCGCAACGCGTTTATTCTCGATCAGGATTCGGCGCAGTGTATTAATATCGGTCATAGTCTTTTGGCACGCTCGCGCAAAACAAACTTCTGAATTTTACCGGTCGAAGTTTTCGGTAAGGATCCAAATACCACTTTACGTGGGGCCTTGAAATGCGCCATGTTTGTGCGACAAAAATCGATTATTTCCTGCTCGTTTACTGCACCCGCATCATCGTGCAACGTGACAAACGCGCAGGGCGTTTCGCCCCATTTTTCATCGGGCATGCCGGCAACCGCAGCTTCCAGAACGGCGGGGTGACGATACAGCGTCCCTTCAACCTCGATACTGGAAATATTTTCGCCGCCGGAAATGATGATGTCCTTGGAGCGATCCATGATCTGGATATAACCGTCCGGATGACAAACCGCGAGGTCGCCGCTGTGGAAATAACCGCCAGCAAAGGCTTCTTCACTGGCACGGGGATTTTTCAGGTATCCCTTCATAACGATATTGCCCCGGAACATGATTTCGCCGATGGTTTCTCCATCACGTGGCACCGGCTTCATGGTCCCGGGATCCATGACTACGAGTTCCTCCAACATCGGGTAACGCACGCCCTGGCGGGCTTTCATGGCTGCCTGTTCGGCAGTCGATAATTCGTCCCACTCCTCGTGCCAGGCACATACTACTGCCGGACCATACACTTCAGTCAGACCATAGGCATGAGTCACTTTGAAATTCAATTTCTGCATCGCCTCGAGTATCGCCGGCGGTGGAGCCGACGCGGCCGTCATGATATTCACCTGGTGATCAACACCCGCTTTTAATTCCTCGTCGGCATTGGCCATCAGGTTCATGACGATCGGCGCACCGCAAAGATGGGTGACATTGTGCTGCTTGATCGCGTTGAAGATATCGTCCGCCCTGACTGCACGCAAACACACATTGGTTCCATTCAACGCGGCGATCGTCCACGGAAAACACCAGCCGTTGCAGTGAAATAAAGGTAATGTCCACAGGTAAACCGGGTGAGCGCTCATATTCCAGCCAAGTACATTCGACACCGCGTTCAGGTAGGCGCCGCGATGATGAGTCACCACGCCCTTGGGATCTCCGGTGGTGCCCGAGGTATAACCAAGCGCGATCGCCTGCCATTCATCCCGCGGCGGTTGCCAACTGAATTCAGCATCACCAAGCTTGAGAAAATCTTCATACTCAAAATTACCGACAAGCTCACCACCACCAAATTCGGGATCATCAACATCGATGATCAGGGGTCTGTTTTCAAGCTGGGAAACGGCGGCTTCTATGGTGTCTGAAAACTCGCGATCGGTTAGCAAAACTTTTGCGTCACCGTGCTTTAGTTGAAACGCGATAGCGTCGGCATCAAGCCGAATATTGAGACCATTAATCACTCCGCCCGCCATCGGGATTGCGAAATGGGCTTCATACATCGCTGGAACATTGGGCAGCATCAATGCGACGGTTTCGTCCTGTTGCAATCCATGTTTTTGCAACGCCGATGCAAACCGTCGGCACCTGGCATAGGTCTGCTCCCAGGTCTGCTGTTTGGCACCGTAGATCAGCGCATTGCGATCGGGGTATACCGAGGCCGCACGCTCAATAAAAGTCAACGGCGAAAGAGGTGAATAGTTAGCCGCGTTCTTGTCAAGATCGGTCGAATACTGACTGGACGAATTCAATTCCCTTTCCATTCGGGTTTGCGTTTTTGAATAAAAGCGTCGATGCCTTCACGCGCATCGTGCGAATCCATGTTGCAGGTCATGCGTTCGGCGGCGTAAGCATAGGCGTCGGACAAATCCATCGGCAACTGCTTATAAAACATATCCTTACCAAGCTTTATCGCATGTGCGGACTTGGCGACGATTTTCTGCGCCAATGCGAGGGTTGCCTGCTCAAGTTCAGCGACAGGCACGACTTCGTTGATCAAACCGCACTGTTGAGCGGTCGGGGCCGAAATAAAATCACCGGTCAGCAGCATATGCATTGCCTGCTTGCGCCCCATGTTGCGGCTTAACGGTACCGCCGGGGTTGAACAGAACAGGCCGACGTTGATCCCCGACACGGCGAAACGCGCCTCGTCTGACGCTACCGCAAGATCGCAATTTGCGACCAGCTGGCAACCAGCGGCGGTGGCGATACCGTTGACCCGGGCTATAACGGGCTGCTGCAACTGGTTGATCGTCAACATCATCTTGCTGCATTGATTAAACAGGGCCTGGTGAAACTCGCGCTCTTCGCTGCTGCGCATTTCCTTCAGATCATGGCCGGGGCAAAACGCCTTGCCGCTTGCACCGATAATGACGACGCGAATCGAATCGTCCTGTCCGATATCGTCGAGCGCCGCCTGCAATTCGGTTAGCATCTCGCCGGAAAGCGCATTGTATTGCCGCGGGCGATTCAGCGTCAGCGTGGTAATCCCGTCGCTGTCTTCGCGCAACAGAATGGGTTGATCGACTACCGGGTCGGCTGCGACATTCATAAGCCTATCCTCACTGAAACTTGTTCCTGATATAAATCGAAAAATAATCCCCGTAGCGTTGTTGCAATTCGGGAAGTTTCCAGTCCTGACCGGTTACCTTACCCCGACATAAAGCACTTCCGCAATGACAATCGAGCCTGTAATCGTCAGAACGCTCCATCGAGTAATCATGGAACAATTCTTCACCCGCCTTGATGTCGCGCATCGCGACATAGACCACCTGCCCGCGAAAGCCGACATTCGGTTCGCAGGAGTGATTGATAAATACCGACATATCCTCCACTTCATCGGCAGTGCGTGGGGCAAGGTAAAAATCGTCGTCGATCTGCAAGGCCATGTCACCGGCAGCAGCGGTTGCCTGATTGAGTTCTGCGCGGGTGATAATATTGCCTGCCTTGATCGCAACAATTTCATCCCTGGCGATATCCGCAATTGCGACCACGCCACGCCCGGACAGGGTGTCCTGCCGGACCTCGATGCTGGGCGAGCGCCAGGTCTTCATTTCGGGTTCCGGGCGCGAACGATTCGCCGCAAAGACAGACTTTTGATCATCAAACAGGCAATGGCTAAACCGGTTAAGCTGGATCCCGGCGTAAAGGTTGGCACATGCAATGGACGCCGCCTCCGGCCCAGGTAAACATCGTCATATCCGGGTCATAGACTTCAAGCCCGATGGCGCGCATTTTCTGGTTCAGGTCTTTTGCTACCCGGGTCGATAATACCTTGTCGTTTCCAAGCGCCACGACATTACAACCAAGCGCCATGGTCTCCGCGAATGTCGCCGGTACAATTTCGATTTTTTTCTGTTTCAACCAGTCGACAATATCGTCATCGGTGGTTTCAAGGCAAACCGCGGCACAATTTTCTGTCAGCATGCAGACCATCAAGTCGATGTGCACGTAGAAGGGATCGATCGGGGCAAACTTGATTTCCCAACCCTCATCGATAAACCACTGGGCTACCTGCCGGGCTGCAACACCCTCGCTGCGATGATCGGTATACCCGACCAGCGCAACGCCCGGCCTGATAATATTAAAATCTCCACCTTCAAAATTACCCATCGATACCATTTCGTAAATGGGAACATTATTTTCCAGGTAAAAACGCAGCGCGGGTGCGTATTCACCGCGACGCCTGGGATTGGCCAGTTGACAGATGACGGCACCGTAGGGCGTCATAAACGAAGAATCCCGCGCATACACCTGCATCGGCGTGCCTTCATCCACGGGAAGAAAATGACATTGGGTGCCGGCCTGTTGATACGCATGGACCATTTCGGCATGCTGACTTGCGGCCAGCGCCGGGTCGTAAATCCGGCCCCGACGCAGTGAATCGCGAACCAGAGAGCTGAATTCGGCGTTTTCAGGGCCTAGCCAACGGAAAGTATCGACCGGTCCCAGCAGCACATCGAGCAGGGGTCCGGTTTCGGATTTCAGGTACCACTCGGTCATTTCCTGCGTTCCACCGCCGATTTTCCGGGCGCGCAGGGGATTTTGTATGATTTCAGGGTTGCTGACAGGTGCGTTCATTGGAATACTCCGGGCCGCGGCGCGAGGACTGGAGTATATTACCTGCCCGGTCGTGTCTACAAGTAACGAAGAATAGCAGGCCGCTAAGCGATGACGCTGTGCGCAAGGCTTCTCCGCAGCGCCCGGCCGGTATCAGGTTTTAGCGGGGGTTTTGACGGCTGGTTTGCGCGCAGCATAAGCCGAGTATCCGAGTGTCGAGCGCTGGTTGAGATTCTCGGCGTATTCCTTGACGTAGGCGGTAACCGACTTGAGGCTGCCGGAGCGTTTGCCCTTGATTTCGGACGTGCCCTGGCCGATTACGTATTCGTACCACTCGCCCTCGGTCACACCCTTTGGAGGATCCGTTTTCTCGATGCTAGTAACGGGAAACTTGCGTACATCTAGTTCACTGTCGGATGACTTAACCATATATTTTCCTAAATCCGTAATAATCAGGCTGTGGCATGGGGTATCTCAGCGAGCCTTTAGCGAGTTTCTCGATGTCATTTGAAAGCCTGGCCGCGTGCGGCAGGACTTGTCTCAGTTCTGGAACCAGGGCAGTTAGCTTGCGGATATTTTGCTTAAAATCCATGTGGTGTATTCGGTCGACTTCGTCGAATCCCGCCAATTCTACACTAGATAGGTCTACATATCTCTGTTCAGCATGATCTAATATCGGATTCGGGGATCTGGATGATCCTGGTCTAATCGTTGTCGGTGAGTCCGGCACCGGCACCGGCGCGTGACGCTTCGGTGGCTGGCGCATAAGTCTGGAAGGCAAGTTCAGCAATCTTTTTAAAAGCTGCACTATCGATTTTATAAGCCAACGTCGAGGGCATTTGTTGAGGAATCTCCAGGTCGTCGCGATAACAACTGGCCGCGTCGACAACCGATAAAGTCAAGTCATCCCGATTACCTTCAATGCTGAGCCCGTTCTCAAAACAGCTCACGCTCACCCCGGCCCAGGCAGTGGTAAACACCGTCTGGTGACAACGGGCTGCCTGTCCCACGGTTGCGGCAAGTAACAGCGGATAGGCGGTGGGGCCAAGACTGAATTGTGCACCTTCGAGCATCTGTGCCGAGCGATCGGCAAGCGCCGCTCCCGTAATGATCGGACACAGCAGAGCGCCGCTGGACTGCCAGGGTTGGGTGCTGCAATCCGGAACAAAACTGCGGTAGTTCTGGCCTTTGAGATCCTGCAGATGGGCAAGCATGATTTCGGGGCCTGGCAAATTAAAGGCGGCCAGCCAGCGTGCCGCCTTGCCAGCCTCCTCGGCGATTCCCCAGTCGAGACCACAGGCGCGCGCAGCCTTGCGCAGGTAGGATTCAGATTCGGCGAGCGTGAGGTTATAGCTCACGGTGCCGCGACGAGTAACTCGTGTGGAAAGGGCGCATCCTGGTACATGCAGATACGTACCCAGCGATCCGAGCGCGGATCAAATTTAGTGGCGCCGAAGTACGACAGCTTGCAACGCAGAATATCGATCGGCAGCATGTCGGCCGCAATCAGGTTGTCCTGGATTTCGGCGTAGGGACACGAAGCCAGGTTTTGCACCCGTCGTGCCGTGTGGCGATGCTCGGGGTGGGCCAGCAGAAATTCCGCAGTCGTCGACCCGCCACGCCATGCCTGTAATTCCGTAGACATCAGCTTGATATCACGGCCTACGCCAAGCGGCAGTTCATATTCAGCACCGGTTTCCTCGAACCGCTCACCGACGCGCGGCTCCAGTTTCTCCGCCGAGGTGTACCAAAAACGGGCATGATTTTCGGGAAGGTCGTAGTCAACACCCAGGGCCCAGCGGCACTGGGTATCGATTATCTCCTGCAGGCGCGCAACCGGCATTGCGCCATCGATAAAAAAGCTTACATGCTCATCAGCGTCCATACACTGCGCCAATTCATCGACCAACTCGCCGTAGGGTTCGAGTAGCAGTGATACCAGCTGCTCCTGGCCTTCCAGTGACAGGTTATCCTCGGCCCAACGATAGAACCGGTCCCAGGGATGATCATCGCTAAGCGACTCATTGACAATGTAGCCTGCCATTTGCTCCAGGTCAGAGGTCAGGGATTTCAATTTTTCAATCTGGATCGGGTGCTCCGAATGCCATTGCGAGACGTTGAAGCGAGCCTGTTCGAAATGCTGTTTGAACGCATCGACAGCTGCCGGCTCGGTCTCGGGTAATGAACGCACGCGTGCGAGGGCTTCTTCGCGTGCCATCATCCAGTTATTGAGGAGTGCCGGATGATTGATCAGAAACGGCGCCATGCCAAGTCCGGTCGAATTACCCACGCCGATGCGGCGGCGCAATTCCGGATCGATGGTGACCGCCTGATCACCGCCCTGCGCACGGGCAATATGCTCGACCAGGTCGATCGAAAACGCGCGCGTCAGCCATACCGATAGCAATTCGGCCTGAAACGGCCCGCTGAGCTCGGGACGTTCGGCAATCGTCAGGCGATCGGCGGCACCGAATTTACCGGAACCGTAAACCGCGGTCGTGCGCACCAGGTAACCTACCGCTTCAAGCTGGTCACGATCCGGTTGTTTACCCGTCGACAGGCGATCGATCACGTGCTGCCAGAGCCGCACAGAACGGTTGGCCCGTGACAGGCTGAGCTCGGAGTCAGAAATTCTGCCTGCCTCCTGTTTGGGTACGTTCTGCTCGAGACGATCGAGATCAGCCGTGTTCGGAATACCATCATACAGCGCGAAAGTCGCATCCCAGGCTGTTGCAATAACGCGATCGGAACGCATTTCGTCCGGCAGGTCGTGCGAAAAAGCAACCAGCGAGTAAGTTCGCTCGGGTCCGAAAACCGTGTATACCGCTCGCCCGAACCCCTGGTCATCGATCGCCCACAGGCTGCGCTTGAATTTCCAGTCCTCCCGTTTGAGGCGCCGCAACAGCGTGCGCATAAACGACAGTCGGGTCTGGTGAAAGCTACCCATGCGCGCAAGCCGCATCACCACCTCGGGTGGTCTGCGGTAATCTGCCGCCGCCGGCATCGGGTTGTTGTCAGCGAAATTTTTCATGCCTGTTAAACCGGTCCAAAATTTTCGTCGAAGAATCGCAACCAGTTATTACCCATGATTTTAGCGGCATCCGCAGCGTCAAAACCGACCTCGAGCAGGCCCTTCTCGACATTACCGAAGTCGCGATTGTCGTTGAACCATTCCGGCATCGGCGGAAAGCCGGCATTGCTGGCGGAGCCCTCACCGTAATCGATTTTCTTGGTCCAGCGACCGACGCGCATCCATTCGACCACCGAGTCCGGCTGATCCTGGCACAGGTCGGAGCCGAGCCCGATATGATCGACGCCCATGATTTCGGCGCAATTGGCAATCATCTGGCAAAAGCTTTGCAAACTGCAGTCACTACCATCCTTCAAGTGGTGCGGGTACATGCTGAAACCGAGCATGCCACCGGTTTCGCCAAGCCCTTGCAGGATTGCCTCCGACTTGTTGCGCAATGCCGGGTGCCAGAACGCCGGGTTCGCATGGGTAATGACGATCGGTCGGCTACTGATTTCAATCGCATCGAGGGTCGAACGCTCGGCCGAGTGGCTCATGTCGACGACGAGCCCGACCCGATTCATTTCCTCGATCACCTCGCGACCCATGCGCGTGACGCCGGTGTCTTCGGTTTCGTAACAGCCCGTGGCCAACAGCGACTGGTTGTTATAAGTCAGCTGCATGAAACGGGCACCGAGCGTATGCAGGATTTCAACCAGGCGGATGTCATCCTCCATCGGCGAAGGATTTTGAAACCCATAAAAAATAGCGGTGCGATTGGTATCGCGGGCGAGGCGTACATCGTCACCGGTGAAACCCTGGAAGATCAGGTGCGGAAAGCGTTCGAAGTAACTGTTCCACTGCTCCATGTTGGCCACGGTTTCACGAAAGTTTTCGTGATAGGCAATGGTGACATGGACTGCGTCAACCCCGCCGGCGCGCATCTGGTCAAAGATTTTTTCCGACCAGTTAGCATACTGCAGTGCGTCGATACGATAGGCCCCTTCAATAAACTCATCCCCGCTCATGCCGGGTTACCGCTGCTGATATAGGCGGTCTTCACAGTGGTGTAGAACTCTTTCGCATACTGTCCCTGCTCGCGGGGTCCATAGGACGACTCGCCGCGACCACCGAAGGGCACATGGTAATCGGTTCCGGCCGTCGGCAGGTTGACCATGACACAGCCGGTCTTGACGTTACGGCGGAAATGCGTCGCGCGCGCGAGGCTGCCGGTAATAATTCCGGCGGTAAGCCCGAATCGAGTATCGTTCACGGTTGCGAGCGCCTCGTCGTAGGAATCGACCTTGATCACGCAGGCAATCGGTGCGAACAGCTCCTCGCGATTAACCTGCCAGTCATTTCGCGTTCCGGCGAATACTGCCGGTGTCATAAAGTAACCCTCGGTATCGCGTTCGACGTGCTCCCCGCCGCAAAGCAGCTCCCCGCCCTCTTGCCTGGCGAGCTCGACATTGGCGAGGTTCTGCTGCAATTGCGCGTCGCTCGAAACCGGGCCGATCTGGGTGGCAGGCTCGAGCGCATGTCCAACCACCATGTTGCTGGCGCCCTCGACCAGGCGTTCGACGAAACGGTCATGAATATTTTTATGCACCACGATGCGTGAAGAAGCGGTACATTTTTGTCCGGCACTGCCGAAGGCTCCATTCAGTGCGCAGGCGAGTGCGGTGTCGAGGTCGGCATCATCCATTACCGCGAGCGCGTTCTTGGAGCCCATCTCCAGCTGTACCCGGGTGAAGTTAGTCACCGCCGACTGCGCGATACCTCGACCTACCGGTACCGAACCAGTAAAGCTGATCGCATTGACCTGCGGGCTTTCAACCAGTTCCTGGCCGACGCCACTACCCGAACCCATGACCAGGTTGAATAATCCTGCCGGGAGGTCCTGGCGCGCGATGATTTCCGCAAGTGCAACCGCGCTTGCCGGCACCAGGTTAGCGGGCTTCCAGATCACCGCGTTACCAAACGCGAGCGCGGGCGCTATTTTCCAGACCGCGGTCGCGGTCGGGAAATTCCAGGGTGAAATAACGGCCACGGTTCCCACCGGTTCGCGGCGCACATCGACTTCGATGCCTTCGCGCACCGAGTCGGCATTGTCGCCGATTTGGCGCAACACCTCGGCCGCGTAGTAGGTGAAAAACTGACCGGAACGATAAACTTCCCCCTTACCCTCGGGCTGGGTCTTGCCTTCTTCGCGCGCAAGCAGGGTGCCAAGCTCCTCGCAGCGGGCGATCAATTCGTTACCGATTGCCATCAATACGCTGTACTTCCGTTCGATTCCGGCAGCTGCCCATTCACGCTGCGCGGCTTGTGCGGCGTCGAGTGCGCGTTGCAACTGCGCACTATCGGCCTGTGCATAATGGCCGATGGTGTCTGATAAATCGGAGGGATTGATGTTGGCGATTTCGCTCGCGCCGGCAAGCCATTCACCGGCGATAAAGTTTTGATTAAGGTTGGACATTATATTTCCCGGCAACGGCTCAGAAGTAGCATTAAACCATAAATCCGGGTAGGCGCGCCGTCAATGATTATCAGATTAGCACAGGATTTTTCGTTGAAATTGGTTAATACCTGCGAGATCTGCGGCGCATTGTTTCGGAAATGCCGTGAGTACAGTCGAACTAGTCGAGGATGAGGGTGTCGCCGATTTTAACCGGCTGGAACTGATCGAGCGGGAGGCCTCGCCGAGTCATTTCCTCGGTCAGCAGTTGCGCGGGTTCCAACATCGGTTCGATGGTCAGCTGAAAAGTACCCCAGTGAATTGGCAACGATTGTTGCGCCCTGACCTCGAGATGAATATCGATAGCCTGAGCCGGGTCGACGTGTGCATTCTCCATGAAGTATCTCGGTGCGTAGGCACCGATCGGAATCATCGCCAGCCGAAAGGGCCCGAGGCGCTGGCCGATTTCCTTGAAATAGCCCTCGTTATAGCCGGTGTCACCGGCAAACCAGCTCCTGAAACCCGCAATTTCGACGGACCAGCCGCCCCACAGGCTCTTGTTGGTATCCCATGGGGTGCGTTTCGACCAATGCTGAGCCGGGGTCATCGTCACTTCAACCCGGTCGTTGAAGCGATGACTCTCCCACCAGTCGAGTTCGATGACACGCTCCCCGGAAATACCGCGTTTGAGAAACCATGCCTTTACCCCCAACGGAACATACCAGAGTACCGAATCACCGAACATGTCGACGGTACGATGATCCAGTGAATCGTAATGGTTGTGTGAAATCAAAACGAAGTCGATCTTTGGCATCTGCTCAAATGTCAGAGCGGGCTGGGTGTAGCGCGGTTTGGCGATAATTTCGTAGTAAAACGGGTATTGAGTCAGATGTGGATCGGTCAGGTAGCTGACGCCATCATACTGCACCAGTGCAGTCGCATGCCCGATCCAGGTTGCCCGCGGACGCAAGGCAAAAGACCCGATTAACTCCTGGTCAGCTGCACCGACGATGGATCTGATCTCCGCGGGATCAGGCGGGGGTGGGCTATCCTCGCGCATACGCATCAGGAAATGTCCGAAAAACGATCCCTGCTTGGCACTGACAAATTCGCCATTACCATGATGCGCTTTCGATGGATCATAGACCACGCCCGTATAGGAGCTGCAGCCTGCTAACAGCAGGCACAACGCGCCCAGGATGGTTTCCCGGGTTTGCTTATGTTGCATCAAATATCTCTCATCAAGCTCATGCAGAGATTATACGGCGCTTATGCAAGGAAAGATCAACAGCCAATCCACTGGATTGACGTCAGGCTTCTGGCGAATTCGTCTCCAGGTAATCGGTTATTTTTTCTGCAGAGAGCGGCTCGCTGAAATAATAACCCTGGTAAATCTTGCAACCATATTGCTTCAGCAGATGGAACTGTTCCAGCGCCTCGACACCTTCGGCAACGACTTCGAGACCAAGATGCTTGGAAAGCGCCAGAATCGACGCCACCATGGCCTGGTCGCCCGGATCGTCGCAAATATCCTTGACGAACGAGCGATCGATCTTGATGTGATTTACCGGCAGGTTTTTCAGATGCGCCAACGAAGAATAACCGGTACCGAAATCGTCCAGTGAAAAGCTGATACCACTGAGGATGAGTTCCTGCATCCGCGAAATGGCATCTTCGAGGTTATGGATAATATTGTGTTCGGTAACTTCCATCATGATGTTTTGCGTCGGAACGTTGATACGTTCGAGTTGACTATGGATATTATTTGCAAACTGGGCATCCCGGAATTGACGCGGACTGATGTTAATGCACAGCATAAAGTCTTTTGCGACCAGCCCCTGATCGATCCACAAGGTTAATTGCTTGAGTGCGGTTTCGATGACCCAGTTACCAACCTCGACAATCTGGCCCGATGATTCGAGCACGTCAAGAAACTCAGCGGGTGCGACCACACCCAGCTCGGGATTCTCCCAGCGAATCAGGGCCTCTACTCCAATCGTTTTCATCGCGGTATTGACAAGCGGTTGATAAAATAGTCGGTACTGGTCTTCCTTGAGCGCTCGATGCAGTTGATTTTCGAGTTCCAGTTGACGGGTCACCTCGCTGCTCATGCTTTCACTGAAAAATTCGAGCCGGTTGCGTCCCTCGCGCTTGGCCTGGTACATCGCGGTGTCGGCAAAACGCAACAAGTCATGACCGCTGGTATCGTCCCCGGAAATCATCGAAATCCCGATGCTCGCAGTGACATGCAGCTCGTCGTCATGGATTCGACATTCCATCGAGATCGTGTCACGGATCTTGTTGGCGATTTCACGCGCGCGCGACATAGCCTGCCTTCCATCCCCGCTCAAGCTGGTCAGAATTACGATAAACTCATCCCCGCCGAGCCGCGCAACGGTATCGTCCCCACGCACATGCGCCTTCAGTCGTTGCGCCATTTCCTGCAACACCAGGTCGCCAGCAGGATGCCCGAGCGAATCGTTGATGTTTTTAAAGTTATCCAGGTCGATGAAAAGCAGTGCCCCAAAACTGAGCGTGCGTTGCACCCGTGCGACCTCCATATCGAGACGCTTGGCGAGCTCGTTACGGTTCGGTAAACCGGTCAGGGTATCGTAGTACGCGAGAAACTCGACACGCTCTTCGGCGGCACGCAGGTGGCGAATATCGCGTGCGATGGTAGAAAAGAACTCGATATCACCGTGATTATTTCGATGCGAAATCAGTACTTGGGAAGTAAGAATTTTTTCACCATCGAGCGACAGAAAAGTGGTTTCATCCGTCCACATACCCTCGCGCATCGCCTGGGGTATTCCTTCGCTGAGTATTTTCTGACCATCGGCAGGCAAATGAAAGTCGGCAAGGCGAACGCGGCGTATGTCCTCGTTTTCGCCGATGCCGAGCAGCTTTCGACCCGACTGGTTGATATAGGTCAGAAAGCCATCCAGGTTTGCGATACAGATCAGATCAGGGGTCGCCTCGAGAATTGCGGTCAGGCGTTGTTGACGTTCCTTGGCAAGCCTCTGGTCGATAACAAGGCGCCATTCGCGCATGACCCGGGTGGCAGTGCGCGGCAACGATGATATGGATTCCTGGGTTTTGACGATATACTCCGACGCACCGGACTTCATCGCGCTAACCGCAACGATTTCATCACTTAGACTGGACATGACGATAGTCGGACAGTTGGCATTGGGAACCAGAAGTTCGGTACCCTGCCCATCAGGCAGGCGGACATCGGTAATGATCAAGTCGGGATTAGTGCGCTTAATCAGGGACTTTGCCTGTTCCAGCGTAGCGGTGATAACCAGCTTGTAATTGACCTCGGTTTCGAATGCCCGGTTAATCAAGGACGCATGACGAGGGTCATCCTCGACGACTAGTATATTGTATTCGGGCTGGATGGGCATGGCGCAGCGTTTGTACCTGGTGTCCCCGTAAGCAAACTTCTGGCCGATTTATCGGCAGACGCGCGATTATCCTAAGATAATACTTTTGACCTCCTCACATTGCTGTTCGCCAGTTGCAACGATCTCAACCAGGTTGTTTTTATCGAGCTCGAGCTGCTCGATCAGGAATTCGTGTCTGATATCCGTTTCGCCGGCAGACACCTGGTCACTGTTAGTCAACAGATTTGCCAGTGACAGGATCATGGCAGACCGTCGATCGGTTTGGGCCAGTTGATACTGGTGGTGACAACGCGTCAGTTCGACAAGCGCTGGTGACAATCCCCAGGCGCCGATCAACAGCGCACCGACCTCGGCGTGATCAAAGCCCATTACCTCGCGTTCGGCCTGGTCACGAAGCTGATGCTGTTCCTCGATCTGGCGTTTAACCGCGTCAGCCAGGGCGGCATCCTGCTGGTAGATCACGAGAATACCGAGGTCGTGCAAGATACCGGCAAGAAACAATACCTCGGCATTGGACCCTCCTATCGATTTGGCAATCAGGCGGGCGATGATTCCACAACGCAAGCTATGCAGCCAGAACGCATCGATATTAATACCCTGGTACCTTAACGCACTCATCGAATTGACAACGGTGGTGGCCAGCACCAGGTTACGTAAATCGAGCTCGCCGATAATGCCAACCGCACTCGCGACCGTTTCTATCTCCCGCGGAAAAGCATAATAGGAACTATTGGCAATGCGCAAAACGCGTGCGCTCAGGGAAGGATCGTAAGCGATTATGCCAGCGACTTGCTCACGACTGTGCTCCGGATCGTCGATCGTTTGTTGCAGGCGTAGATAAATTTCAGGCAAGCTGATGAGCTGCAGTACGTTTTCTACCAACGCCTGAGGTGTTTCCACTCTGACTCCAATAATTACCAATTACTCGCAGGCTTGCGAAATCATTCGTAATTATAGACGGGATAATTAATTAATCCGCACGACGATGCCGCGCAGCAAGCAAGCTTATCGCCAGGGAGTCTGGTTCCAGACAAGCCAGTAATAAACAAGATCTTTCATCAAAGCCTCAAACCTGGAAAAGTCCATTGGTTTTACGACATAACTGTTGGCGTGGTACTTGTAAGATTGCGCGATATCGTTGTCCGCTGCAGAAGTTGTCAGGATAACGACCGGTGTCTTGCGCGTTTTTTCATCCGATTTTATACGGCGCAGCACCTCGAGTCCGTCCACCCTGGGTAAGCGCAGATCCAGCAGGATACAATGCGGGCTTGGGTATTTTTCCTGGTCAATGTATTCGCCTTCTCGAAAAACGTAATCGAGTGCCTTCTGGCCATCATCAACATGGAAAACCACGTTTGAAATTCTGTGTTGTTCAAAGCTGCGCTTAACCATTTCAGCATGCGCATCATTATCTTCGACCAGTAATAGTCTAAACGGCTCGGCAGCGGCATCGGTGGTCATACTTCGAGATTCTCCCCTGGAACGGGTAGCGTAAAACAAAAACAACAGCCGCGTCCATTACCCTGCGATTCTATCCAGATATCGCCATCGTGGATTTCAATAATCCGCTTCACCAGGGCGAGTCCGATCCCGGTTCCGGAAACATCGGTATCGAGACGATCAAACAATCCGAATACTCTGTCCTGGTAGCGCGGCTCGATACCGGGCCCGTTATCCTGAACTCGGCACTCGATCTTGTCTTCCACCTTCTCGGCATTAATCGTAATACGTGGCCGCCGCAAAACAGAGGCAAACTTGATGCCGTTTTCTACCAGGTTCTTGATGACTTCCCGAATCCTGGCCTGATCGGCGTGCACCTGAGGCATTTCGTCTTCTATCTCAATCAATGCATTATGCTCATTGATCATACCCTGCATCATTTCCTTTACCTCCAGGCACAGACTGGTAATCGAAAAAGAGGCAGGGGGGGCCGTAATTCGACCGACTCGCGATAATTCGAGTAAATCATCGAGTTGTTTTCCCATAATATTGATCGCATTCAGAATCCTGCTCATATCGTTCTCGATTCGATCCCGATTATCCTCTGCCAGATCCTTTTCCAGCAGCCCGACAAAACCACTCATGGTGACCAGCGGGGATTTCAATTCGTGCGAAATGCTATAGCTAAACTGCTCAAGCTCCATATTCTTCTGCTCAAGCTGATCAATGAACCGCTGCTTTTGGCCGACATTATCTTCAAGCTCATCGGCCATACGATTAAAAGCATCCGCCAGCAGGCCGACTTCATCAGCTCTACCGGTACTAATCGAACGTTGTTTAAGGTCGCCTTCACCCAGGCGATCGATAACCTGCTGCAGGCTCTCGAGAGGCTTCAGGATTCTATCCAGGCCTAAATAAATCAACAGGTACCCGATGATTAGCGTCAAAAATATAATGCTGCCCGATGTAAACAAGGACAATCGCAAATCACGCCAGCCGACCGTCTCGCTAGCGGCAATCGCCTGCTGCATGATCTCATTTAGATCAATGCCGGTCTGTTCGGCACGGGCAAGCGCAAGCCCAGCCTGCTTCTGGGCCATGGTAAATTCATCAACAATGTTAATCAGATCCTGATAAATAACCAGAATTTGTGCCGATAGTCGCGCCCTTATACTCGAACTCGATGCGTAAAGTTCCAGCATCGCGTTGGATGACTTTATGCGCTGTTTCAGCGCTTCAATTTCACTAATAATTAGATCGTTGCCGGAGTCAATCTGATATTTACGCGTCTTAAGCGACAAGGCCAGGAAAAGCTGGTTGATATTGTCGATCATGCGCAATTCCGGCATATAGTCCCTGGTTAATTCACGCCAATTCTGGTTTTCGATCGCGATTCCGATATCAACACTGATAGCGGCGCGGTATTGCATAAACACCTGATCGATATCGTTTTCAAGTTGATATTGCCGGGTAAAAATTCTGGTGAAGTCGCGTCGGGAGGCAATCATTTCATTACCTGTCGTTTCCAACGCATCAATGGTGGTTGCGATGGCGGCTGCCAGTTCTTCCTTCGCGGGCTCGGCTTTAGTCAAATGCGTATAAGTGGCGAGACTTTCCCTGATCAAATTCAAGTCCTGTTCAAAACCATCAGCGATGACCATGTCGGGTGTCAGCATGAAACGAAAGTGATTCTGGAGCAACAACGTAGATCTTGATTCAACATCGCGCAAGTAACGATTCTCGGGAATAAATTTATCGGACAATTGTTGATCGGCAAACGCGATCACGATGACGTAAGCGGAAAGTCCGATACCGCCAACGCTGAATAATAAAATCAACAATTTCTGCCGCAGCTTAAGCCTGGATAGATTCATTTTCTTTTCGGATTAAATGCCGCCGGTCTCGGGAAACGAGAGGTAATGTCAAAACGGGTCAAATCCAAATGGCTGCGGGTATACTCTTCCGATGCCTCCCGCGTCGGGTTGAAATCCCAGCTCTGGTAACGACCGACCCTCAACGCCGCGTGCACCGCGCGCCGACGCTGCTGGTCACGAATAACCGATTCCCGAAGTGCCGCAGCGTCCCAGTAGTCCGCAGCTTCACGACGAAAACTTTCGAGCCGCTCGTGATGCTGCAAATTTTCCAGTTCGTTGGGATCCTCGTCCAGATCGAATAACTGTTCGGGATCAGTGTTGCAGGAAATGTATTTATACTGTCCCCGTCTTATCATCAGCATTGGGGCGCCGGTACCCTCAGCCAGATACTCACTGACACAGGCATCAGGATCGCCGCTGGCATCACCATCGCAAAGTGGCACCAGCGAACGTCCGTGCAGCGGGTCGATCGGTAACGGTTTTTCACTGCCCGTGGCCTCGGCAGCGATATCGATCAACGTCGGTAAAACATCGACCTGTGCTACCGGCGCCTTCACCTGCCGCGCTTTGAAGCGCTGCGGCTGGTGCACAATCATCGGAATGCGATTTGACCATTCCCGAAAACTCATTTTGTACCAAAGTCCAAATTCACCCAGCATGTCGCCGTGATCCGAGGTAAACATGATTGTCGTGTTATCCCCCATACCGCACTCGTCAAGGGTTGAGCGCAATCGTCCTACCCATTCATCGACATAACTGACGTTACCGTAGTAGGCCCGACGCGCGTTCAGAATGTCCTGCTCCTGGATATCGACCGCATCCAGCGCAATCGCTTTTTCCAGGCGTGCGTTGTGTGCATCCTGCTGCGACGGGCGCGGGACCGAGGGCAGCGGTATATCGACGTCTTGGTACAGATCCCAGTACTGTTGCCGCGTGGCGTAGGGATCGTGTGGATGAATAAAGCTCGTCACCAGGCACAGCGGGCGTTCATCTTCACCGCGCGCATGATCGTAAAGCACGCGCAGTGCCTGCGCGCCAACTTCATCATCGTAAGCCAGCTGATTGGTGATCGCTGCAACGCCGGCCTGTTTCACGCTGGACATGTTGTGATACCACAGGTCGATGCGCTCGTCGGGTTTTGTCCAGTCGGGAATCCAGCCGAAATCGGCCGGGTAAATATCCGTGGTGACGCGATCCTCGAAACCATGTAGCTGATCCGGCCCGACAAAATGCATCTTGCCCGAGAGACAGGTGCGGTAGCCCATCAGGCGCAGGTAGTGCGCAAAAGTCGGCATCGTGGCAGGCAGGTAGGAGGCGTTGTCGAAGCCGCCGCAGGCAGAGACGTTCTGGCCGGTCATAAATGCATAGCGTGCCGGCGTGCACAACGGACTCGAACTATAAGCCGCGTTGAAAATCACGCCCTCTTCAGCGAGTCGATCGATATGCGGGCTTTTGACAACGGCATTTTGATAGCAACCCAGCGCGAGCGCGCTGAGCTGGTCGGCCATCACGATGAGGATGTTCTGCATATCGGTAATCTACCGGTCGAGTCGCAATCTAGAGCAGGTTTTTACCATCAAACACGGTAACTTCCATGTCGCTGGTATCGATATCGTCGATACAACCGAGGTTAACACGGCAATGACCCGGAATGCGTAGCATTTCGTTATGGGTGTAAATACCGCAGTGTTTACAGAAGTAGTGCTTGGCAACTTTGCTACCGAACTGGTAAAGCCCTATATCGTCAGGGTTGGCCTCGATTTTAAGCGCCTCCACCGGGATCGCTTCGGTACTCATCAGCGCGCCCTTGCGCCGGCAAATCGAGCAGGTGCAGCGCAGTGCCTGCGTGATTTCCTCACCATCGTAAGCAAACCTGACTGCGCCGCAGTGGCAGCTACCTTCGTAGTGATGTGTCATGACTTCTCCCCACAGAAATTGACTCCGACCCTATCTTATCGCGGTAAACAGGAATCGGTTAACACAAAAAAAGTATTCGTCCGCCTGAATAATACGCTCGATACCTTCGAGCCAGGTCTCGGATTCCTCCGCCGAGATAGCATCCACCTTGCGTGCTGCACTGGCAAAATTTTGCAGCATGTTCGCCGAGAAACTGTTCTCCGTGTAACTTGCGTTGAGTACCGGTATTGCTTCCACGCGCACTGCGTCGAAGCCGAATTTCCTGAGAATGGGACGCAAGCGGCGCGGCAGGCTCGGATTAATCACGGCGCGTCCCCAGGAATCAAGAATTTTGCGAGTCACGGACTGGTCAAGGCTGTTGATGATCGCACCGCTCCAGTCGGTTTCGATGATGGCGATGCGTCCACCCGGCCTTAGCAGACGATAAAACTCGGCCAGCGCTTTTTCCAGGTCCTTTACGTAGAGCAAGGTCTGGGTGCAACTCAGTGCATCGAAACTGGCCTCGTCGAATGGCAGGGTTTCAATACTACCCTGCTGCAGGTTGACCTGTTCGAGCCCACCACAACGCCGGCGCGCGTGGGCCAGCATTGCCTCGCTAAAATCAACTCCCTCGGCTCGCCCCTCGGGACCCACGGCAAGTGCCTCCTGTTCCAGCAGTAGCCCGGTGCCGCACCCGGCATCAAGAACGGATTCACCGTTGGCAAGCGCGAGCGCGGCCAGCGTGCGCAACCGTTGATTCACAATTTCGGGGGTCCGGTAGCTGCGCTCGATCAGCTCGGCTGCTTTTTTATCATAGGTTTCCATATCTCCTGAAACCTACTTCAGGAATTTTTTTCAAGACTGAGCTTGAGTCCCTGCTGGTAATAATGGGCAGCCTTATCGGGCTGTTGTAACTGGTCCTCGAACAGCTCTGCAAGTGCGAGGCAGGCAGCCGGTGTTGCCCTGGCGCCAATACTGGCTTCAAAATAGCCCTGGGCTTTACCCCACAGACGCGCGCGCATCGCAATCCGCCCCAGCGCCAACAGCAGATTTTCATTCTGACCGAAGTCATCGAGCCATTTTTCGGCGCGCGACAGTTGCAGGTTCGCGTCTTTCGCTTCGAATCGACCGTAGCTCTCTATCAACTCGTCATCCCATTGATTATCCAGCGATTTCAGGAAGAGCTGCTCGGCTTTACTGCTGCGCCAGCCCTGGCTCGCCACCAGGTCGAGATAGTAGCGTGTCATGACAACATCCGATTGCAGGTCCTTGGGAATTTTACTCCAGGCCTGTTCAAAACCTTGCTGGTCATCGCGGGACTGATCAAGTATTCCGCGGTAGGTCGCCTGTTCGATCTCCTTGATTCGCGCTTCCTTGAACAATTTCTTGCGTCTCACCTCCGGCAGAATTTCAACCAACGCCCCCCAGTCTTTCAGATCATGGTAGGCGCGTGCCAGTAACATGGTCACGTAGTCGTGGCGCGGCGCGATACTGTGCAGATGGGTCAACGTCGCCAATGCCTGCTCGGTCTGCTTATGCGCAAGCTGGAGTTCGGCCTGGGTAACACCGATCGCGAGCTCCGCATCGGGATTGGCTTCGTGGGCATCCTTCAGGTAATTATCCCTGGCGTCGTGTTTGCCCTGCAGTTGGGCCGCGCGGGCCGCCGCAAGATAATGCACCAGCGGGCTATCGCTGTGATCGACGAGGCGCATCAACTGAACCTCCGCCTTTTCGAATCGTCCCTCGGCGAGGTCGATCAGACCCATGTTAAGTTGCCGCCTTGCCCGGGCATAACGCCGGTTTTGCGACTGGCGACGCACCGTGCGGGGCAGGCGCCAGATGCCGCGCAGGAACCGGAGTGCATAATAAATCGCGATCACCACTACGATCAGCGCTGCCAGCGCAAACGCAAGCGTGGTTTCAACCGAGTAATCACGGTAACGCAGCAACAGGAAACCCGGATCTTCGCGCACCAGCAATACGGCGCCGAGCACCAGAATTACCAGGATTAACAGGCCGACGATAAACTTAACCATTGTCAGGCTCCGGGGCTTCGGTTGCATCGGGTTGCGGTTCGTTCTCACGCTGGCTTAGAATGCGCAGCAATTCGCGCAACGAACCGGTGATGTCCGGTTTTTCCGGTTTTAACTCCATTTTCTGCAGTTCCTGCAACTGGGTCATGAAGTCATGGTTGGCCGCGTTATCGAGATCGTAGAATTCGCGAAACAGGCGCAGGCTCTGCTCGATCAAACGCAGGTACTGCCTGCCGTCACGCTCGAGCACCGCCCAGCGCGCAAGCTTCAGGTTGTCTTCCAGGGTTTCACCGACATCGGCAATATTGGCCTCGATCTCGGAAGGCTGGGTTGCCTCGTTGCGCACCTTGACCAATGAATCGATAAACGCGTTGAACCGATCGAACCAGTCCTGTGATGCCGGAGTTTCCGGTGCTGGCGAGGCAGGTTCGTCCACGCGCAACGCGAAGCCGGGTTCAAGCACCCGCACCTGGCGCCGCAATTGCGCCAGGATCAGCGTCATGCCCACCAGGTCGGCGCGCTTGCGTGTTTTGAGGTCGGCGATTTCCTCGCTGATCTTGACCCGGACCGGCAATAAACCGGGATCAGCGGTGAGCGCGATCCGGTCACTGGCCGCCTGCAGCGTGATCGCGGCACCTTCGAAGTCGTCCTGCAGGATCAGCTTGTGCTGGGCTACACGCATCAGGTACTCGACTTCTGCAAGCTGCCAGTCATTCTTGTCGCGACCATACAGCTCGTAGAGCTTTTCGCTCGACTCCCGCAAGCCCTGCTGTTCGACCCCGAGCTCGTCGAGCTTTCTGCCGAGACTGCCGAGATCGCTTTTAAGGGGCGACAGGCTGGATTCGAGCCGGGCATTTTCAGCCTTGCTGGCGAGTTGCTGTTCGAGATCGGTGAGTGCGGACTCATAGTCTCGAGCGACCTGTTGCTGTTGCCACCAGTAATAACCCGCGGCACCCGCGAGCACCAGGATTAACAGGAAATTGAAAAAGCCGAACCAGGAGCGGCGCGGTTTAGGCGGTACATTCTGTTCTGTCTCGGGTTTGGGCTCGGGCGAGATTTCAGCTTCTTCGGGTACCTCGTCTCCGGGTTCGGACGAGGTATCGGATTCTACAGGTGCCTCTCCCTCGGGTTCAGCTGCCGGCGAAATTTCGCCATTGCCAGATTCTTCAGTTTCAAGCTCGATTTCGAGATCGCTTGTCTCCGCGTTATCCGTATCGGTAGACTGGACCTCGGTACCGGTTTCCTTGTCGCCTGATGATTCTTCTTTAATCATATTCTGGTTAGTGTCGATGTTATCGCTGATCAGCCCATTCGCTTATCGACTGCTGAACGCCTTCGTCGCTGGCGCTGCGTGCGATAACGATGGTCGCATTATGTCCCAGTTTCAACGCCGATTCACGCATTCTTTCGCTGATCAAAAGCCACGGGATCTGGCGTAATCGCTCCGCGGCATCGGCATCCACCAGCTCAAACAGGTTATGCATGCCCTCGTTGCTGGTCAATATTGCAAGCGTTGGAAACGTCTCGGCAACCAGTCGATTGAAGGCAGATAGATCACGTTGCGGCAGCTCGCGGCGATAGACCTCGCAATAGCGGACCTCGGCACCGCGTGCAACCAGTTCTTCTCCGAGCAGGTTGCGCCCCTGTTGACCGCGAAAAATCATAATGCGTTTACCTGCAACCTGCTGCAATTCATCGGCATCAAGCAAGGCTTCACTGTTATAGGGTTCGCCCGCGACCAGGCACTGATCCAGGTTCGCGACCCGGTCGGCCAGCGCGCGTCGTGTCGCTGTACCGATCACGCCAAAAGACCGGTTCGATGCAAGCCGCGACGCGTCGAGCATACGAAATGCGCCATCGACCGCGTTACGACTGACAAACAATAGGATATCGAACTGCGGGATCTCCCGGGCCAGGCGTTGTTCAAGGTCAGGATTTTCAATTGGTGCGATTTCAATTACCGGAAACGACAAGACCCGCGCACCATCCCGCTCGAGTAGCGCGGTGAGTTCGGCCTGCTGATGCCGAGGCCGGGTATTCAGAATTACCTGGCCCTGCAGCCCTGACACCATACTTAATCCCGTAGCCTGGCGAGAATGCTATCGGCACCCTGTGCCAGCAGTTGATGTGCCAGTTGTACTCCCAGATCGTGCGCCTCGGAGCGGTTACCGCGGATTTCGGCTCGTAGAATTTTACTGCCGTCGGGCTCCCCCACCAACCCCCGCAGGTATATCTGATCCTGCTCAAGTACCGCATACCCGGCGATCGGTACCTGGCAGCCACCATTCAGGGTTTGATTCAAGGCACGCTCGGCCACGATCCGGAGCGTGGTTTCAGTATGCTCAAGCGGCGCAATCAGTTCGCGCAGTTGCTGGTCATCGCCACGAATCTCGATACCGAGCACGCCCTGGCCAATAGCTGGCAGGCACTCTTCAGGCTCAATCGCGACCTTGATGCGCTCGGCAAAGCCGAGGCGCTGCAATCCCGCTGCCGCGAGGATAATGGCATCGAACTCGCCGGCATCAAGTTTCGACAGGCGGGTATTGACATTGCCGCGCAACCAGTCGACTCGCAGCCCGGGATAACGTTCACGTAACTGGGTCTGACGACGCAGGCTGGAAGTGCCGACCAGCGTGCCATCAGGCATTTCGGAGAGCCTGGCATACCGATTCGAAACGAAGGCATCGCGCGGGTCTTCACGTTCCATAACGAGTGCGAGCTCAAGCCCGTCCGGAAAATGTACCGGCACATCCTTGAGTGAATGCACCGCCAGGTCGGCGCGACCGTCGAGCAAACCCTGCTCCAGCTCCTTGACAAACAGGCCCTTGCCGCCAACCTTGGCAAGCGGTGAATCGAGCATCTTGTCGCCGCGGGTTTTCATCGTCACCAGCGAAACCTTGAGATGTGAATGCAATGCTTCGAGACGAGCCGCCACATGCTCTGCCTGCCACAGCGCCAGCGGGCTGGCACGGGTAGCGATGCGCAATTCAGATCGGGTCTCGGTCATACCCGTTACAGGTTCCTGATAATCTTGCGCACGCCCGGCAAATGCCGGCGGCTGACTTCGAGGGTATCGTCAATATCGCGGAAGATGACCCGGTGGCCGTCATTTTCGGATTGCATCCCGGCCAGTCGCGACAGGCTGACCAGCGCGTTACGATGGATGCGATGGAAGCGGTCGCCAAACTCGGACTCAAGGCCCTTGAGCGCGTCCTCGATCAAAACCTCGCCCTCGGTATGGCGTACGGTGACATATTTCTGTTCGGCGTGAAAATAATAGATGTTATCGATCGGTACCAGCACTAGGCTGCCGCGTACCCGTGCACAAATATGCTGGCGCGCCTCGAGCCCTGACAGCACACCGTTGCTGCGGGAGGCCTGGGCGCGGGTCGGACGGATGGTTGCATCCAGCGCCGCCTGCAGGCGCTCCTGCTTGACCGGCTTCAGCAGGTAGTCGACCGCATGGGTTTCGAAGGCTTCGAGGGCATGGTCCGAAAACGCGGTAATAAAAATGACCGCTGGTGGTTCATCGAGCTTGGCGATATGGCGCGCGGCTTCAATGCCATCCATGCCCGGCATCCGGATATCGAGTAGCACGATATCGGGTTCCAGGCTTTGCGCCATGCCGAGTGCCTCGAGCCCGTTAACCGCCTCGCCCACCAGCTCATGTGCATCGAGTTCGCCTACCATGCGCGCCAGGCGATCACGTGCCGGCTTTTCATCGTCGACTATCAGGATTTTCACGAAGTCTCCGCCGTTGGAATCGTTAACTTTATAGTATAGCGTGTCTCAGTCTCGGATAACGCCATTGAAGCCAGTCCATCAAAAGCCAGCGCCAGGCGTTCCTTAATATTCTCCATCGCCATGCGATTACCCTGGCGGCGTTCCGACTGTTGTACCGGTATCACCGGGTTGGAGATTAGTATTTCAGTATCGGTGTCAGATTGACGAATTTCGATCTCGATGATGCCACCGGTGGGCAGGGGTTCAATCCCATGGTATATCGCGTTTTCCACCAGCGGTTGCAGGGTCAGCGCCGGCAGGTTAAGTGATGGTGGCGGTGATGGCAGTTTCCAGATCAGCTCGAGCCGATCGCCCAGGCGCAGGGCCTCGAGCTCGATATAGCTGCGCGTCAACTCGAGTTCCTGTTGCAGGGAGATACTGGACTCAGCCGCCAGGCTTGCTCGAAACAGGTCCGACAGATTCTCAATCGCCTGTTCGGCGAGATCCGGCTGGTCATGGGTAAGACTGGCGATGGTATTCATGCTGTTGAACAGGAAATGCGGTCGTATGCGCGCCTGCAGTGCCTGCAGTCGCGCCTGTGCCTGCACCTGAAGGCGTTGATCGGACTCGTAGTGGAGGTAAAAGTAACGCAACGCGAGACCGATCAGGATTGCCGCTACCGCCAGGTTGCGCGTCAACGTATAACCGACATCCTGCGCGGTGGGTCCAAAGCGTAGCATTTCACCCATGCTCAAACTCCCGAAACTGACCAGCAAGGTCATCAGCAGGGTTGTCGAAATTGCGATGATCGTGGTGCGCAGATGACTACCGAGCCAACTCTTACGCATTAGCACGCATAACACCGCCGCGGTCGCCATGCCAACCCACAGCATCGCAACCGAAATTAGCGAGATATGCACGAACAGGCTACCGCCACCGAAGCTGACCAGTGCGAATACAATCGCGATCAATTCGACCACCAGCAACAGGCGTAAAAATGCCTCGCCATCGCAGAAGTTGGGCAGGTAAGTCGAGTTTTTGGAGCCGGGTATACTTTTTTCTGTATTATCTGGCATAAAGAGTTGATTTGTTCGTCCCGCGCTGCAAGCATACAACAATATCTAGCACAATGTGCTGCCGTATTACGCACAATTTTACGACTGCCAAACGACCTGAAATCAATGAGCAAAGATGATACCCGCATGTGGGGCGGGCGCTTCAATCAACCCACCGACGAGTTCGTGCAGGCCTTTACTGCTTCGGTCGGTTTCGATCGGCGGCTCGCGCATGCCGATATCGAAGGTTCACGCGCCCATGCCATGATGCTGAAACACATCGGCGTGCTCAGTTCGGATGAGCTGACCGCAATCAAGTACGGTCTGCAGCAAATTCGTGAAGAAATCGACGCCGGCAAGTTCGCCTGGTCGGTGGCACTCGAAGACGTGCATATGAACATCGAGGCACGCCTGACCGAACTGATCGGCGATGCCGGCAAGAAACTGCACACCGGTCGCTCGCGCAATGATCAGATCGCAACCGATATTCGACTTTACCTGCGTGAACAGATCACGGTTTGCATGCAAGGTATTCGCAGCTTTCAAAACGGGCTGCTCGATGTTGCCGAACGCGAAGTCGAAACCATTATGCCCGGCTTTACCCACCTGCAGGTCGCCCAACCGGTAAGTTTCGGGCATCACATGCTGGCCTGGTTTGAAATGCTCGATCGCGACCATGGACGACTGTCAGACTGCGCGGTACGCATGAACCAGATGCCGCTGGGCAGTGCCGCTTTGGCTGGCACTTCTTTCGAACTCGACCGGGAGTACACGGCCGAACTACTGGGCTTTGACATGCCCAGCCGCAACTCGATCGACGCGGTTAGCGATCGCGATTTCGCGATCGAATTTTGCGCTGCTGCCGCGATCTGCATGATGCACCTGTCGCGCATGGCCGAGGAGCTGGTGCTGTGGTCGAGTGCACAGTACGATTTTATCCAGCTGCCCGATCGCTATTGCACGGGCTCTTCGATCATGCCGCAAAAGAAAAACCCGGACGTGCCCGAGCTGGTGCGTGGTAAATCCGCGCGCGTGAGCGGACACCTGATGAGCCTGTTGATGCTGATGAAAGCGCAACCGCTTGCGTATAACAAGGATAACCAGGAAGACAAGGAGCCGTTGTTCGACACCCTCGACACCTTGATCGATTCGCTGCGCGCGTTCGCCGACATGGTGCCCGCACTAAGTGTCAACCGGGAAAAAACCTACCAGGCCGCGCAACAGGGGTATGCGACCGCGACCGATCTCGCCGATTACCTGGTCAAAAAAGGCGTGACCTTCCGCGACGCACACGAAGCAGTCGGCAAGGCTGTCGCATTTGCGATCAAGCAAGGCAAGGATCTCAGTGCATGCACGTTGAAAGAATTGCAGAAGTTCGACAAGCGCATCGAAGAGGATGTGTTCGAGGTGCTGACGCTCGAAGGCTCAATCAATGCGCGCAACATCACCGGCGGAACCGCGCCCGAACAGGTGCTGTTCCAGGTCAACGCTGGCCGCGAAAGAATCAAGGACTAAGGTTATATAATTCTCTGTTCAAGCCACTCGGCGAGATGGAAGATTTCCTGTTCCGAAACGCTGTGTGCCATGCCCTTGTACTCATGCCATTCAACCGCGTAACCGTGCTTTTCAAGCTCGCCACGGGTCTCGTAAGCGAGGACAACCGGCACCACGGGGTCAGCCGATCCATGCGCCAGCAGAATTGGAAGGCCTGCATTGACCTTGGACTTTTCGCGCTCCAGTGTTTCCGCGAGCGGCAGGAAACTCGATAAAGCGATAATACCGGCAAGTTGCTTGCCGTAACGCAGGCCGGCGTGTAATACAATGGCGCCACCCTGCGAGAAACCGGCAAGCACGATGCGCTCAGGTGCAATGCCACTGGCAATTTCGGCATCGATGAGCTTATCGACCAGGTTGGCAGATGCACGAATACCCTTCTCGTCGACCTCGGCGCTGATGTCTGCAGTACCGATATCAAACCAGGCGCGCATCACGAAACCCTGGTTGATGGTGACCGGCATCATCGGCGCGTGCGGAAAAACGAAGCGGATGTTGAGGCCGGGGTCGAGACGCAGTTCAGGCACGATGGGCTCAAAATCGTGACCATCGGCGCCGAGGCCATGCAACCAGATGACGCAGGCATCAGGCGCGTGCACGCCGGTGTCAATTACCAGGGATTCGTCAGCCATTACGGATCTCGCTCAAAAACCAAGGCCGGATTATAGCGGTGCCGTGCCAATCCATCACGTTTTATTCAAATCGCTTAACGGGCTACGCACTCCACGTGCGCCGCGTTTAAGCACATGGGTATAGATCTCGGTCGTCTTGACATCCCGATGGCCCAGCTGCTCCTGCACGGTGCGGATGTCGGCGCCCGCTTCGAGCAGGTGGGTGGCAAACGAGTGCCGCAGGGCATGGCTGGTGACGTGCTTGTCGATGCGTGCCTGGCGCGCCGCCTGCCGGATTGACCGATTGATGTTGGCCTCATGGAGATGGTGACGCCGGAGTAAACTGCTGTGCGAGTCTAGCGCCAGGCGCGGAGACGGGAACAGGTACTGCCACCCCAGGGTTTTGGCCGCTGCGGAATATTTTCGCGCCAGCGCATCCGGCATCCAGACACCCGCATAGTGCGCATGCCGGCTGTCTTCCTGCAGGTACAGGCGCACCCTTTCGATCTGGCTTCGCAACGGTGGCACCAGTTCAGGTGCCAGCGTGGTCAAACGGTTATGGTATCCCTTGCCATTCCACACCTGTAACTGGTGGCGCTCCAAATCGATATCCTTGACTCTTAGCCTAACCGCTTCGGTACGGCGTAAGCCCGAGCCATAGAGCAGCGACGCAATCAACAGGGCCGTGCCTGACAGGTGTTGCAGCAACTGAGCGATCTCGAGCCGGGTTAACACAACCGGGAGATTGCGCTGACGCCTGGCGCGATTGAAATTGCCCAGTTCCCCCAACGGGTTTTCAAGCACCCGGTTGTACAGGAAAGCCAACGCATTCAGCGCAATTTTCTGAGTGGCAATGGAAACCTCCCGTTCCACCGCGAGATAGGTCAGGAATTGCTCAATCTCCTTCGAACCTATTTCAGACGGGTGGCGCATACCGTGGTGCACGATAAAATACCTGATCCAGTAGAGATATGATTTGATCGTGCGTTTGCTATAGCGACGCACCGCCATATAATCAGACACGGAGGCAAGAAACGGCGAGGCAACAGGCTTTTGTAAGGTGGGCATAGTAACGAATCCTTTCGTGAAACTATTCCCAGCCACCTTACCAACCTCAGCCGCCAAATCAAGGGTATTATCGAGTCATTTACTCGATAACAATGAATCTAATAATCAGCAACAAATTTAGTGGGTAAATCAGAAACTTGGCAACATACCAAACACAACCCCCCAGTTATCAAGTCCACCCGCTAATATATATTAAAAGGTCGAAGACCTTTTAAATAGGCTGTTATGGGTAAATCATAAATGTTCAAACTTTACTTTCGAATCTTAGTGATTGCATCAGTGGCTCTCTATGTAATTTGGGGATTCCTGCCCAGAATTGAATCGCATTTCTACAGCCCAGAGACAATTGACGCATTGTCTTGGGCGCACGTTGGTCGTGTTTTTAGCTGGGAGGCACTGAGTAACATTTCATATGCATTTCTAATTGCTTATGGTGTCGTCAGTATTGGCCTTATTTACTTTAAGCCCTGGGCCAGATTGGCGTTTCTTTGGTTAACAATCCTTTCGGTTGTCTCATCGTTCTTTTATGGAATTACTGTCTTAACTGAGCTTTCAACTGTGTATCTTCAGGTAATGAGTATTATAGATGGCTTCATATTAGCATTGGTGTACTTCAGCAGTTTGAGTAAAGAGTTCAAATTTACCCATAACAAGCGCATGCAGTCGGACCGGCCTACGGCCGGCCGCTGATGCGAGGCGTTAGGCGTTTAATGAGTCCTTCGTCATAACAGTAATCATCCATATAGGACAATGTAGATATAAAATGAAAGCAATGGCCTGTATCTCATTTCTCTCCCTAACTATGTCATTAATATCATGCAGTATTGGTGGTATTAGCAGCAGTGATGACGATGCAGCAGCAGTTTCGGCACCAAGTACATTAGCTGGTAAAACGTATCGAGTAACAGCTGAATCTGGTTCAGGTGAGTTCTCAAAAACGGGCACATTTACCGTTGTTTTTTTAAGTTCTCAGCCTTGGTACACCGTACAAGGTGATGGAGTTAATTTTCCCGATTCATGGGGGATGTACATCTATAGCTCTAATGGTGCCAGTGGTACTGTTAAAGTAACAGATTCTGTGGGTGGGAGTATTGCTTATTCGTTTACATTTAATACTGCTTTCTCTGGGACATATGTCGCAACTGAAACTACAACGGCAGGTGTAAATTCTACGCAGGCAGGCACATTCAATGAGCTATAAAGCTCCTAAGACGCAGCTACTAAGCATGAGCCAACAAAGCCGCCTAACAAGCGCATGCAGCCGGACAGCCAAACCGCTACGCGCTTTGTCTGCCGCTGATGCGAGGCGTTAGGGCGCTTAGACAAATCCCTACCTCCGCGACAGTATCCGATTTCTACGTCTTTAGGGACAAAATGATATGACAAAATCAATTCTATTATTGAGACTGAGTTATTGGATTGCGGCAATAGCAGATTTCATTGTTGCAATTTTAGTGTGGATACCGGAAAGAATGGGTGTAGACGAAGTAGCTTATCCGATGGGTCTGGCGTCTGTTACCATATTCTCATGGACTGTAATGTTGCTAATAGCAGATAGAAAACCAATAGAGCGAAAATGGATACTGATTCCAACAATTCTCGTTGTAACATTGATTACGGTCGTAAGAACGAAGTTTTCTTTGGATGGAACTGTTGAATTTAATTTGGTCCTGTTTCTATTTGCAATTGGTCTGATTAGCCTGATGACGTACAGCTATTATTACGCGAGCAAATATTCTACAAAGTAGGTAACACTAAACAAAACGCGCCTAACAAGGGCATGCAGACGGACGTGGCCTACGGCCACGCCGCTGATGCCGAGCGTTAGGCGATTTCAGAAATCTTCAATTATTTCGATTTTAAACCCAGTAAAATTCCATACAAAACCCGTGATTAATAAACGAAACACCTTACCGATAATCGATATCCGAGTGTTGTATGACGACAAGCCCGAAATCTGGGTGCCTGTAGATCAAGCAATAGGAAAAGCATGTGAAACCATTGGGGGATTCATGGCGGTCGGCTTACCTGCCCCGTTAAAACCAGAATCTAAAATAATCGAGAAACTATTTTCCCTGTTTGACCTATCACAGCCAGTGCTATATGAAATGGGGAAGCGGGAAATGTGCCCCACCAGTCGACGCTGTATGCGCGGCTACGTCGATAGGCGAGCCGGTGGTTTTGCCTACAATGAAATCTTCGATATTGGCCCAGAAATGCCCGCCTCTGGTCCCGGTATAGATGATATCGAACTGGTCACCGAAACAAATGTCTGGCCTTCAGTAGAGCCCGCCCCCAACTGGCGAGAAGAAATGACTGCACGATTCACGCAAATGGAGGCATTGGGTGTCAGAATTATTCGCGCCATGGCGCGCTACTTGAATGTCAATGAAACAACCGCAGCGGCTCGATACCAGAACAGTAGCTCGAGTATGCGACTATTGAAATATCCAGGTAATCCAACTGGGCAAAATCAAAACGTTATCGGAAAAAAACATACCGACAATGGCGGGCTCACCTTCCAATGGCAAGATCAACCAGGTTTGCAAATTAAAACGCCAACCGGAGAGTGGCTGGATGTCCCCGAGAGAAGTGAAGGGCTTTCTGTCCATTTGGGAGAGGCCCTCGAAACGCAGTCATCTCGGAAGTTCGTTGCAACGCCGCATCGAGTATTAGGTTGGGACAGGGTCCGTCATTCCATCGTATTTTTCCTGGAACCCAATCTATTTAGCAGTACCAATGCATTCAGCGAAAATTCATGCGATGAAACTCCTTCCAATGACGAGACATATGCAGCGTCAATGATCAATACGTTACGCAAAACTGGCCGCGCATGAGTAACGATATCGAATTACAACCATTATCGCCTAACAAGCGCATGCAGTCGGACCAAAGCGCCCGCTACGCGTTCACTTTGGCCGCTGATGCCAGGCGTTATGTTCTATGTCACATCTACGAGTAATTGGTGGTAAAATACCGCTCGGAGATTAACCTATGTCAAGCATATTAAAACTTCCATTAGAAGACCGTATCCGACTAGTCGAAGATATCTGGGACAGCATTGCGGCGGAACAATCTTCACTTGAATTGACAGATGCTCAGAGGATGGAGCTAGACAAACGCCTAGACGCCTATGAAGGGGATGGCGACAAAGGGCGCGAAGCTTCTGAGGTCATAGCGGATATAAAAAGCAGGCTGTGAAGTCCGTAGTCAACTTCCAGCCGGATGCTGAAACAGATGTCGCAGACGCAGCTGCCTGGTATGAGACTCAAAGATAAGGATTGGGAGCAGAATTTTTGGACGAAGTTTTGTCGATCTGCGACCTAATTGGCGAAATCCTGAAATGTTTCCCGTGGTTCATCGAATACTCGAAGAGCCGTCATTAAGAAATTTCCATTTGGAATTTACTACAGAGCAGAAAATGCTCTTGTATCAATTGTCGCAGTAATGCACGGTAGCCGTGACCCTAATAACTGGAAAGATAGAACATAACAAGCAAATGCAGACGGACGCGGCTGACGCCGCGCCGCTGATTTGAGCGTTAGGCGTCTTATGGCTACTCTTCCCAATATAGATTACGACCTAAACCAACTGCGCAGCGATTTATCGGAGTTAATGACGCAACTTAGCGACAAGCGGCAAAAGGAAATTGGTTGGATCGAGACTGCTTACATTAGGGTTCACTATCAGGACC